>PLYS01000529.1:0-1615 GCA_003153455.1 Betaproteobacteria bacterium | reverse complement strand
ACTGCGCCGTGGCGCTCACTTCTTCGGATGCCGAGGACAGCGCCTCGGTGCTGGCACGCACTTCGCTCACGATTTTATTCAGGCTCTCGTTCATGCGCTTGAGTGCCGCCAGCAACTGCCCGGTTTCGTCCTTCGAGGTCGCTTCGATATTGCCGGTGAGGTCGCCGCCGGCAATGCGGCCGGCCGCCGCGATCGCGTTCTTGAGAGGCCGCACTATCATCCCGCTCATGAAATACGCTATGCCCACCGAAATCGCGAGGGCAAGCACCAAAATCGCGAGTAATGCCATCACCGCTTCGCTGAACGCAGCACTGGCGCCTTCGTAGCTGTCCTGCGCCAGTCGCGTTTCGATCTGCACGAGCTCCTTGAAATCCTTGAGCATCTCTTGAAAACTGCTGTCAGCCGTCTGCATGGCGCTCATGCCGGTGTTGATATCGACTGTGCTCAAGTCGATCGCGGTATCCACGTCTTTCTTGTACTTGGCGAGCTTCTTGGCGGCGGCTTCCGCGATCTTGCGTTCGCCCGCGCCCAGGTCCTTATTGGCCGTGAACCGGGCGATGTTATTGATCACGGCATCGATCTTCGCTAATTGGTCGTTCGTGATCTGCTTGATCTTGTCTTCCTTGAGGTTGCCGATCCAGGTGAATAGCCGGTACACGTTGGAATGCACCTCGCTGATCTCCTGCGAGGAATTGGCGGCAAGCTGGTAATCACCGAACCGGGTGTTAAACAACTCGGCCAATGCAGAATGCTGATGCGTCAACGCGCTGTACGATATCGCTCCCAGCATTATCAGGAAGACGATAGCCACTCCTGGCGCCACCAGAATTTTGTGCCAGACTTTCATAATCTCACTCCTCGTCGCACTGCACCGCACGCAACGACGCGGATGGAATCCGCGCCGCTTGCCGCTGCTAGCCCTTGTATATGCCTCCACACACAACGGTGTCGTCAAGGCGCTCGCAGTACATCTGCTTCGGCTCGATCTTTTTGGTCAGGGGATTGGTGAATTTGTAGTCCTGCCAGAAGCTCGCGTTGGCCTTCCCCATCTCGGTGCGCTCGCGCACAAATTCCTTGCCGTCGACGTCCTTGAGATCGATCAGGTTATGGCCGACCATTTTTTCGTTGGCACCGTGGGCCCACACCTTGCCGTCGAGCCCGTAGACCACCAGGTACAGGTCGCGGTCTTTGAATTGGCTCTGCTTGCTGGTGATCTCGGCGTAGCCTTTGTCTTTGCCATTGGCCTTGATAAAGGCTATGCCCTTCTTCACCATCGCTTCGGCTTCCTTGGCGCTCGCGTGTTGCTGCGCCCAGGCTCCGCCCCACGCAACTGCCGCGCTGCCGCAACGGCCATTACTGCCATGTCTCTCATGAATTTTCGTTTCATCGCTTTTCTCCTCTAATAAACATAAAAAAACACGCCGCTAGAACTTGACGAATTCTTCCCCGGGGCCTGCCTTCTTCGCGGCAACCCGGACCGCGGCGTGCTCCCCCGCATGGGTCAGGTGCGCCGGCTCATGCGCGCTCACCTGGCGCACTGGCGCAGCAGTGCGCCGCACCGGGGCGCGCATCCCCTGCGCGTCCGTGCCCTCCACCTTGAAGAAGCTCACCAGTT
>PLYS01000205.1 GCA_003153455.1 Betaproteobacteria bacterium | reverse complement strand
ATGAATGGGAGCAGCATCGAAGCGGATGGGACAGGTGGAACCGCAGTTCTGTTCCAGCGCCCGCCCCGCTGCCTGTCTACCAGCGGCAGTATTCAGGGAATCGGTATCCCCGAGTGGAGCAGCAGCAGGCGCTTCAAAGCCAGAATTACCGTTACCAGCCGCGTGACACCGTAGTGCGGCAGCACTATCAGGAGCAGGCAGTGCAAAGAACGCCCGCGCCTATTCAGCGGGGACCGCAGGGAGCGCCTCAGGGGAGAAGTCCCCGGCAGCAGGATATCCAGCGTTCCAACCCGCCCCCGCCGCTCCAGCAGAGTGGTCCAGCCGCCCCACGCTTACAGCCGCCGCAAAGGCGAGGCGAAGACGTTCAGAAGTCAGCCCCAACCCAAGCCCCTNNCAGCAGACGCCAAGGTCGCAAGGTCAGGAAAACGGACCGCGCGGCAAGCAGGGGTCGGCGCAGGAGAAACGTCAGGAGTTTGGTCAGGGGCGCGATTAGCAGTTCAACCTGCGCCAGCCAGCCATTTTCACTCGGGAGCGTGCGCTACCGTACAGACTGGGTCTGGAGGTGCGCGTAGCCTTACAACTGCGAATTGTAAAAAACTTTGTACGACCCGACGATGTATTGTCTAGATTCAGTATCAGGAGAGAACCATGAACAAAGATCAGGGCAAAGGGCGAATCGAAGAAGCGAAAGGCAAAGTCAAGGAAGTCGCCGGCAAGATGGTCGGCAACGAAACCCTGGAACAAAAAGGCAGGGTTCAAAAAGCCGTCGGCAAGGTCCAGGCGGACTACGGCGATCTCGAGGATGCCGTGAAGAAAGGCATCTGAGCTGGATGAATTCAGGGTTTTACTGCTCTGAGGAGGGTCTCAATGGCAAAAAACTGAACATGGTTGCCGTAGCATCTGCATCGTTTGTTGACGTAGTATCGATTTGAACTGAAATCTTCAATGGAGGTTTATATGAAATTCGCAGGAATTAAAATGGTTTGTCGTTTACTGGTCGTTGCGCTGATGCTGCTTCAGTTTCCCATGGTCCAAGCCGGCATGATTGGGGCTGATCAGGTGGTCTCCGCGGCGAGCGCTCAGGCTGACCGTAATGCCGTGGCGAGCGTGCTGAGTCGCTCGGAGGTCGCGAGCCAGCTTCAGTCGATGGGCGTGGATGCGAAGCTTGTCCAGGATCGTGTCGCGGCATTGACCAATGACGAAGTCCATGCGCTCGCCGGGAATCTGAATTCCCTGCCTGCCGGCGCCATGGCCAACGGCTGGATATGGGTCATCGTGATCGCCGTTGGATTGGCGATCTTTTACAAATACAATTGGAAATAATGCTCCTGTTTCGTGTCGTGCCTGGAAGCGCCCGCCTGACGGCGGGCGTTTTTTTGCTCATCGCCGGATTGAGCGGCTGTACGTTGATGGCGCCGCAGACGGCTGCATTGCGCGACGCCTGGCCTGCCGGCATGCCCGAGCGCATGGAACTTGCCGAAGTTCCGTTCTTCCCGCAACGGGACTACCAGTGCGGTCCTGCCGCGCTTGCGACCGCACTCGCCAATTTCAAGGTAAAGGTCACGCCGGAAGAACTCGTCGGCCAGGTCTATCTGCCCGCGCGCCAAGGCAGTCTGCAGGTCGAGATGCTTGCCGCGCCGCGCCGCTACGGCATGGTGTCATACCAGCTTGCGCCGCGCTTCGANNGTTTCGATCTGGCACTACGCAGTGGTCGTGGGCTACGACTACCCCGAGGGCGAGCTGGTGTTGCGCTCGGGCGAGAAACGAACGCTGGCGATGCCGTTCTCCGTGCTCGAATACACGTGGAAGGAAAGCGATTACTGGGCGATGGTCACCGTGCCGCCTGACCGCATTCCGGCCACCGCCACCGAATCATCCTATTTGGCGGCGATCATAGCGATGGGGCGAGTCGGCAACCCACGCGCGATACAAACAGCGTATGCGACATTTCTCGACCGCTGGCCGGACAACGTTGCAGCGAGCATAGGGTTGGCGAACGGCTACTATGCCCTGGGCGAACTGAGAGAAGCTGAGGCGGTGTTGCGCCGGGCAGCCGATCGCCACCCGGAGTCGGTTGCGGTGCTGAACAATCTCGCCCAGACGCTATCGGACCAGGGCCGCGACGACGAGGCGCTGGCGCTCATCGAGCGGGCGGTCCAGGTGGACAGCCCTTACGCGGCAGCAGCGCGCGAAACACGCGATCTCATTGTGCAGCGCAGGGGAAAGAAAAACTGAACACTCCGCCGCGCATGGTCCTGTTTGCGCGTGTCAGCGAACCGACTTTGCGCTGTCTTGCGAATAACCTGTGACCCAGAATCCAGAAAATACGATGTGCCTGATCGGTCAGGGCCCGATACACGCATGAATTTTGCACTCACCGGGTTTTATGCGGCATCGAGGGGCAATAGCTACTCGCCTGCATCTACGAGGTTTTCCCGCTCGTGTGTCCCAAGTGCGAGGGCGAAATGCGGATCATCGCCTTCAATTACCGAGGCACTGGCCGTGCGCGACCGTCCTCGCGCACCTGGGAGAGCCGGCATCGCCAGCGCCCCCGCGCCAAGAGCGATAACCAGTTTGCGACGATTGTTCATGCCCCTCCCTTGGTAAGGCGCCCATTATGCCCGCTTACACCAAGGACAGCAGACTAGCGAGATCTAACAGCGGGAGGGTCTAATTCCCCGTGACCGACCGTTAAATCGGGAGCCGCTGCTGACTGACTGCAATTGGCCGCGACGTGCCCCTCGACCGGCAGGCGGAAATCGCTCCAAAGCCGACATTGGCGTGGTCACTCGACCACCTGGGTCGCTTGCAGCATGATCTCGCCTGTAATAGTAATGCCAAGCGTCTTCGCGGTCTTGAGATCGACCTAACCCAAAGAGGAAGGCAAGACTAAGACTATTTACTGTTCGTTTCCCTGATGATTTTTCTGAGCGCCATCACCCGGGTAAAACAATCTGGACAGGCAAATCGAACACTACCCGTTGGCGTGCGCGATAACGGTCGCATCGTCGCAGCGTCAACCAACCGCTTGCATTCCGGGCACCGCTTGATTTTCGAGGGGTCCTTGCCCATAAAATATAAATTTTCGATCAACGCGAATGCCCGGCGAGCGATCTTGGACTGCTCGCCGGGGGCCGGTTCCCCTTGTTCATACCACCATTATGCTACGCCAAGGACTGCGGACCGGGGAATCATCCCCGGGCGCGGAATGGCTACGGTTTACGCACTGAGAGCTTGCCGTGGTTTTTGTTCCAGCGGTCTCCCATTTCACATGTCAGATCCACCTCAGCCAGGCCGAGGAACCGGGCGACCATCGACCGATGTGAGCGCTTGAG
>PLYS01000469.1 GCA_003153455.1 Betaproteobacteria bacterium | reverse complement strand
CAGCGCCCGTAAGCTGAGGCGCCGGCTTGCCTTGCATCGGGGCAAATCCGAGCACAATAGGCGCGCCAACGAACCAAACGCGCATCGGCTGCCGCAACGGCATGCATGAAGCGGGCTCTCCAGCCCCCGCCCTCCCGGTAAAGCTTCAAACCGGGGTACCTCCCAAATACATATTTTCTATGAGGCGCGGCCCGCACTCCGGGACCGGGCTCGTCCAACAAACGGTTCAGATCGTGGCTCGCTTCGCGATCACGATCTAACCTTATTCGTTAGAGCGCACGGCGTTGACTCTTTCGTAGGCGGCGCTAATCACTAGCGCTTTCTATGTTCTTAAAGAGGTCCTGATACTTCTTGGCGAATCGCTCTTCCATCTTCTTCATCTCTTCCGTGCGCTCGGCGTACCACTGCATCACTTTCTCGCCAGCGGGCTTGACATAGGGTTCGTTCTCAGTGATTTGGTTGCCGTCATAGAACATCCACGTCCATTGAAGCATTGCGTTGATGAAGTCAGGATGCTTCGGTACCAGGATGTGGTGATTGGCGATGGCTTTGAGGATTGCGCCCAATGCTGAAATGTCTGGGTCAAACGTAACTTGGTCCATTCCGCCCTCATCCATGTGCTTGAGGTCGTTGATATTCAGCTTATCGTTGATATGCCTTGCAAATTTTGCTTTTGCTGGGGTTTCGCCAGATAGCGCTTCTCGAACTCCCAGTGCATAGTCGGCAAATGGCTGCTTTCCGGCCCTTAACACTAGACCGTGAAGAATGCCGTCGGCTGCGCCAGCTAATGTGATTGCAGACACACGGTCTCTGCGGCTCACAAACAGCGCAATTGCGGTCTCTAGCTGACGTTGCGCGAGCTCCAATTTGCCAATGGTTTTTTCGGCCACTTCGTTTCCCTTACTCCCGGCGATCTTAGTGCGCTCTAACGTTGCCGTTCACCCGGCCGAGGGGCGGCGCGGAGCGCCGCTCCCGAGGATCGGGTGCAACGGTTTGTTAGGTCGCAGGCCACCATTCCCCGCCACAAGAATGCGTGTATACCTTCCTCGGTCCGGCCGCAGTGATAGCAACCGATGAAACCATTCCAGCGAACGCCCCGCACTTGTCGCAACGCCACGGGCCATTGTGCGTGTCCCGATTTCGAGACAGGGACAGTTGCTGCTTCTCCGTCAATTGTAGTTGACGCGTGACGGAACCAACACGAATGAATGCTCGACCGTCGTATTCATGGTAAGGCGTCCCTCTCGCGCGAGCTGCCGACATCACCAATACAGGCAAGCCTTCACACTGGAATGCCTGGATCGTCGGTTGCAGCCGCGGGTCGAATTTCTGAGTCGCGTGATTGGCAAGAGATTGTTGAGCGGAGTCCAGATTCGTGGCCCCGAGACCGACTATGGTTCCGTCCGGTTCAACGCCAAAGCCCACCACACCGCGTGCCTCGTTGGAATTGACCATCGCGCAAAGTGACTCAAACCCCTCGCGCATCAGGCTCAGCGACCGCTTGAACTCGAGCGTTTGTGTTTCACCCATCGCCCGCAGTTCCCCCGCCGTTATCGTAGCCACCAATTGTCCTTCTGCGACCTAACGTGGAGCCCAGCGGCGCCCGCTTGCGGGCGTCCGCTGCGACGCAGGGTTGGGCGTTATTGGTTCGATGGTGGGGGACACAGTTAATACCGTTTTGGTGCTGCAATTGGGATGCTGCCAAGGAAAGGAAAATAAAGTCAGGATAGTTAAAGTCGTCCTGGCCTCACAAGCCGCACTCCTTTCACCGGGTTTTTGTAATCGGCTGGGTCTATGTCGCAGGCGTATATGACGTTGATGTAAACGCCCGCTGGTGTTTGGAATTTGGCTTTGTCTCCCATGTACGTAACAACGCCACGATCCATGTCTTTCCAACTAATTTTCGAGAATCGACCGCCAATATGCATTTCCTCCCACTTCATGTCGAATTGGGCTAAACGTTCGATGGGTTCCTTGCAAAAGACGTCTGCTCTAACTTGCCCAATCTTTGACAAACACTGAAGATCTTTACCGCACGCCATTGCTTCTCGCTTTTGGGCTTCTTCAGAACTTTCGCAGGCGGCTGTCAAAAAGACGACAACTACTCCAGCAATAAAAAATGCGTCTTTCATTTTTGGTTGGCTTCGTATTGTTTCACGGCATGACTTGATCTAGACGCCACCGAGCGGCGTCTCGGATTGGTGTCTTGAATAAAGACTCAAACTGAGTCTCAAGAATTATTGATTCCACAGACAAATCTAAACGCCCCATCTGGGAAAGTTTCTTTAGGCCCGATTGAAGCTCCCCTGACGTAACGAGCTTTATTGCGACGCGTGCAGCACTTGCATTGGCCAGCATTCCTTCAAAGTCGTGTGGATGGTAGCCAAGCTCATGACACTCGATTAGGGCCTCTCTGATCCTTGCTTCAAAAATATTCTCCAGGCCACTCATTGCGCCTCCTTGGATTGAGCAAAGACGTGGTAGGTTTCTGACGCCCAACGTAGAGCTAACCGGCGCTGCGCGGCTTTATCGCGCAGCGTCCAGCGACCGAAGGGAGCGAGGTTGAGCGCCGGGTTAGCCATGTTTTTCGACAAGGCCGAAATGGTAAAAATGAACCTCATTGTCTCCATTCTCTTGCATGTGCATGAGCCAGAAGCCAGTCTCGCCAAAGAGATGTACCTGATGGCAGTTCAGTAACCGAATTAGCTTCGCACGCCAGGCAGGGAATGACTTCTCAAAAAAGTGAAATCCAGTTTTTGACCCGTAGGGGTTTGCAGCATGCAACATGCCGCCACACTTTTTGTAGATGTGAATGAAGTCTTCTTGGGCCAGGTATCCGTCTGTTATGGGTACCAAGTCATTCACCACGCCAGGTATAGCCGACGGCTTTTCCTCGATAGGCTTGGGGTAAAAGTCCGCATTGATGCGGGACAAATCCTTCAAAAGGAGTTCTGCGTTCCAGTGCGACTCGAAGTTCTTGTGCGCAGCAGCGTACCTATCTTTGTTCGCGATGAGGGAGCTGAAAGCAATGAGCTCAAGGATTTTTCTAAACTGTAGGCAAATAGACTCAATCGTTGCTGCTTGGTACAGAGCATGGCCACCCTTGTGAAGGAAGAAATCGATGACTTCCGTACGGCGCTTAATCTCGCGCAATTGCTCGGCGTACAGATTTATTGGTGGCGAGCGCTTGGACATGGCTAACGAGAAATCGGCCCCATAAGTGGGACATTTGTTTTGCCCCGAAACCGGGGCTGAAGCACGGAAGGCTACTCCTTACCCCCTGATTCCTCAAGCCGGGCAACCGGAGTGGCGACAGGTACGTTAATCCAGTATAGGCACCTGCGAATGGGAGGCAGCATGGCCGAGCCGAAATTGCTCGATCAGTACCGCGAGCGCCTGCGGGTGAAGCACTACAGCCTGCGCACGGAGGACGCGTATCGGCGTAGCTCTCAGCCCTTTTGGCCATAAACGACGTCGTCGATGTTCTGACTCGAACGCGAATCGCCTGATTCGACCATGCCGGCGTAGCGCATCCAGGGCTTGGTTTCGTCTGCGGGCAGCATCGTGCGCAACGAGCTGCGCAGTAGTTCTGCAAGCGAAATTCCGAGACGCGCCGCCTCGCGTTTCGCGGCGGTGTGCTCGCGCCTGGACAGTCTGATTTGGGTTCGAATCATGATAACAGTATATGATTTTCTGCTATTACATCGCTAATGCACGAGCTGTAGCGTAAAAAACGCAGGGCCGCCCGCGCGCGGCAGTGCAGATATAATCACCGCTTCTCTGCCACCCAATCAAGTAGGGGCTGAAATGACCGAACGTGTTGCTAGGCGATTGCGGGAATTGCTGGCGCGCCCCGGCTGCATTGTTGCGCCGGGCGTTGCAGATGCGCTGGCCGCAAGACTGGTGGCGCTCGCGGGATTCGATGCTGTCTACATGACCGGTTTCGGCACCAGCCTGACGCGCCTCGGCATGCCCGATGTTGGCCTGTTGACCGCAACGGAGATGATTGACAATGCGGGCCGCATCGTCGACGCCTCCGGGTTACCGGTCGTGGCCGATGCCGATACCGGTTACGGCAACCCAATCAATACGCGCCGCACGATTCGGGACTATGAGAAAGCCGGTGTTGCCGGCGTGCACATCGAAGATCAGGCGTGGCCGAAGCGTTGCGGCCATCTCGCGGGCAAGCGCGTGATCCCGACCGCCGAGATGGTGGCGAAAATCAAAGCCGCGTGCGACGCCCGCCGCGACCCCGATTTCGTGATCATCACGCGCACCGATGCAATCGCGATCGAAGGTCTCGATTCCGCGCTCGAGCGCGGCGAACGCTACCGCGAAGCTGGCGCCGATGTTTTATTTATCGAAGCGCCGGTCGGGCGCGAGCAGGTCGAGCGTGTCGCCAGGCACTTCAAGGGCGTGCCGCTCTTGTACAACATGGCGGCGAGCGGCAAAACACCGGATCTTCCGGCAGACAAGCTCGGCAAACTGGGTTTTAAAATCGCGATTTACCCGAACTGGGTCATACTCGCCGCGATTCCCGCGATGCAGAATCTGCTTGCCGAACTCAAGCGCACTGGCTCGATCGCCCATATGCGCGACAAGGTTGCGACGTTCAAGCAGTTCACCGACATCGCGGGCCTGCCGGAGATCCAGCAGCTCGAGGAGCGCTACGGCTTGCCCGAAGATCAACGCGCGAGCTTGTAAAATCATTTGCCACAGAGGATTCCTAATATCAACGCAAAGACGCAGAGAAAACCGAAAGAAAACAGAATGACCAGCCGGATTCCTTGCGACTGCTTTTCTTTGCGTCTTTGCGTTGAGTATTTTTTGGTTCTACAGGATTAGGTATGAGCAGTCCACGCACGATGTTCGAAAAAATCTGGGATCGCCACGTGATCGTGATGCGCGGCGAGAACGAGGCGCTGCTGCACGTCGACCGCAATTTCGTGCATGAAGGCTCGTTCCATGCGTTCGGCGCGCTTGCCGCCGAGGGCCGCAAGGTGCGCAAACCCCGCCAGACGTTCGCGACGGCCGACCATTATGTGCCGACCCGCAACCGCGAGCAGGGAATCAACGCGGTCACCGACCCCGAGATGCGCAACATGCTCGAGCTGTTCGCGAAGAACACGCAAGCCAACGGCATCGAGAACTATTACGGCCTCGACGATCCGCGCCAAGGCATCGTGCACGTGGTAGGGCCCGAACTTGGCATCACGCAGCCGGGGCTCGTTATCACGTGCGGCGATTCGCACACGTCGACGCATGGCGCGTTCGGCGCGCTCGCGGTCGGCATCGGTGCATCGCAATTGAAGCAGATCCTCGCCACCCAATGTCTGTGGCAGAAGAAACCCAAGACCTTGCGCATCAGCGTCGATGGCGCGCTGCCGCCGGGCGTCACGGCCAAGGACATCATACTTGCGATCATCGCCAGGATCGGCACTGCCGGCGCGACCGGCTGCGCGATCGAGTATGCGGGCTCCGCCATACGCGCGCTCAGCATGGAAGGCCGTTTGACCGTGTGCAACATGTCGATAGAAGCCGGCGCGCGCGCCGGCATGATCGCACCCGACGAAAAGACTTACGCCTATCTCGAAGGACGCGAATTTTCGCCAAAAGGCGCGCATTGGGACAAAGCACTTGCCTTCTGGCGCTCGTTGCCCACCGACGATGGTGCGCGCGTCGACCGCGAAGTGACGCTGGATGCGAAGACGCTGGCGCCGATGGCGACGTGGGGCACAAGCCCCGAAGAAGCGGCGCCGATTACCTCGGTTGTCCCCGATCCCGCTTCCGCAACCGACGCCGACAAGCGCGCACATATGGAACAGGCGCTGCGCTACATGGAACTGGTTCCCGGCACGCCGCTGCAGGACATAAGAATCGATCGCGCATTCATCGGCACCTGCACCAACGGGCGGATTGAAGATTTGCGTGCAGCCGCCGCGGTCCTCAAGGGCAGGAAAATCGTGATTCCGGGGTGGGTGTCGCCAGGATCGAGCACGATCAAACGCCAGGCCGAAGCCGAAGGGCTCGATCGCATATTCCGCGAAGCCGGCTTCGAATGGCGCGCTTCGGGCTGTTCGGGCTGCGCCGCGATGAATGAAGATACCGTGCCCGCGGGCGAGCGCTGCGCCTCGACTTCCAACCGCAATTTCGAAGGGCGCCAGGGCAAGGGCGCGCGCACCCACCTGATGAGCCCGGCGATGGTCGCCGCTGCCGCCGTGACCGGCAGGCTCACCGACGTTCGCAAGCTCTTAGAGGTTTAGTACCATGCAACCATTCACCAAACTCACCGCAGTCGCCGCGCCGCTCGACATGGCGAACATCGACACCGACAAGATCATCCCCGCGCGCTTTCTGCGCAAACTGCGCGGTCCCGGGTATGAGCGTTTGTTGTTTCGCGACATTCGCTTCGACGCCGACGGCAACGAAAAGCCCGATTTCGTGTTGAATCAGGCACCCTACCGCAACGCGAAGATTCTGGTGGCCGGCGCCAACTTCGGCTGCGGCT
>PLYS01000384.1 GCA_003153455.1 Betaproteobacteria bacterium | reverse complement strand
CGAGCACGCGCCGTGGGCGCTGCTGCAATATGGTTTTCAGGCGGTGATCGCGCCGAGTTTCGCCGACATCTTTTTCAACAACAGTTTTAAAAATGGCTTGCTGTTGATACGGCTCGATGCCAAGTCCGTCGATCGGCTGTTCAAGGAGGTGAACTCGGCACCCGGCTATCGTCTGGTGGTCGACCTCGAACAGCAGAGCGTGACCACGCCAGGCGGAGAGGTCCTCAAGTTCGAAATCGATCCGTTTCGCAAACACTCCCTGCTGAACGGCCTCGACGAAATCGGGCTCACGCTGCAGCACGCCGACAAGATCAAGGCGTTCGAGGTGAAGCGGCGGAGCGAACAGCCATGGCTGTTCAATTAGTGAATTCACCCTTCACTGGGTCAATCATGAAAATCGCAGTACTAGCCGGCGACGGCATCGGCCCGGAGATTGTCGCGCAGGCGGTCAAGGTGCTCGCTGCCATGAAGCACGACGGCCTCAAGCTCGAGCTTGAGCCTGCGCCGTTCGGCGGCGCAGGCTATGACGCGCATGGCGATCCGCTGCCGGAACCGACGCTGAAGCTCGCCAGGCAGGCCGATGCGGTGCTGTGCGGCGCGGTCGGCGGGCCCAAGTACGATGCGCTGCCGCGACTCCAGCGTCCCGAGCAGGGCATATTGCGCATCCGCAAGGAACTCGGCTTGTTCGCCAACCTGCGCCCGGCGTTGCTATTCGAGGAACTCGCCGGCGCATCGTCGCTCAAGCCCGAACTCGTTGCCGGACTCGATATTCTGATTCTGCGCGAGTTGACGGGTGATATTTACTTCGGCGAGCCGCGCGGGCGGCGCACCAACAGCCGCGGCGAGCGCGAAGGCTACGACACGATGCTCTACTCGGAACCCGAGATCCGGCGAATTGCGGAAATTGGTTTCCAGGCGGCGATGAAACGCAATCGGAAACTGTGTTCAGTCGACAAGGAGAACGTGCTCGAGACCAGCCGCCTGTGGCGCGAGGTCGTGAAAGATGTCGCCAAAAACTATCCGCACGTCGAGTTGTCGCACATGTACGTCGACAACGCGGCGATGCAGCTGGTGCGCAATCCGAAGCAGTTCGACGTGATCGTGACCGGCAATATGTTCGGTGACATCCTATCGGACGAGGCGTCGATGCTGACCGGCTCGATCGGCATGCTGCCATCAGCGTCGCTCGATGCCGGCAACAAAGGTTTGTATGAGCCCGCGCATGGTTCGGCGCCCGATATCGCGGGCAAGAACATCGCGAATCCATTGGCGACGATACTGTCAGCGGCGATGATGCTGCGTTATACCTTCAATCTTGAAGAGGCGGCACAGCGCATCGAGGCTGCGGTGAAAAAAGTTCTGGCCCAGGGCTATCGGACTGCCGATATTTACGCTACGGAAATGCGGCGCGTCGGCACCAGCGAAATGGGCGATGCGGTGGTTGCCGCGGTTCGGCAGTGAGGGGTGAGTTAATGCTCAGAGTTGGATTTATCGGATGGCGCGGGATGGTCGGCTCGGTGCTGCTGCAGCGCATGCAGGCCGAGCGCGATTTCGACCTGATCGACCCGGTGTTTTTCACGACTTCGCAGGTCGGCGGCGCGGGGCCCGCGATCGGCAAGGGCGTGGCGTCGCTCAAGGACGGGCGCGACATCAATCAGCTCAAGGCGATGGACGCGCTGGTCTCGTGCCAGGGTGGCGATTACACACGCGAGGTATTTCCCAGGCTGCGAGCCGCGGGCTGGAACGGCTACTGGATCGATGCCGCCTCGACGCTGCGCATGCAGGACGATGCGGTGATCGTGCTCGACCCGGTCAACATGAACGTGATCAGGGACGCCATGAGCCGTGGCGTCCGCAATTACATCGGTGGCAACTGCACGGTGAGCCTGATGCTGATGGGCATGCACGGCCTGTTCAAGCACGATCTCGTCGAGTGGCTGACGGCGATGACTTACCAGGCCGCGTCCGGCGCCGGCGCGCAGCACATGCGAGAGCTGGTGCGGCAGATGGGGGTATTGCATGACGCCGCCGGGCCGCAACTCGACGAGCCGGATTCCGCGATTCTCGATATCGACCGCGCGGTTACCGACATGCAGCGCAAGAAGGATTTTCCGACCGGGCATTTCGGCCATCCGCTCGCCGGCAGTCTGTTGCCGTGGATCGACAAGGATCTCGGCAATGGCCAGAGCCGCGAGGAATGGAAAGGTGCGGCCGAAGCAAACAAGATACTTGGCCTCAAAGCGGATACGATCCCGGTGGACGGCATTTGTGTACGCATCGGTGCGATGCGCTGTCACAGTCAGGCTTTGACCGTCAAGCTCAAAAAAGACGTGCCACTCGACGAAATAGAACACATGCTGGACGAAGCGAACGATTGGGTAAAGGTGATTCCCAACCAGCGCGAAGCGACGCTGGCTGAACTGACGCCGGTGAAGGTAAGCGGCACGCTCGATGTGCCCATCGGGCGCGTGCGCAAGCTCAAATTAAAGGAAAAAAACGGCGGCTGCTATCTGTCCGCGTTTACGGTCGGCGATCAGTTGCTGTGGGGCGCCGCCGAGCCGCTGCGCCGCATGCTGCGCATCCTGCTCGAAGCCACTGGCTCATAGATTGATAATATAAGGTTAGAGTCGAGATTGGAACCCTAACTAATTGATGTTAATCTACTTGTCCATGAAAATAACAAAACGGTGGGCGTTGCGCAAAATGCCATATAAAACATGGCTATTGACGGGTGCGTTGCTGCTGATGCCATGGGTTGCTCACGCAGCCGGGTTGGGCAAACTCACTATTCTGTCCGCGTTGGGTCGGCCACTGTTGGCGGAGGTCGACCTCCTATCGGTGCAGAAGGATGAGCTCGCTACTCTCACGGCGCGCCTTGCCTCGCCCGAAGCTTTTACACGGGCCAATGTCCAATACAGCCCGGCGCTGGTCGGCGTGCGCCTTAGCATCGAACGTCGCGCTGACGGTCGGCCCTACATCAAGATCGTTTCGACGCGCCCGGTCAACGAGCCGTTCATCGACCTGTTGGTCGAATTGAACTGGGCGCAGGGACGCTTGGTGCGCGAATACACTGCGCTGATCGATCCGCCCGGATATACGCCGGGCGCGCCGATCGTGCAGGCCGTGCCGCCAGTGGCGGTGGGGCCTGCTGTTACGCTTGAGTCGCAACCGATTGTGCAGGCCGCGCCACCAGTGGAGCTGGCGCCTGATGTTGCGCTTGAGTCGCAACCGATTGTGCAGGCCGCGCCACCAGTGGAGCTGGCGCCTGCTGTTACGCCTGAGCCGCAATCGATTGCGCCCACCGCGCCGCGTGTCGCCGCGCCGGGCAAGCCTGCCGCAAAGGCACCGGTTGTTACGCGTCCTGCTGCTGCTCCGGCTAAAGCTGAAAGCAAAGAATACGGTCCGGTCAAGCGCGGCGACACGCTCCTCAGTATCGCTGCCAGCGTCAAACCCGAGGGCGTCACGCTCGAGCAGATGCTGGTCAGCCTTTATCATGCGAATCCCGATGCATTTGGCGGCAACATGAATCATCTGAAGAGCGGCACGATTCTGCGCGTCCCGGAAAAAGAGCATGTCATTGAGACCGGTCAGTCCGAGGCGGTGAAGGAAGTGCGCGTAGAAGCCGCAAACTGGAACGCTTATCGCCGGACGCTGGCGGAAACGGTGGGAGAGACGACAGCGCGGGAGTCCCGGTCCGCTGCGAGCGGCAGGATCACGACCGCAGTCGAAGACAAGGCGGCGGCCAAGGAAACGCCGAAGGTAGTGCTGAAGCTGTCCAAGGGCGAACTCACAGCACCGGGCAAAGCCGGCAGCGGCAAGGGCGCGCGCACGAATGCAGAACGCATGCGCATGCTCGAGGAAGAGGCCACCGCGCGGGAAAAAGCATTCGCTGAAGCCAATGATCGCGTCGCACAGCTCGAGAAAACCATCAAGGACATGCAGCGCCTGCTTGAAATCAAGGGGCAGGTGCCTGGCGCTCCGGCAGCCAAACCAGTGCCGCAGCCAGCGCCTGAGGCCAAGCCGGGAGCCACACCGCCGGTGAAGGGCGACCAGGTCGCGAAAATGGAACCTGCGAAAGCAGAGCCCGCGAAAGCCGAGCCGGCGAAAGTGGAACCTGTCAAGGACACGGGTAAGGCACCGGCAGAAGCGCCGAAAGACGATCAAAAAGCCGCGCCTGCTGAGCGACCCGCTACAACTGAACCACCGCAAGGCGAAGCGCCCAAGGCTGAAACGCCGAAAGCGGAGCCAGAGGCGCAAGTACAACAACCGAAACCCAAGCCGAAGCCGACCAAGATCGTCCAGGCGCCGCCCGACCTGATTGACCAGGTCCTTGAGGAACCCCTCTATCTCGCCGCCGGCGGCGGATTGATCGCATTGCTCGGCGGAGCGGGCTACTGGTTTGCGCGCCGTCGCCGCACGCAGGTCGCGGATGACGAAGACTGGCGTAAAAAAGCCGCGCCCCAGCTCGATAAAGGTGCAGCGGTGCCCCCGGCGATGGTTGAACCCGTATTGGCTGCGCCTGCCGGAGACGGTGACGATGTCGATCCACTTGCCGAGGCCGATCTGTATCTCAATTTCGGCCGCGACGAGCAGGCTGAGGAAGTGCTGAAAGAGGCGCTCGAGAAAAATCCCAAGCACGAAGAAGCACAGCTCAAGCTGTTGCAAATTTACGCCGGGCGCAAAGACAAGGCCGCATTCGAGAAAATCGCGCGCAACCTGCATACCCAGACCATTGGCGCGGGCGACAACTGGCTCAAAGCGGCGGCGATGGGCTACGCGTTCGATCCCGGCAATGGGCTGTATGAAGCGGGCCGGTCGGCGCCAGGCGCTGCGATGCCGGCAGCGCGCGGTGCTGCGACCGGTAACGATTTCGACTTCAACTTGGAGTTGTCGCAGACTCCCAGCAAGGCCGCTGTCGATGTCAATACCGGCGCAGCCGGAAAAACGACGCTAATGGCGCCGGACGAGATGGCGAGTGCGGCGGAAGTGCAGGACATCGCTCAGGGTTCAGGCGCTGTGCGCATCGCGGCCAAAGAAGCGCCGGCAGCTGCCATACCCGATTTCGCGTTCGATATCCCGGACAGCATGCAACCGCCCGCACCGACCGAAAAAACGCTCGACGCGCTGGGGGATGAAACCGCCAATGCCAACGTCAAGAACGATTCCGCTGCGCCGAAAGCTGACATGATCGATTTCGAAATAGTTGCTCTGGCACCGGCGCCGGCGGTCACGGGCGATACGGCCGCCCGGATGACCGACACGGTCGATTTCTATTCCAATGCGGGGGCCCCGGCCTCGGCGGTCACCGGCGATTCGGCTGTGCCGATGGCCGACGTGATCGATTTCGATGCGACGGCCCTGCCTCCGGCGCCGCCTGCCGCCGACGGTAAGGGCTACACCCACGACGGCACGGTCATCCCCAGCCCCGAGAACCAGGAGGACCAGGCGGCAGGATTTGACATGGACTTTGAACTTGGCGATACGGCCAGGGTCGGTGCCGCGCGTGATGCCAAGCCCGAAGCGGTGAAGCCGGCAGGTACTACGACCGTGTTTCCTGATTTCAAGAGCGATCTTGGCGGCGATACCGCTGCCCCGCTGGCGCCCGAATTCAAGTTTGACGACATCAACCTTAACCTCGATGACACGACTAAGACCGTGGTTACCAAGGCCCCGGAACCAGAAGGCGGCGCCACCAAGGACGAGCGCTGGTATGACGTGCAGACTAAATTTGATCTGGCCAAGGCGTATCAGGAAATGGGCGACAAGGATGGGGCGCGTGAGGTACTGCAGGAAGTGATCAAGGAAGGCAACGCCGGACAACAGGCCGAAGCGATGAAATTGCTCGATTCTCTCGGTTGACCGGAGATCGGCCGGCAGGGCCGGACTGTGTGTCTTTCCGGTGTTTTCCCCAAATTAAATTCATAGACCGGCTCGCAATGAGAATTGCGCTTGGCATGGAATACCATGGCAGTGCATTCTGCGGCTGGCAGACGCAGCCGTCGGGATGTGCAGTGCAGGACGCGCTCGAGCGCGCGCTGGCCGAGATCGCCGGCGAAAAAACCGCGACGGTGTGCGCCGGGCGCACCGATGCCGGCGTGCATGCCTTGGCGCAGGTGGTGCATTTCGACACGGGCGCCGAACGCCCAGAGTCGGCGTGGGTACGCGGCACCAATGCACTGTTGCCCGCAGATGCGGCGGTGATCTGGGCGCGGCGGGTAGCGGATGATTTTCACGCGCGCTACTCGGCGCGTGAGCGCTGTTACCGCTACGTATTGTTGAACCACCCGCTGCGTCCTGCAGTTAATTTTGGACGCGTCGGCTGGTTTCATCTGCCGCTCGATATCGACCAGATGCGCGCCGCGGCGCAGTATCTGGTCGGCGAGCACGATTTCAACGCGTTTCGCTCGGCTGAATGTCAGGCGAAATCGCCGGTGCGCGAACTGCGGCGCCTCGACATCCGCTGCAGCGGCGACTATGTGGTGTTCGAACTCGCGGCCAACGCGTTCCTGCATCACATGGTGCGCAACGTCGTTGGCAGCCTGGTTTACGTCGGCAAAGGTAAGCACGATCCGGCGTGGGTAGCCTCGGTGCTGGCAAGCCGCGACCGCAGGCTTGCGGCGCCGACGCTGGAGGCGGCGGGGCTGTATCTGGCGCACGTCAGCTATGATGAAAAGTGGCGGCTGCCACAGGCTGCACGCCGGGTATGGTTTGATGAGAATCTAATGCAAAAATCTTGAAGCACAAGATAAATGACGAAGTCATGAGCACGGCAGTCAAGATCTGTGGCATTACGCGCGGTGACGACGCCCTCGCGGCGGCGCAGCTCGGAGCGTACGCGCTCGGATTCATTTTCTACGCAAAAAGCCCGCGTGGCGTGGCGCCGCAGCGCGCTGCCGAAATTATCCGCGGCCTGCCGCCGTTCATCACTGCGGTCGGGCTGTTTGTCAACCCGGAGGAGAGCGATATCGAACGCGTGCTCGCGCGGGTGCCGCTGAATTTGCTGCAGTTTCATGGCGAGGAGACGCCGGAATTCTGCGCGCGCTTCGAGCTGCCGTACATCAAGGCGGCGCGCGTCAGGGCGGGACTGGATTTGTTACAATATGCACAACATTACAGCGCAGCGCGCGGGCTGCTGCTCGATGCCTTTGTTGAAGGCGCGCACGGCGGCACCGGGGCCGCGTTCGACTGGAGCCTGGTACCGCGCGAGTTGCCGCTTCCGGTGATACTGTCGGGCGGGCTTACCCCCAACAACGTTGCGGCGGCGATACGCCGCGTCAAGCCGTGGGCAGTCGATGTCAGTTCCGGCGTCGAAGCGAGTCCTGGTATCAAGGACCCGCGCAAAATCGCAGCTTTCATGAAAGAGGTACGCAGTGCAGAGGTATGACCTGCCGGATGACCGAGGGCATTTCGGGCCGTATGGTGGCGTGTTCGTTGGCGAGACCCTGATCGAGGCGCTCGATCAGCTGAAGGCTGCGTACGAGCGCTACCGCCAGGATCCGGAGTTCCGCGCCGAGTTCGAATACGAACTCAAGCATTACGTCGGCCGGCCTAGTCCGATTTACCATGCCAAGCGCTGGTCCGAACATTTCGGCGGCGCGCAGGTGTACCTCAAGCGCGAGGATCTGAATCACACCGGTGCCCACAAGATCAACAACACGGTCGGCCAGGCGCTGCTCGCGCGGCGCATGGGCAAGCCGCGCGTGATCGCTGAAACCGGTGCCGGCATGCACGGTGTCGCGGCGGCGACGGTCGCCGCGCGTTACGGCATGGAGTGCGTGGTCTACATGGGTTCCGAGGACATCAGGCGCCAGGTGCAAAACGTCTATCGCATGAAATTGCTCGGCGCGAGCGTGGTGCCGGTCGAGTCGGGCTCGAGAACGCTGAAGGACGCGCTCAACGAAGCGATGCGCGACTGGGTCACCAACGTCGACAACACCTTTTACATTATCGGCACCGTCGCCGGCCCGCACCCGTATCCGATGATGGTGCGTGACTTCCAGTCGGTGATCGGCATGGAGGCGAGGCAGCAGATGCAGGAAATGGCGGGCCGCCAGCCCGATGCGCTGCTCGCGTGCGTCGGCGGCGGCTCCAACGCGATGGGCTTGTTCTACCCGTATATTGCTGACGAGAGCGTGCGGCTGGTCGGCGTCGAAGCCGCCGGCCGCGGCCTCGAGAGCGGCAAACATGCGGCGACACTGTGTGCCGGCAAGCCCGGCGTGCTGCACGGCAACCGCACTTACCTGCTGCAAGACGACAACGGCCAGATCATCGAAACGCATTCGATTTCGGCGGGGCTTGACTACCCGGGAGTCGGCCCTGAGCACGCGTGGCTGAAAGACAGCGGCCGCGCCGAATACGTCGCGGTGACCGATGACGAAGCGATCGAGGCATTTCACCACTTGTGCCGGCTGGAAGGCATCATTCCCGCGCTCGAATCGAGCCATGCGCTCGCCTACGCCGCGAAGATGGCGCCGCGCATGAGAAAAGACCAGATCCTGCTCGTCAATCTTTCCGGCCGTGGCGACAAGGACATGCATACCGTCGCTGAAAAGTCGGGCCTTAAATTCGAATGAGACGGAGGCGTTAGGCGTGAGGCGTAAATTCAAAGTCATCGTGAGCCGTTCCGCCTCACTCCTCACGCCTTACGCCTCACGGGGATTCTGATGTCGCGTATCGCCGCCACCTTCGCCGCGCTCAAGCAACAGAACCGCAAGGCGCTGATTCCTTTCATCACCGCTGGCGATCCCGATCCGGCGATGACGGTACCGCTGATGCATGCGCTCGCCGCTGCCGGCGCCGACGTAATCGAGCTCGGCGTGCCGTTTTCCGATCCGATGGCGGACGGACCTACCATCCAGCGCTCGAGCGAGCGCGCGCTCAAGCACGGCACCTCATTGAAACACGTGCTTGGTTTTGTCGCGGACTTTCGCAGGACCAACGGCGAGACGCCGGTGGTCTTGATGGGTTACGCTAATCCGATCGAGGCCATGGGCCACACCGCGTTTGCCGACGCGGCGCGCGCATCCGGCGTCGACGGCGTGCTGGTAGTTGATTATCCGCCCGAAGAATCAGGCCAGCTTTCCGGACTGCTCGCGCAGCGGGCGATCGATGCGATCTTTTTGCTCGCGCCGACCTCCAACACGTCGCGCATCGAGCAGGTGGCGAATTACGCGCGCGGCTACATCTACTACGTTTCGCTGCGCGGCGTGACCGGCGCGTCGCACCTCGATCTCGACGAGGTAGCGCATAAGCTGCCACAGATCCGTTCGCATATCAAGCTGCCGATCGGCGTCGGCTTCGGCATACGCGATGCGCAAACCGCGAAAGCGGTCGCCAAGATCGCGGATGCCGTTGTCATCGGCAGCCGGCTGGTGCAGGAAATAGAA
Organism: Betaproteobacteria bacterium; assembly: GCA_003153455.1. Classification (GTDB taxonomy): domain Bacteria; phylum Pseudomonadota; class Gammaproteobacteria; order Burkholderiales; family SG8-41; genus PALSA-1004. The sequence goes on along the minus strand of PLYS01000384.1, from coordinate 4,353 downwards.
ACCAGCCCGCGCGAATGCGTACTGGACAATATTTCGGTTCTGGTGAAGGATATCCGCAGCGCGCTCGACAGCGAAACGGTAACTTCATGAGCTGGTTAAAAAAATTACTGCCGCCCAAGATCAAACGCGATACCGGCAGCCCGAAAAAGATGGTGCCGGAGGGGTTGTGGAGTAAATGCGATTCGTGCGAAGCGGTGCTCTATCGCACCGACCTCGAACAGAATCTGTTCGTCTGCCCGAAGTGCAACCACCATAACCGGATTACGGCGCGTGAGCGCCTCGATTGTCTGCTCGACGCCGAGGGCCGCTACGAGATCGGCTTCGAGATCGTGCCGGTCGACAGCCTCAAATTCAAGGACAGCCGGCGTTACACCGAGCGTCTTGAAGAAGCGAAGAAAGACACCGCGGAAGAAGACGCGCTGGTGGTGATGCAGGGCAGCGTCAAGACCATTCCGCTGGTTGCCGCCGCGTTCGAGTTCAAGTTCCTCGGCGGTTCGATGGGCTCGGNNTCGTCGGCGAGCGCTTCGTGCGCGGGGTGCATGTCTGTCTCGAGCAGAAGCTGCCGCTGGTGTGTTTTACTGCAAGCGGCGGCGCTCGCATGCAGGAAGGGCTGCTGTCGCTGCTGCAGATGTCGAAGACCTGCGCGGCGCTGACCCAACTCGGCGCTGAGCGCCTGCCGTTCATCTCGGTGCTGACCGATCCGACCATGGGTGGCGTGTCGGCGAGCTTCGCGCTGATCGGCGACGTCGTACTTGCGGAGCCGGGCGCGTTGATCGGATTCGCCGGGCCCCGCGTAATCGAGCAGACCGTGCGCGAAACGCTGCCCGAGGGTTTCCAACGTTCCGAATTCCTGCTGCAGCACGGCGCGATCGACCTGATCGTCGACCGCCGCGTGATGCGCGACAAGCTCGCCAACCTGATCACGCTGATGCTCAAATTGCCTGCGGCCGCGTAACCGGTTTCAAGTTCAACGTAAAAAGTTTAAAGTTGATTCGCCTGCCGTGAACTGGTGGCGCGGTCATTCCCTCGCGCTTTTCTGATCATGACCTTAGACTTTAAACCTGAAACCTTAGACGATTGGCTAAAGTATCTCGAGCGTCTGCATCCGCAAGCTATCGCGATGGGCCTCGAGCGTGTGTTGCGCCTCAAGCAGGCGCTCGCGCTTGATCCCGGCTGTCCGATCATCACGGTCGGAGGCACCAACGGTAAAGGCTCATGCTGTGCGATGCTCGAGGCGGTGCTGCTGCACGCCGGCTATCGCGTCGGCTGCTATACCTCGCCGCACCTGCTGCGTTACAACGAGCGCGTGCGCATCGGCGGCAGGATAGCGAATGACGACGAATTGTGCCGCGCATTCGAGCGCGTAGAATCCGCCAGGGTCGACACGGCCGGTGGCACACTGCTTACATACTTCGAGTTCGGCACGCTGGCGGCGATGTTGGCGTTCGCTGAGGCCAATATCGAAGTTGCGATACTGGAAGTAGGGCTTGGCGGCCGGCTCGATGCGGTCAATGTATTCGACGCCGACTGTGCGTTGGTGGCTAGCGTCGACCTCGATCATCAGGGATACCTCGGCGACACGCGCGATGCGATCGGGTTCGAGAAGGCAGGGATTTTCCGCGCCGGCCGACCCGCGATCTGCGCCGACGCCAACCCGCCGGCGACCCTGGCCGCGCGCGCCGCCGAGATCCGCGCCGAGCTGATGCTGATCAACCACGATTTCGGCTATGTGGCCGCCAAAGCCCAGTGGCGCTATTGGGGGCGGGGCGGTAAGCGCCAGGGCCTGCCGTATCCGGCGCTGCGTGGCGCCTATCAGCTGGCTAACGCCGCGGCGTGCATCACTGCACTCGATTGCCTGCGGGAGCGCCTGCCGGTGACGGCGCAGGACATCCGCAGCGGCCTGCTGCAGGCGGAACTCGCCGGGCGTTTTGAGGTGCTGCCGGGCCGGCCGACGGTGATTCTCGACGTCGCGCACAACCCGCACGCGGCGCGTGCGCTCGCCGCCAATCTTGCGAGTATGCCGAGGTCCGCCAACACGTTTGCGGTCTTTGCCATGCTTAAAGACAAAGATATTGCGGGTGTGGTCAACGCAGTGAAAGACCGTATTACGCGTTGGTTTGTGGCAACCACGGAAGGGCCGCGTGGCGCAGCCGCGCAGCAGCTTGCCGAGGAATTGAACCGTGCGGGAGTCACTGCGCCGGTTACCCAGTTCGAAGACGTCGCTGGCGCCTGGCGCGCCGCCCGTGACATCGCGGCCGGAAATGATAAAATAATAGCTTTCGGATCGTTTCTTACTGTCGCTGCGGTGATGCGCGAGCGGCAACGGGCGGGCGCCGGTGCAACCAATGCAACGTAAGGCAAAGATTCCGGATCATGGCGAAATCCATTAGCGCAGAAGAACTGCAACTCAGAAAGCGCGCGCGCCGGCGGCTGATCGGCGCGATAGCCTTGGTGACGATTGTCGCGGTGTTTTTGCCGATGGCTCTCGATCATGAGCCAAGACCGCTCAACCAGGACATCAGCATCCAGATTCCCTCGCCCAGCTCGGGCGCTTTCACCTCCAAAATCGTGCCCGTGGTGCCGGATGCGAAATCGGTCGCCAAGCCCGCGTCAGGGACTCCGGTCCAATCCGAAGCGCCCGCCAAAGACGATGCGCCGACAGTAGCAGCAGCGGCTGCCACGAAGCCCGCTGCGGACCTGCGGACACCGCCTGCCTACGATGTCGAGGCGGCGCCGCCGATACTGCCAGGAGCGGAGCAGGCCAAGGCGCAAGCCAAGCAGGCGGCGAAGCTTCCCGACAAGAGCGTGCCAGCGCCAAAAGCTGCGGAAAATCCGAACGCCGTGGACCAAGCCCGGCCTGACGCCAAGAGCGCAGTCGCTTATGTGGTGCAGGTTGCCGCGTTAAACGACGCCGACAAGGCGAAGCAGATGCAAGAGCAAATCGCGGCGGCCGGTGTCAAATCGTATACCGAAACGGTGCCGACCAAGAAAGGAAACGTGACTCGCGTGCGAGCCGGCCCGTTCGCGACCCGCGACGAAGCCGAAAAAACCCGCGACAAGCTGAAGGGCATGGGATTGAATGGCAATCTGGTACCGAAATAGGGCACATGACCTGGTTCGATTATGCGGTGCTGGCCATCATCGGAATATCGGTCCTGTTGAGCATCATCCACGGTTTTGTGCGCGAACTGCTGGCGCTGGCATCCTGGGTCATGGCGTTTGTGGCGGCGCAGACTTATGTGACCGCTATAGCGCCGCTGCTGCCGGCCGCGATACCGGGGCCGCAATTGCGGATCCTGGCGGCATTTATGATCATATTCCTGGTGGTGCTGCTGGCGATGACGCTCCTTGCCAGCGCGGTTTCGAGACTGGTCAAACGCGCAGGGCTGGGCATGGTCGACCGCACGCTGGGAGCTGCGTTCGGGATGGTGCGCGGGCTAGCGATCGTGATGCTGGCCGTGCTGCTGGCGGGAATGACGACGCTGCCGAAGCAGCCGGAGTGGCAGCATGCGATGCTGAGCGCGCCGCTTGAAGCGCTGGCCAATGTGATTAAAGTCTGGCTACCAAACGATTTCTCGAAGCACATCAACTACGAATAGAGAACGTCATGTGCGGCATCCTTGGTGTGGTAGCAAAAAACGCGGTTAACCAACTGCTGTATGACGGGCTGCTGGTGCTGCAGCACCGCGGTCAGGACGCGGCCGGCATCGTCACCGCCGAGGGCGCGACCTTCCACATGCACAAGGGCGGCGGCATGGTGCGAGACGTGTTCCGCACCCGCAACATGCGAGCGCTGCTCGGCGCGTACGGCATTGCCCACACACGTTATCCCACCGCCGGGTCTGCGTGGTCGGGGGCTGAGGCGCAGCCGTTTTACGTCAATTCGCCATTCGGCATTGTGCTCGGACACAACGGCAATTTGACCAATACCGCCAAGCTCAAAGGCGAGCTGTTCCGCCAGGACCTGCGCCACGTCAACACCAATTCCGATTCCGAGGTGCTGCTCAACGTGCTCGCGCACGAGCTGCAGGAGGGCGCGGCCAATTACAAGCTCGACCCGGCGACCATTTTCGCTGCGGTATCGGGCGTGCACCGGCGCTGCCGCGGCGCCTATGCGGTGGTGGCGATGATCGCCGGCTACGGCCTGCTCGCGTTCCGCGACCCCTACGGCATCCGGCCGCTGGTGTTCGGCAAGCATGAAACCGAGCATGGCAGCGAGTACCTGGTCGCCTCCGAGTCCGTGGCGCTCGATGCGCTCGGTTACGAGCTGGTGCGCGACATCGCGCCGGGCGAAGCGATATTCATCGACGAGGATGGTCATTTTTACTCGCAGCAATGTGCGCTCAACCCGAC
>PLYS01000446.1 GCA_003153455.1 Betaproteobacteria bacterium | reverse complement strand
CGCGGATGCGATCCCGTCCGATGCTCCCAAAGATAAATTCCCTGCCAGGTCCCGAGCAGCAGTTCGCCGTTGCCGACCGGCACGGTCACCGAACTTCCAGAAAGCACGCTTCGCGCATGCGCGGCCATGTCGTCATCGCCTTCGGTGTCGTGCTGGTAGGCCGGATCCGCGTCCGGAACCCAGCGCTTTGCCAGAGTTTCAAGATCGTCGCGAACTGCCGGGTCCGCGTTTTCGGTAATCATCATCGAGCAGCTCGTATGCTGGACAAAGATCTGGGCGATACCCGTTCTCACCCCCGATGCGCGAACGAGCCGCGCGATATCGGCGGTGATCTCTGTCGTGCCGCGGCCGCGGGTGCGAATCTCAAGGGTCTGCTGCATCCTCCTCACTCCTCACGCCTAAGTAGTCTGGTGCATAAATTCGGCAACGTATTATCTACTGCTACCCAATCTTTCGGCGTATCCATCAGCGTGAGCGTGTCCGAGTCGCCGAGCTGTTGTGGATTCGTGAAGCTTACTCGACGCGGATGTTGGCCTCGCGGACGATCGCGCCGAAACGCTCGCGCTCGCGCCGCTGTCGCGCCGCGAACTCCTCGGGCGAGGCCGTGACCAACTCGGCCCCGATGAGGGCGAGCGCGGCGCGTCCTTCGGCAGTCTGCATGATGCGACCGATCTCGCGGTTCAGGCGCGTGACGATCCCGCGCGGCGTACCGGCAGGCGCGTACAGGCCGTGCACGGGATCCATACTCACGTCCGTTCCCGCCTCGGCCATGGTCGGCGTGTCGGGGAAGATCGGCGAGCGCGCGGCGCGCGCCACTGCGAGCAGGCGCAGTTTGCCGGTCTTGATATGCGGGATAACCGGGGCCGTGTCGAACATGAAGTCGAGCTGGTCGCCGAGCAGGTCGGTGATCGCCAGTACCACGCCCTTATATGGCACGTGGGTAGCCTGGATTTTCGCCGTGTGCACCAGCATTTCGCCGGCGATATGCAGCGCGCTGCCGATGCCCGATGAGCCGTAGCTCAGTTTCCCAGGGTTGGCCCGGGCGTACGCGATCAACTCGGCGAGGCTGCGCACCGGCAAGCTCGTACGCACCACCAGAAGCAGCGCGACGCTCGTCACCGGGGCGACCGGCAACAGGTCTTTGGCCACGTCGACGCTGAGTTTGTACAGGTGCGGGCCGATAATGATGGGGCCGCCCGACGAATAGAGCAGGGTGTAGCCNNGCGATCACGTCGACCGCGCCGCCTGGGGGAAAGTTGACGACCAGTCGAATCGGCTTGACGGGCCAGGCCTGGGCCCAGGCGGGCGACGCGAACGCGAAAGCAGCGGCAGCGGCAATCAGACAACGGGCGAGCGGGTGCATGGTCTCCTCCTTAAAAATCGGCTGGGGCTCCTCGACGGTTTGCGACCGGAATCAAGAATAGTCGACCTCGCCGGAATCGAATAACGAGCCGAGCCATCTACCACCGCATGTTACTCCGATGATCTGCGCCGTCATCGGGGAGCCGGTGCGCCTCGCCGCGCAGGCTTTTCCGCGACGAGTATCGCTCGCTCGAACGCTGTCTCAACGCTTACGCGGTGATCGCCGGCGACTTCCGTACTCGCCGCCTTTCCTGAGTCCCGACCCCTCAATTTTCGTTGCCCCGGAGCGGCTGCGGTTGCTCCGGTCCGGCAGTCACGGTATTATAACAACCGTTATAACATCCAAATCCGCGGAGCCGCGCTATGTTCAGCCTGAAGCTCACCAAGATTGGCAATTCGCTCGGTCTGATCCTGCCGAAGGAAGTGCTCGCGCGCCTGAAGCTTGCAAAAGGCGATGAAATCTTCATCACTGAAGCGCCTGAAGGCTATCGTATTACACCGCACAACCCCGCGTTTGAGGCGCAGATGAAAGCGGCGCGCAAGATCATGAAGCGCCGCCGCGCGGTGCTGCGCGAACTCGCGAAGTGAAGAAATGGATCTGGATCGACCCGTCGGTCATCCTGGCGGTGCACGACGAGCAAGTCGCCGAGCACGGCGGCTCGGCGGGCATACGCGACCGCGGACTGCTTGAATCCGCTCTCGCGCGTCCATTAAATCTCGCTGCCTACGGCAAACCCGATCACGCCGATTTGGCCGCGTGCTACGGTGTCGGCATCGCGAAGAATCATCCGTTCGTCGACGGCAACAAGCGCACCGCGTTCGTCGCGGTCGAGTTGTTTCTCACGTCAAACGGGTGGAAGCTCAGCGCATCCGATGCTGGTGCAGTACTCGCCATGCTGGCAGTCGCCGCCGGCAAGATCGACGAAATTGGCTTCGCGGAATGGATACGACGCCACGCGGAACGTTGATTCACTATCGAACGCAGCGAGCGACTCGCGCCCGACGCCACCGCCCAAAGACACAGATCTCATCGAGCGACATGGCTCAGTGATGCTTGCTCTGGTGGATCGCAGACCAGATCTTCGCAGGCGTCAACGGCATATCGAGATGTTCGATACCGAGTGGACGCAACGCATCCATCACCGCGTTAGCGAGTGCTGGCAGAGAGGCGGCGCACCCAGCTTCGCCCATGCCCTTTATGCCGAGCGGGCTCACGCGCGACGGCGTGGGATGCTCTTTCATGCAAATCTCGCGTATGAGGCCCGCTCGCGGCATGTAATAGTCGATGAAGCTGCCAGTTAGCAGTTGCCCGCTGTCTCGGTCGTATATGGCATGCTCGCCAAAAACCTGGCCCGCGCCTTGGACCACCGCGCCATGCAGTTGTCCTTCCACGATGGCCTCGTTGATCACGACACCAAAATCGTCGACGGCTACATATGAAACGATGGTTGTGAGACCCGTGTCCGGATCGATCTCGACTTCGGCGATGTGGCAGTCGTTCGGGAATGTCGAGCCGAACGAGCCTTCGCCTACGATGCTGATATTCTTCTTATTGGCGACTTCCGCCAGCGCGAGCGTTTTCTCCGGCTCGCTGCAGTGAAATTTGCCAGAGGCGTAATCAACTTGTGACGGCTCGACACCGAGTTGCTCTGCCACCAGAGTCTTCGTATGCTCGATCAATTTGAGCGCGGTCACATAACATATTGAGCCGGGGCCGACGGTGTTGCGTGAGCCGCCGGTATGATTGCCGACGAGCGGCGGCTCATCCACTCCTTGGCGCACGATCACGCGCTCGACGGGAATTTCGAGCGCCTTGGCGACCAGCATGGCGAGCGTCGTCTCATGCCCTTGTCCCTGCGAATGCGCTACCGAGTGCACGGTGACCCGCCCGTCGCTATCCACCTCCAGTGCGATCTGGTCCTTGGCAACCATGCCGGCATTCGTGTTTTCAATCACTGTCGAAATGCCGCGGCCCCGCAGTTTGCCCGCCTGCTCCGATGCCGCACGGCGCGCCGGGTAGCCGCTCCAATCCGAGGCTTTGAGCGCTTTTTCCAACAAGCCCGGGAAGTCTGCATTTTCGTAAGTGGAGCCCGTGGGCGTCTTGTATGGAAACGCTTCGGGCGGAATGAAATTACGCTTGCGCAATTCGGCCGCGTCGACGTCCAATTCGGCCGCCGCCTGGCTCACCAGCCGCTCTATCGCATAGGCGATATCGGGCCGCCCCGCGCCGCGATAGTTACCGATCGGCGCAGCATTCGTGAACGAGACGCGCCATCGCCCGTACAGCGCGGGTATGCGATAGGCTCCGGTGAGACAAATAATCGGATTGCGAATAGTGGCTACCGCTCCGGGTGGTGTCGTGTAAGCGCCGACATCTGCGACCCAATCGAATCGCATGGCAAGGAACTTACCGCTGCGATCGAGCGCAAGCTCGCCGCTCATCACACTGGACCGGCCGTGGGTATCCGAGAGAAACGCTTCGGATCGCGTCGAAACCCACTTCACTGGCCGCCCCGTGGTTCGTGCCGCCATCATCACAGCGCAGTACTCCGGGTAACCCATACTGCGGCTGCCAAATCCTCCGCCCACGTCGCGTGCGATGACTTCGATCCTGTCCTCGGGCACCCTGGTATAACCGGCGAGCTGCATACGCAACATGTTGGCGCCTTGCACGCATGCATGCACGGTGTAGCGCTCCGTGCGCTGCTCGAAAGTGATGAGACAAGCGCGAGGCTCCATGGGACTCGGCACGACCCGCGTGCTCATGAGCTTGAGTCGGGTAACGTGCGCCGCCTCGGCGAAAGCCGCTTCCACCGCGGCGGCATCTCCCGCTTCGCACTCGAAGGACATATTGCCCGGCACGTTCTCATGGAGTTGCGGCGCGCTGGGGGTGAGCGCCTCTTCCGGATCAACGGCGCATGGCAGATCTTCGTACTGCACCTCTATCAGTGCACACGCATCCTGGGCACTGTGCACGGACTCGGCAACGATCAGTGCCACGGGTTCGCCGACAAATCGAACTCGCCCGTGTGCAAGCACGGGCCGTTGCGGCACACGCGCGCGCATCCCATTCTTTCCAGTCAGGTTGAAGAAGCTGACGGGTTGCACGTAACCCGCACGCACCGCGTCTTCACCAGTAACTACCCCATGCACGCCTGGGTGTTTTCGCGCTGCTTCCACGTGAAGCGAGACGATACGTGCATGCGCACGATCGGATCGTAGAAAATACCCATACAACTGCCCCGGCGAATCCCAATCGGATGCGTATTTGCCGCACCCCGTCACCAGACGCAAGTCCTCCAAGCGCGACACGCGCACACCATCCACTTCGAAGAACTGTCGGTCCATGCATTCAATCCACTGGCGGTATGCCCGCTCGTTTCACGACATCCGCCCACTTCTGCTTTTCTCGAGCGATATGCTGAGCAAATTGTTCAGGCGTCGAGCTCACCGGCTCTGCGCCGAGATTGATAAGCCTCTCCCGGACGTCTTGCATCGCCATCACCTTCAGGATGTTTGCGTTCAGCTTGTCGACGATCGCCCTCGGCGTACCGGCTGGCGCCTGAAAGCCTTGCCACACGCTCACTTCAAACCCGGGATACGTTTCCGCGACCGTCGGAATGTCGGGCGCAGCGGGCGTTCGCGTCGGGCCGGTCACTGCGAGCGCTTTGAGCTTGCCTGATCTGACATGAGGCAATGATGAAGGAATGGTATCAAAAAACACTTGCACGTGCCCACCGATCAAATCGGTCACAGCAGCCGCAGAGCCTTTGTATGGAATGTGCGCCATGGAGGCGCCGGTCGTCTGGAGGAAAAGCTCTGCTGCCAGATGCGCCGTGCTGCCATTGCCGTACGAAGCATAATCCAGTTGTCCCGGTTTCGCCTTGGCCAGCGTCACGAGCTCCGCCACGGAGTTTGCAGCGAGCGACGGCGGCACCACCAGAATATTGGGCGCCAAAGTGACCTGGGAAATCGTCGCGAAATCGTTGATGGGATCGTAAGGGATTTTCCTGAATAGCGCCGGGCTCGCCGCGTGCGTGCTGGAAGTGACGAGTAGCAGCGTGTATCCGTCCGGAGGCGCTTTCGCTACGATTTCGGTGCCGATGAAACCGCTGGCGCCTGCTTTGTTATCGATGACCATCGGCTTTCCAAGGACGTAACCGAGGCGCTCGCCGACGATTCTGGCGACAAGGTCGGTGAGGCCACCCGCGGGCCACGGTACAACCAGGCGTATAGGCTTTGCAGGATATTCCTGGCCGTACGCGTTGACTGCAACGGTTACGATCGAAATCAATATCGCAGTCGCAACCCCTGTTCTTTGCCGAAACATAAGACCCCCTCATCTGGCACGCCCGTTTTATGGTGCGTTCAGGCGGACGCGCTCTTCACCGCCTTCCCGTTGTAGTCCTGATCTTCGTATCCATAGCAATTATGCGCTTGCTCCAGCCTGATCCGTTTTATGGCATCCTGTAGGCCATGAGAACCGCAGGAATCGCGCTGGTGTTTGCCACTGGGGTGACCATAGCCGCGGGCGCCCTTGCTCAAAGCTACCCCACCAAGGCCGTGCGGGTGATTATTCCGAATTCGCCCGGCAGCGGCCTCGACATCATTGGCCGGTGGGTAAGCCAGAAGCTCTCGCAAATTTGGGGCCAGCCAGTGGTAGTGGACAACCGACCTGGTGCCGGTGGCACGCTAGGCACCGGAATAGTCGCGAGGTCACCGGCTGACGGTTACACGCTGCTCGTGGCCGCCAGTAATCACGCGGTGAACCTGGCCCTGTACACCAATCTGCCGTACGACACATTCAAGGACTTCCTCGAGATCGCTCCGCTCGCTGCGCTGTACGAGGCTCTGGTCGTGTCCCCGTCGGCTGGCTTGAAAAACGTGTCCGAGCTGATTGCAGCGGCGAAGGCGAAGCCAGGCCAACTGACTTTCGCTTCAGCCGGAATGGGCGGCGCCACCCATTTTTCCGGCGAAAAGTTCAGGCTTGCAGCGGGCATTGCCGTGGTGCACGTCCCTTACAAGGGAGGCCCGGAGGGAATGACCGACGTAATGATGGGGCGCGTCACCTATTACCTTCCGCCGATTGGCACCGCGTTGCCGTTTATCAAGGCGGGCAAGCTCGTCGCGTTAGGTGTCAGCGGTCGCCAGCGCTCCGCCTTGCTGCCGGAGGTGCCAACGATTGCAGAAGCCGGTGTCGCCAACTTCGAAGACATGCTTTGGTTTGGCATGTGGGTGCCGGCTCGTGTGCCCGCAGGAATCGTAGACAAGCTTGCGAAGGACACCTCGCGCGCGCTGGCAGCACCGGACTTGCGAGAGCAGTTCAGGAGTCTCGCGGCCGAGCCCATGAGTATGACGCGGACCGAATTCGCGCGATTCGTGCGAAGTGAGGCTGAAGTTGCGGCACGCGTCGCTAAAGCGGCGGGCATCAAGCCACAATAGTCAGAATCGGCAAAATTGGGGGAGACCTATCATGAGAATGCTGCTTATTGCCGGTGCGTTCGCAACGGTGTCGTGGCCCGGCGCGCCGTCACTCGCGCAATCCTACCCCGTCAAACCGGTGCGCTATGTGGTCGCGTTCGCGGCCGGCGATTCCCCTGACATTGTCGCGCGTCTTGTCGCGGATCGCCTCAGCAGGATGTGGGGCCAGCAAGTGGTGGTGGAAAACCGCGTGGGTGCGGGCGGGACCATCGCCGGCGCGGCCGTTGCAATTGCGCCCCCCGACGGCTACACCCTCTTTCACTGCAATATCGCGTCCAGCGCCATCGCGGCGGCGCTGTACCCGAAGCTGCCGTACGATCCGCTGCGTGACTTTGCAATGGTGTCGCGCATTGCCACCACGGCCAACGCTCTGATCGTGCACCCGTCGCTGCCGGCCACGTCCGTCGCGGAGTTCATCGCGTACGCGAAGGCCAATCCCGGCAAAATCAGCTACGGTTCTCCCGGTGTTGGGACTTCACCACACCTGTTCATGGAACTGTTCAAATCGATTGCCGGGATCAACGTGGTGCACATCGCTTACAAAGGCGCCATGCCGGCACTGGCCGACGTGATGGGCGGGCAAATTCCGGTGATGCTTGCCAACCTACCCGCGCTGTTGCCGCACGTCAACTCCGGGAAGGTGCGCGCGCTCGCCGTGACCTCTGCGAAACGCACGGTGCAGTTGTCAGCGGTCCCCACCATGATCGAATCGGGCGTGCCGGATTACGTGGTCACCGCGTGGTACGGCATGTGCGCGCCCGGCGCCACGCCCGAGCCGATTCTCGAAAAGCTCCACACCGATCTGATCACGACGCTGCAGGCGCCGGACGTGCAGCAGCGTCTGTCCGACCTGGTCATCGACGTCGCGCCGACCAGCCGCGACGAGTTTACCGCGTTCATACGCTCCGAAATCGGACGCTGGGCCGAGGTGGTCAAGAACGCTGGCATTCCCCCACAATGAGACGCGCCTGCCGTCAGCTTCTCGCAGCGGTGCTTTACGCGTATCCCGTCGCTGCGTGCGCGCAAGCCTCGGCGCAGTCCTTTCCCTCGCGTCCGATCCGAATCGTGATCGGCTTCTCTGCGGGCAGCAACAGCGATTCCCTGGCGCGCCCAATGGCGCGGCGGCTCGCCGAAACCATCGGCCAGCAGATCATCGACCGTCTCAATAACATGATCGGCAA
>PLYS01000053.1 GCA_003153455.1 Betaproteobacteria bacterium | reverse complement strand
AATGACGGTCTGCTGTATGCCTGCGACCGCGGCAACAATCGTGTGCAGATCTTCAAGGCATCTGAAGCGGGCAAGCCCTGCTCAAACCCGGAGGGTGAGGTCGGCAAGTGCGGGTTTGTGGGTGAGATCCACGTTGCTCCCCAGTCCATCGGCGGCACGTCGGGCACGGTGAACTTCTCGACCGACGCGAAGCAAAGCTGCATGTACGTCGCCGATCTCGTCAACGACGTGATCTACGTCATCAACCGGCAGAACCTGACCGAACTGACTCGCATTGGAGGCGGCGGCCGCCAAGCCGGCGAGTTCCATTGGCCGCACGTGGTCGCTACAGATTCCGATGGCAATATTTACGCCGGCGAGGTGGATGGCGCTGCGAGAACTCAGAAGTTCCTGCGCTACGGCGCCACCGGCTGCACCGGCACCGGCAGCGCGGAAGTCGGCAAGTACCTCCAGTAAATAAACAGGCCGTCGAGCCCTTCCGCCAGACCGACCGCCTGAGAGACAGTGAACAAGCGATGCTGATGGGCGGTGCCCGCGCCAAGGCCTAGGCAAAATCCGGCGACGACGCAGCTACGCTATTTTCATCGGTCGTCGGCCTGCGCCTGCCTGACCGGCAACCTCCAGTTCGGCCGCACGAAATGGCACGTGTAGCCGTTCGGTATGCGTTCCAGGTAGTCCTGGTGCTCCGGCTCCGCTTCCCAGAACGGCCCCGCCGGCGCCACCTCGGTTACGACGGGCCCTGGCCACAGATCCGATGCATTCACGTCCGCAATCGTGTCAGCGGCGATGCGCTTCTGCTCGTCGCTCGTGTAGTAGATGGCCGACCGATAGCTTGAGCCGCGGTCGTTGCCCTGGCGGTTGAGCGTCGTCGGGTCATGGATCTGGAAGAAGAACTCGAGCAGCCGGCGATAGCTGAGTCTGGCCGAATCAAAGACGATCTCGATCGCTTCGGCGTGCGTGCCGTGGTTGCGGTAGGTGGCGTTGGAAACATCGCCGCCCGAGTAGCCGACACGCGTCGAAACGACACCGTCCATCTTGCGGATCAAGTCCTGCATGCCCCAGAAGCAGCCGCCTGCAAGCACGGCTCGTTCGGTCTTGCTCATCGCACATCCTCCACCTGGTCGAGGTAAGCGCCGTAGCCTTCGGCCTCCATGTCGTCGCGATGGATGAAACGCAGCGACGCCGAGTTGATGCAGTAACGCAGGCCTCCCCGGTCCGGCGGGCCATCGTCAAAAACGTGGCCGAGATGGCTGTCGCCCGCGGCCGAACGCACTTCGGTGCGGATGATGCCGTGCGTAGCATCCTTCAACTCGTTCACGTTCGCCGGCTCGATCGGCTTGGTGAAACTCGGCCAGCCGCAGCCCGACTCGAACTTGTCGGACGATGCGAACAGCGGTTCGCCCGACACGATGTCGACATAGATGCCGGGTTCGTGGTTGTCGAGGAGTTCGCCCGTTCCGGGCGCCTCGGTGCCGCTTTGCTGAGTGACGCGATATTGTTCCGGGGTGAGGCGCGCCACGGCCTCGGGGGTCTTTCGATAATTTGGCATGTCGGTTAAGTTCCTTCAGGTGATCGACGCGCGATAAATGCTTTCAACCGAGCCATCGAGCGCCGCGTTGAATTGCTCATCAGATTGCTGCGCGGTAAGCCCTTCGGACAGCGCGCGCGAGAAACTCGCGGTCATGCCGTTGTTACGCGCGAGGCGCTTGTTCGATTCGTCGCGCGAATACCCGCCCGAGAGCGCGACCACGCGCAGGACGTTCTTGTGCTTGATGAGATCAGCGTAGAGATTGTCTTTGTCGGGAATCGTGAGCTTCAGCATTACAAGTTGATCCGGCTTCAGCTCGTTGAGCTCTTTCAGGATCGATGCCTTCAAGAGATCTTCGGCCTTGTCTTTGTTCGGCGTCTTGATGTCGATCTCGGGTTCGAGGATCGGCATCAAACCCGCGGCGATAATTTGCTTGCCGACCTCGAACTGCTGTTTGACCACGGCGTCGATGCCCGCGGCGTTAGCCTGTTTTATCACCGAGCGCATCTTCGTGCCGAACACGTTTTTGGATTTCGCCTTCTTCAATAGCGCGTCGAGGCCGCCGATCGGTTTCATCATTTGCACGCCGTCTTTCTCGTCGGCGAGGCCCTTGTCGACTTTGAGGAATGGCACCACGCCCTTCACTTCCCAAAGGTACGTCGGCGTCGGCTTGCCTTCGATATCGCGGTCCATAGTGTTCTCGAACAGAATCGCGCCGATCAGGCGCTTGCCGCTGAATGCCGGGCTCGTAATGATACGAGACCGCATCTGGTGCACTACGTCGTACATCCCCTGCTCGTTCGTCCAGGCATCTTCATTGACGCCGTAGAGCTTGAGCGCCTTAGGCGTGCTGCCGCCACTCTGATCCAAGGCAGCGATAAAACCTTTGTCGTTCTTGATCTTTTGCAGTTGCTTGTCGTACGCGTTCACAGTTGGCTCCTTGGAATGGACGTTGGCGAAAAGAAATAGGAAGTTCAAACCAGCATTTTCGTGATCGGCAACTATATTGCCGGGCCGGCAAGCGGTCAATCCACGATGTGCGGTGAAGACTTTATCCGCTCGCGCAAAACATCAAGGTCCTTGCGCTCGCCACGCACGCTGAAGTGCGCCCCCTCCGTGTCGGCGCGCTCCTCCAGCACCTGGCAAACCGCGAACAACTCGCCGCGCAGCTGCTGCGCCGACCATGGCAGGAACAACTCGGCCTTGACCAGGCGCCGGCCGAAAAACGCACGAATCGCCTGCTGCAGTTTGGCAACGTCATCTTTGTCAACAGCGCTCTTCGTCGCTTACCGCCGGCAGCTGTACAGCAGCGACGACAGCGCGCTGCGATGTGACTTTGACTTCTTTGGACATTCGGAGCGGGCTTTTCTTATGTAGTCGAGCGCAGATAGTACGCTAATGCAGCTCATCAGTCCTTAGCAGCCAGGCATCGAGTTTTGCTGCCGATTAGAACTTGTCAGGGATGGGAGAAATAGCGACGGAGCCCCGATTTAACATTACCGCTTCAGCAGCAAGCCTTCGAACCAAAAACCGATTCAGCCTTTCGTACGCCTAGCAGGTGATTCTGGGGGTCTATGTCGCGCAGCTTGAGCATGCCATGCAGGCTCAGCCTCGAAAATCCTTACCACTTGACATTATTTAATTTATCAAGTATTGGTGAGACAAATGTTGAGATGGAAAACACTTTCATGAATCATTACTCGATACGAGATTTTGATCCATCGCTGAGCGTCGGGTTTCTGGTCAAGCGCTGCGCCTCGCTGCTGTCGACGGTCGGTGAAGCCGCCTTCGAATCACAGCCACTCTCGGTTGCTGGATTCATGGTGCTAATGAGCCTGCGAAAAGAATCCCCGATGTCGCCGAGCGAGCTGAGCACGAAAACGGGGTACGACATGGGCGGGCTGACGCGGGTTGTGGATGCCTTAGAGCAGGCGGGCTTGGTCAAGCGTGAGCGCAGGCTAGACGATCGTCGGTCCGTGCAGATCGCCATAACTTCACCGGGCATTCGCCAGGCAGAGCAGTCGCTGGCAACAATTGTAGACCAGCTTAACCAAATTCTCGAGCCGTTCTCGAAGCGGGAAGTCGGGGCGCTGGTTTCGTCGCTGCAACGTCTGGTTGAACGGTTGCAAGAGTTCGTCGAGACGCGACCGCGCGCGCAGCCAAGACTCACGCCGTCAAAGCGGGTCCGCGCGTCAACGCGTAGCACACGATGAGCAGCGAATCAAAATTCGAATCGGCTTGGCTGATGTGCTCGGCTGTCTTTACGTCGGGTAAACGCAAGGGTGGTTTCGCATGAAAAGAACCGCGCGACTTGCTCTCGTGCTCGCCGGACTGGTAGGTCTGGGAGCGGCTCTGTGGTGGTGGTCGGCGGCTCACCACCAGACCCGCGAGGAGCTTACGCTCTATGGCAACATCGACCTGCGCCAGGTCAATTTGCCCTTCAACGGCAATGAGCGTATCGCGCAAGTACTGGCCCAGGAGGGCGACAGTGTGAAACGCGGCCAGGTGCTCGCGCGCCTGGATACCAGTCGCTTGGCGCCGCAGGTGGCGAAGGCCGAAGCCGACGTTGCGACACAGCAGCAGGTCGTGAACCGGCTGCATCACGGTAATCGTCCCGAGGAGATCGCGCAGGCGCGAGCCAACGTCGATGCGGCCAGAGCCGACGCGGTCAATGCGCGCGCGCAATATGAGCGACTGCGTGTGCTGTCCGACAACTCCGCGGGCCGTGCCGTGAGCCGGCAGGATCTGGACTCGGCCAAAGCTGCGGTCGATGCGGCGGAGGCGAAACTCATAGTGAGCCAGAAGGCGCTCGAACTCGAACTGGCCGGGCCACGCAAAGAGGATGTTGCGCAGGCAGAAGCGCAACTTCGGGCCGAAGAAGCCCAGCTCGCGCTACTGCGGCAGCAGTGGAAGGATGCCGAATTGTTCGCGCCGCTCGATGCCGTGGTCCGCTCGAGAATCGTCGAGCCGGGCGAAATGGCCTCGCCGCAGAAAGCGGCCTTCACGCTCGCGATCACCGATCCGAAATGGGTACGCGCGTACGTGTCGGAAACCGATCTGGGCTTCTTGCGCGAAGGGCTTAAGGCAGCCATTACCGCCGATGCCTTTCCCGCCCGAAGCTTTCCGGGCTGGGTCGGCTTCATCTCGCCAGTTGCTGAATTCACGCCGAAGTCCGTCGAGACCAGCGAGCTGCGTTCAAGCCTTGTCTATCAGGTCCGCGTCTTCGTCCAGGATCCGGCAAACGAGCTGCGTCTCGGTATGCCTACAACGGTGCACTTGCCCCTTGCCGTCGGCAACGGCGCGTCGAACGCCGCGCGGCGGGGTGGATCGTGATTGCTGCGACACAATCCCCCGGGCCCGTTGCGCCGGCCCTGATCGCAGGAGAGCTTCGCCACGCCTTCCGTCGCGAGAAGGCGCCGCCGGTTCAGGCACTCGATGGGGTCTCGCTCGAAGTGGGCCACGGTGAGCTGACGGCGCTGATCGGACCAGACGGCGCCGGCAAGACGACGCTGATCCGTCTGGCGGCGGGCCTGCTGCGCGCCGATAGTGGAACGCTGAAGGTGCTGGACGTCGAAGTTGCGGTCGATCCGCAACGCGTGCAGGACCGCATCAGCTACATGCCACAGCGATTTGGTTTGTACGAGGATCTGACCGTTGCGGAAAATCTCGATCTGTACGCCGACTTGCACGGCGTCACCGACGAGCAGCGCGCACAGCGCTACCCGCAGTTGATGGAGATGACGGCGCTCGCGCCGTTCAAGCAGCGCCTGGCCGGTCAACTGTCCGGCGGCATGAAGCAGAAACTGGGCCTAGCCTGCACATTGGTGCGCTCGCCGGAGTTGCTGCTCCTGGATGAGCCCACGGTCGGAGTAGATCCTTTGTCACGGCGCGAGCTGTGGGAAATCGTGCGGCATCTGGTCACCGATGAGGGTATGACCGTGCTGCTCAGCACAGCCTATCTGGACGAGGCGGAGCGTTGCAGCCGCGTCGTCCTGCTGCATCATGGCAAGGTGCTCTCGCAGGGTAATCCATCCGACGTGACGCACAATGCAGCGGGCTTGAGTTTCATCGCTCAGCCTTCGCAACCGCGCGGCGCTCGCGCGCTGCAGGCGCAACTGCTCGATCGGCCGGACATCATCGATGCGGTGCCGGACGGAGGCCGGGTCCGGTTCGTGCGTGCCACGGCAGGCCAGGACGTCGCTGCCACCGATGAATTGCTTCGAGGCTTGGCGGTCACGCCGGTGCCCGCGTGTTTCGAGGATGGCTTCATGATGCTCCTGCGGCGCAGTGCCGATCGCGAGCAGGTGAAGGCTATTGCGGTCGATCGGCCTGTGCGTGGCGAGGGCCAGCCGGTCATCGTAAAGGTCCGCGATCTGGTAAAGCGGTTCGGCGACTTTATTGCGGTCGATCACATCGATTTCGAAGTACGCCGAGGCGAGATCTTTGCGCTCCTGGGCCCCAATGGTGCGGGCAAAACCACGACGTTTCGCATGTTGTGCGGTTTACTGGCCGCGAGTGGCGGGGAGTTGAATATCGGTGGCACCGACGTGCGCCGCGCACCGGCGTCGGCGCGCTCGCGCTTGGGGTACGTAGCGCAAAAATTCTCCCTATATGGCCCGCTTACCGTAGCCGAGAATCTGGAGTTTTTCGCCAGTGCCTATGGTCTGCGCGGCCAGCGCCGGCGCGCGCGCATCGCCTGGGCGATGCAGCAGTTCGAGCTCGGCACACAGGCGGGTATGGCGAGCGCGCAGCTTCCTGGAGGTTTCAAGCAGCGGCTGGCGATGGCGGCGGCATTGCTGCACGAGCCGGAAATCCTGTTCCTCGATGAGCCGACCAGCGGCGCCGATCCGCTGGCACGCAGGGTCTTCTGGCGACGGATCACTGCGCTGGCGGAGCAGGGTGTGACCGTGATCGTGACGACGCACTTCATGCAGGAGGCCGAGTACTGCGATCGCGTCGCGATCATGGACGCGGGCAAGGTGCTGGCGCAGGGCTCGCCCGGCGAGATTCGCCAACGCGCCAGCACCGCAGCCAAGCTCGAGCCGAACATGGAGGACGCGTTCATCGCCATCGTCCAGGAGGCACGAATGGAGCAGGCGCAGGAAACCGTGGGCGAGGCGCGGGCCGCGGCATGACGCCGGAAGCCGTGGTGCCCACGAACTCGTGGCCGGCAAAGCTGCGGCGGGTCCGTGCGCTGGTGCGCAAGGAGACGTTACAGGTGCTGCGCGATCCGTCCAGCATCGCGATGGGCGTGGTATTGCCCCTGATATTGATCCTTTTGTTCGGTTATGGACTATCCCTTGATGTGAAGAATGTGCCGCTGGCTGTCGTCATCGATGAGACATCGGACGAGGCGATCGAGTTAACCGGCTCATTTCAGCTCTCTCCGTACTTCCAGCCGCAGATCTCGCGATCCATGCCGCACGCGCAGCAACTGCTGCTCGAACAGAAGGTCGATGGCATCGTGCGCATTCCGTCTGATTTCGCCCGGCAACTCAACGCAGGCCACGCCGATCTGCAACTGATCGTCCACGGCAGCGACGCGAATCGCGCCCGCATCATCCAAAGCTACGTGCAGGGCGCGGTAGGCGCGTGGTCGGCCCGACGCGCGGCACAGGGCCGGAGCGCCGACAGCGCTCCGGTGATGTTGCAGACGCGGATGTTGTTCAACGAAGCCAATGACAGCTCCTATTTCCTCGTTCCTGGCCTCATCGTGCTCGTCATGACACTGATCGGCGCGCTGCTGACGGCGATGGTGATGGCCCGCGAATGGGAGCGCGGCACGCTCGAGGCACTGCTGGTTACGCCGGTACGTAGCGACGAGATTCTGCTCGGTAAGACTTTGCCATACTTTCTGCTCGGCATGATCGGCCTGGCTGTTTGCGTGCTCGCGGCCAAATTTCTGTTTCACGTGCCGCTGCGCGGCGGTTTGTGGGTGCTGCTCGGTGCCTCGATGCTGTATGTGCTGGTCGCGCTCGGCATCGGGCTTCTGATCTCCTCATGGGTCAAGAATCAACTGGTTGCTAGCCAGCTCACGATGCTTGTGACGTTCATGCCGGCTTTCATGTTATCGGGCTT
>PLYS01000090.1 GCA_003153455.1 Betaproteobacteria bacterium | reverse complement strand
CAAGCGCGCCGATCCTTGCGTACGATGGCAGAACCCGATGCCGGGCATAGTAGTCCTGCAATTTCGCCAAGTATTGACCATCATTTGCCATGGGGATACGATACCGAACGATCGTTCGATGGTCAAGGTGGTGAGGTCGGGCACCAGGAAGGCTCGTTCCCGGAAACTTGGGGAAAGTGAACCTCGCCCATTGTTCTTCAGGTCGGGGGTGGGCGTGCGCATCACGTGTCTGAGCGGGTAGAATTCGAGGTTGGCGTCTTCGGAGACCAGGAGTGGCTTTGTCGTTGGCAAGAGCCCCTCGTCTAGATGCAGTGCAAGGAGGGCACCATGAATAAGAACGCATTTTTTGCGATGAAACTGGAAGGCCCCGGTGTGAAGCCCGGGCGAATCCGGCTGGAGGACTTCCTTCGCCTGGGGCAAGAAATGCTGCGAGCGGTGGAGCGTGTGGCGCTCGTGTTGCAGGGTAGCGCCGAGAGCCAACGCGCCGGCCGTCGTCCGCAGGATATTCGTGCAGCGATTTCTCTCGATGTGGTTGAGGTCACGCATGGCAGTCCTTCGGCCATTATTCGCTTCGAGCGCAGCGATACCCAACTTTCTATTCCCGATACCGACCTCGGGCTTCAGGCCTTTGAGAAATTCATCCAGGGCCTGGCCGCCGTGACTTCAACTGGTGATGCTTACCCATCCGGCTATGACGCCGGCGTATTGCTCGCCGTCCGCGATGCGGGACGACTTTTCGATCGTGGCGTGGACCGCATCGAGTTCACGCTCAATCATCGTGCTCAACCGCTGCGCGTGCTATACGACCGCGACGGCTATACGCGCGTTCAACAACGCATCATCGGACCCCAGCTCAACAAGCGGACGATCGAAGGCAGGCTGCTCATGGCGGATTTCAAAGAACGGGGGTCCCGGCTGCGCGTACATCCATCAAGCGGTGATCCGGTGATCTGTTTGTTCGACGAATCGCTGCGTGATGAGGTGTATCGGAGCATTCTTCATTTCGTGCGTGTCACCGGCGAAGCCAAGGAAGATCCGGTCTCGGAAAAGATTGTGAGTATCACGGTCTCGGATATTGAGCGCATCGAAGCCAAAGACGATCAGGCAATGGAGATTCTCCCGAGTGGCGCACCGCTCCCCGGGGACTTCTGGCAGGCGATGAGCTTTGATGAGCTTGCGGCAGCGCAAGGCGTGCGTCCGTTGACTGACATCGACGCGCTTGTCGGCATTTGGCCGGGCGACGTCGATGACGGTTTCGAGGAATCCGTACACAAGCTGCGACAAATGAACATTAAAGCCGCGTAAACGTGAACGAGGAAAGAGTTATCGCGGATACGAACGTCGTTTCGTATCTGATGAAAGGGACGGATCTCGGGCAGCGTTACAAGCAGCATCTCGCTGGAAAAATCGTCGGAATTGTTTTTGTCACCGTTGCGGAGATGCACTACGGCGCGGAAAAGAGAAGTTGGGGCGAGAAACGTCGTCTGCAACTGGAAGAACATCTCAAGAACTTTGTCGTTCTCCCCTACAACAACGAGATCGCCAAAGTTTACGCACGCGTCGTGGTAGAACGTGAACGCGCCGGTCGGCCGATAAGCTGGCCGGATGCGTGGATCGCGGCGACGGCTCTTTGGCACCGCATACCGCTCGTGAGCCATGACGGCGACTTCGTCGGAATTACAGGACTGGAACTCGTTAGAGAAACCTGACCGGAGGCGCCGCGTTGATGAGTGCTTGAAGAGACCTATAAAGAAAAATATGCCTACCCCACGTGAAAAATTTCAAGGATTGCTGAAGAAGCTCTTCCAGTTCGACTGCGCCGAGCTCGATTTCGGCATCTACCGCATCATGAACCACAAGCGGGCGGTCATCGAGCAGTTTATCGAAAAGGACCTGCTTGATGGCGTGGCGATGGAGTTGACCTCGGGAGCGCTGGCGGAGGAATCGGGGCTGGCGCAGCAACTAACGGAAGTGGCGGCGCAGATAAAGGAGAATTTTGGTGAGGAAGCGCTAGATGCCGAGGGGAACCTGGCGGCGCAGTATCAGCAGACGCCGCGCGGGAAGCAGTATCTGGAGTTGCAGGAACGGACGGGGAAAGCGAAGTCTCGCCCTGAGTTGGAGGCGGAGATTTTCAACCATCTTTACTCCTTCTTCAGCCGCTACTACGACGAGGGCGATTTCATGTCCCTGCGCCGCTACTCCAAGCGCGACAAATACGCCATCCCCTACAACGGTGAGGAAGTTCACCTTCACTGGGCAAACAGCGACCAATACTACATCAAGACCGGCGAAAACTTTACCGACTACAGCTACAAGCATGGCGGCTGGGCAGTCTGCTTCAAGCTCCGTAATGCCGATGTGGAGCAGAACAACGTCAAAGGCGCGAAACGATTTTTTCTGCCCCGCGCGGCGGACGCGGCGCTCGATGCCAAAGCCCGCACTCTCTCCATTCCTTTTGAATACCGCCCGCTCACGGAACGGGAGGAAATTACCTACAAATCAAAACCACAGGAGACGATTCTGGCGGAGGCCGCGCCGAAAATTGTCGTCGCCGTAAAGTCCAATACCGACGCGCTGGCCGCGCTGCTCCACGAAAAGCGCAAGGACGTGGACGGCAATCCAGTGAGCCTGCTCGACCACCATTTGCACGTTTACACCCGCAAGAACACTTCGGACTTCTTCATCCACAAAGACCTCAAGGGCTTTCTGGAGCGCGAACTGGACTTCTACCTCAAGAACGAAGTGCTCAATCTCGACGAACTGGAGGCGGGCGGCGAAGCGCGGTCGGAGAGTTGGTTTCAAACGCTCCGCGCCATCAAGGGCATCGGGCGCAAAATCATCGCGTTCGTGGCGCAGATTGAGAATTTTCAGAAGCTGCTGTTCGAGAAAAAGAAATTTGTCACCGAAGTCAACTACTGCGTGACGCTAGACCGCGTGCCGGAAGAGTTGTATCCCGAGGTCGCGAAGAACAAGGCGCAGATTGAGGAGTGGAAGCGCCTGTTCCATGTTCACAAAATCGAGGGTGACTTGGCCACGCCGGGATTCAAAGATCCCCCAAAGGTGGACTTCCTGAAAGCGCAGCCAAGTTTGGTGCTAGACACGAAGTTTTTCTCAAGTGGCTTTATCGAGAAGCTTCTCGCATCGAAGCGATTCCTTTACGGCGCCGACTCGGTAGACGAGGCGCTGGACGGACTGCTGATTCACAGCGACAACTTCCAGGCGTTGCGCTTGATAGAAGCTTCCTATCGCGACGGTGTCGACATCACTTTTATTGACCCACCATACAACACTGGCCTTGGCGATTTTAACTACAAAGACAGTTACCAACATTCTTCTTGGATAGCGATGATGGCGGACAGGCTCAGGAGTGGAAAAGGTCTTCTGCGCCAAACGGGAACATTGTGGGTGACTTTGGATGATGGCGAGAGTTCAAACTTCCGCTCCCTCGGCGAAAAGATTTTCGGGGCAAATTGCTTTAAGGGTGAGATCGCTTGGGAAAAGGTTTACAGCCCAAGAATGGACGCCGTCGTTTTTTCAAGTTCCTACGACCACTTGTTCGTCTTCAGTAAAGCCCCCGATTGGTCTCCGAATCGGTTGCGCATCACACCCGACCTTGACCAGTTTCCGCACCAGGATGAAAAGGACCGAAAATACCGAAGTGATCCACTGCGTAAGTGGGGCAAAGGTTCGCTCAGAGAGGACCGCCCCAACTTATGGTTTCTAATCAAATCACCCAAAGGAATCGAGGTCTGGCCGATAAAGCCGGACGGAACAGAAGGTCGTTGGCGATGGGAAAGAAAAACTGTCGAAAAACGCTATGCCGAACTGGATTGGTTGGACAAGGGTAACGGCCTCCAACCCTACGTTCGACAATATGCAGACGAGTCTGACACTCGCCCCACCGAAACTATTTGGAAGTATACGGAAGCTGGCTCAACCCATGAGGCGCAAGAGGAGCTAAAGGTGCTCATCCCAAACACCTCATTCACGACACCAAAACCAACCAAGTTGGTTGCTAAAGCAATTCAGGCCGCGTGTTCTTCGACTTCGGTCGTCCTTGATTTCTTTGGCGGCTCTGGCACGACCGGTCACGCTGTGGTTGAACTTAACCGGCAAGATGAAGGTGAGCGTAAATATATTCTCGTGGAAATGGGCGAATACTTTGGAACAGTTCTGAAGCCACGCCTCCAGAAAGTCATTTACTCGAAGGATTGGAAGGACGGCAAACCGGTGTCGCGGCAAGGCTCAAGCCACGCTTTCAAATACTTGCGCCTCGAATCCTACGAAGACGCCCTGGACAACATCACTTTTCAGACGCCAGACAAGCAGACGACGCTGCAACTGGAGGATTACGTCCTTGGCTACATGCTCGATTTCGAGACCAAGCAGAGCGACACGCTGCTGAACGTGGCCAAGCTGGACGCGCCGTTTGATTACACGCTGCGTCGTCAAGGCAAAGACGAGCCGTTGCCGGTGGATTTGCCGGAGACGTTCAATTACCTCATTGGCCTGCACGTTGCGTCGCGCCGCGTGTATGAGAACAAAAGCACGCGCTACCTTGTGTATCGCGGTCGCGCGGAAAGCCGCGAGACGGCCATCCTCTGGCGCACAACGCGCGGCTGGGGCGAGAAGGAATTCGAGGCTGACAAGGAGTTCGTGAAGAAACACAAGCTCACCGATGGCGCGGAAGATATTTTTGTGAACACGGACAGTTTCATTCCCGGCGCGCGTTCACTCGATCCCGTTTTCAAGCGTCGTATGTTCAACGAGGAATAAGCCGATGCCCGCCAGCGATTATGTCAAGCTGGAGCAGCGGCTGGTGCTGGCTGCGTGGGGCTGCCACATGCTCGGCTATTCCTCGAACAAGGCAATGCTGGAGGATTTGCGCGAAGTGGACGAGGGCTTCGGCAGCACTGGCCACTCACCTCTGGCGCAGCGCATTCTTTCGCGCGGCTCGAAGTGTCTCGTGAAGCCGGAGGATTTGGAGCGCTACGACGCAAACATCCTCAGTCACCTTGCCTATTTCAACAAGCACCGCACGGAGACGCTTGCGCTGCGTTACTTCCAGCATCTCTCGCTGCTGATTAGTGAACTGTTCCTGGACAAGCGCTTCAATCACGAAAAGACATTGCGAAAGGAATTAAACAGTTTTGTGAACCAACGGAACAGTCGTCGCGCGGCAATGGACGCGCAAGACCCGAAGTTTTACGAAGCGGATTTGACGAAGCTGGCGTTCTGGATGGCGACCGGCAGCGGCAAGACGATTCTGATGCACTTCCATTACCGGCAGTTTCTCCACTACAACCATGAACCGCTGGACAACATTCTGCTCGTGACACCCGACGAGGGGCTTTCGCAACAGCATCTTGAGAACATGGAGGCAGCGGGCATTCCGTGCGCACGGTTTTCGCTGGAGGACAGCGGCTTCGAGGCGGCGACGAAGAACACCGTCCGCGTCATCGAAATCACCAAGCTGGTCGAGGAGAAGAAGGGCTCTGGCGTAAGCGTGCCGGTGGAAGCGTTCGAGGGGAACAACCTAATCTTTGTGGACGAAGGGCACAAGGGCGCGAGCAGTGAGGCCGGGAAGTGGGTAGGCAACCGGGACAAGCTGGCGGAAACGGGTTTCACCTTTGAATACAGCGCGACCTTCGGGCAGGCTATGACGACGGCGCGCGACGACGACATGACCCAGGAATACGGCAAGGCCATTCTCTTCGACTATTCCTATAAGTATTTTTACGGCGACGGATTTGGAAAGGACTTTGAAGTTTTGAATCTGCGGCATGAAACCACGCCGGAGCAGACGGACACGCTGCTGCTGGCAAACCTGCTGGCGTTTCACGAGCAGAAGCGAGCATTCCAGACGAAATCGGATGCGATGCTCCGCTATCACCTGGCCGACCCGCTCTGGATTTTTGTCGGCAGCACGGTCAACAAGTCCAAAGACAACAGGCAGGCGAAGGAGTCGGATGTTTTGACGGTGGTGAAGTTCCTCGCCTCGTTCTTGCGGAACGAACGCGGCTGGGTGCAGAAAGCCATCAAGCGGATTCTCGAAGGCACGAGCGGGATTGAGGATGAAGGCGGGCATGATGTTTTTGCATCGCGCTTCAAACATATCAAGGCTTGGAGCAAGGACGCCGACACCATTCATCGCGACATGCTGAAGCGGGTGTTTCACTCGGCGAGCGGCGGGCGCTTGCACGTTGGCGACATCAAGGGCAAAGCCGGTGAGTTGGGTTTGAAGGTAAGTGGCGCGGAGCACTATTTTGCGCTCGTTTACATCGGTGACACCGCCAGCTTCAAGGGCCTAATCGAAGAGCAATGCCCCGAAATCGAGTTGGAAGAGGACCAGATTGCGGAATCTTTGTTTGAAAACATCAAGAAACCCGACTCGCGCATCAACGTGCTCATCGGCGCGAAGAAGTTCATGCAAGGCTGGGATAGTTGGCGCGTGACGAACATGGGCTTGCTCAATATTGGGCGGAGCGAGGGCACGGAGATCATTCAACTCTTCGGTCGCGGCGTGCGGCTGAAGGGATTGAACCGAACTTTGAAACGCAGTTCCGTGCTGCCGCCGCCACACCCGGACGGAATTGATTTGCTTGAGCGGCTTAACATCTTCGCCATCCGCGCCAACTACATGGCGCAGTTCCGCGATTACCTGGAGCGCGAAGGCGTCGAACCGTTCGGCGACGTGGAACTGAAGCTGCCCATTAAGCGAAACGACGATTTCCTGAAGAAAGGACTGATTGCCCCGCGCCTGCCCAAAGAAAGCCGCTTCGCGACCAACGAGCGAATCCTGCTCGAATGCGACGCGGCTGCGAAAGTGGTGCTGGATGTTTCAGTGAAGGTGGAGAGCATCGGAAGCACGGGAGGCACGTTTCAAACGTCGAGCTACGTCGGCGGCAGGGAGCGGTGGTTGCCGACTGAGCAATTTGGGTTGCTCGATTGGGAGCGACTGTACCTCGAAATGCTGGAGTTCAAAGAGGAACGCGGCTTCCATAACCTCGTCATCCAGCCGGAGCATCCGCGCCGAATTCTGGAAGCGAGCGACCCCAAGCTTTACGGGCTGAATTGCGATGATGGGCTGTTGAAACCAAAACGCGCGGACGAGGTTGGGCAGTTGCAAACCGCGATGGCTGGCGTGTTGAAGAAATACGTCGAAAGTTTTTACCGCAAACGTCAGCAGCGCTGGGACTCGTCAAAAATGATTTACGCGCCGCTCAAGAAGGATGACGACAACTTCCAGGACTATGTCATCAAGGTGCCACGCAGTGACGCGACGCTCATAAAAGCTGTTAAGGACATCATCACCGAGGGGAAACGCATCTACAAAGAGATGTGCGCCGACCTGCCGGGGCTTTATCTCGACCGCCACCTGTATCAGCCATTGCTGATTCAAAAGGGGAGCAAAGTAAAGCACGCTCCGCCCGCGCTGAACGAGAGCGAATATCGCTTCGTGCAAGACCTGATCGACTTCTGTGTTTCGAAACCGACCGTGCTGAAAGATAGGGAGCTATTCCTTCTTCGGAACTTGAGTCGTGGGAAAGGTATTGGATTCTTCGATGACACCGGATTCTATCCCGACTTCATTCTATGGATTACGCAGGACAAGTCGCAGCGGCTGGTATTTATTGAGCCTCACGGGATGCGCATGGAGGATCATCCTTCAATTAATCCCAAAGTGAATCTGCACCAGAAGCTTCAAGTCCAAAGTGCCGGCGCGCTCAAGAAATCCAAAATAAAGAATCTGACGCTCGATTCGTTCATCATTTCTGCCACGTCTTACGATGACTTGCGCAAGAAACACGGCCCAGAGTGGGATAGGCCAAAGTACGCGGATGCGCATATCGTCTTCTTCGGTGACGGCAACGACAGAACCTACATCGATACAATCATCGCGGGTTAAATAGCCCTATATCGCAGGAGGCGATTTCCGCTGCGTAAAATATGGCGCATCTCGAAGCGTTAGGAATTTCGAATGGAAAATTTCGAACTTCGAACCGATTAACATGGGGCATTTCTACTTCGACCAGGCGCTCGTTTGGTGGAGCGGCAAGAACGCCTGCGGGCTGCCAGCGCGAAGCGCTGGGCAAGCCGATCACCTTTTCCAGTCCCTGCTCGACCGCGCGTTTGCAGGAGACCACTAGAATGGATAAGCAGGATACCGACGGGCTGCCCGCAAATGAAGTCGGTGCATGGACTCAGGAGAAACACGAGCGGCTGCGTAAGTATGTGGATAGTTCCCACGGCGCACGCCGTCGTTTCAAGAGCCGCACCTGTACCTATGTCGATCTCTATTGCGGGCCGGGCAGGTCTTGGATACGCGAAACCGGTGTGTTTATAGATGGCAGCCCGCTCATCGCTTTTGACTCCGCAGCCACGCACGGTGATCAGTTCACCGAGATTCTTATCGCGGATGCGCGGCCGGATTACGTCGCGGCCGCTGAGAAGAGGTTGCAAACGCGAGGTGCGAAAGTTCAGTCTTTCCGAGGTGAAGCACACGCAGTTGTTGATCAGGTCATTGCAGCGCTTGATCCAGACGGACTGCACTTCGCATTCCTCGATCCATACAACCTTGGCACGCTTCCGTTCTCGGTTATCGAGAAACTCGCTTCGGTTAAGCGAATGGACTTGCTAATCCACGTAAGCGCGATGGACCTCAAGCGGGACCTTCACAACTATGTTCGCCCGAATGGCCCCGATGATCTCGATTTCTTCGCGCCTGGGTGGCGGGAGCACGTTAATACGAAGCGCAGACAGGATGTCGTACGTCAGGACATATTTGAGTATTGGCGTTCACTCATAAAGAGTCTTGGCACATCCCCGAATGACTGCATCGAAGTGGTCGAGAACAGCAAGAGTTCTGACCTTTATTGGCTAGTCTTCGTTTCGAGGCACCCGCTTGCACATAAACTCTGGCAAGCGATTGCGAATGTCTCACCTCAGAGTAGACTATTCTGATGAGTACACGAAGTCGAATTGAATGGACCGAGCAGACGTGGAACCCGACAGTTGGTTGCACGAAGGTTTCGCCTGGATGTAAGCACTGCTACGCTGAGACCATGGCTCGCCGGCTTAAAGCCATTGGCGTAAAAGGCTATGAAAATGGCTTCCGTTTGACCTTGATGCCGGAGCGGCTTGCGGAGCCGTTGGAACGCCGCAAGCCGACGGTTTACTTCGTTAATTCGATGTCGGACCTGTTCCATGAAAAGGTGTCATTCGACTATATCCGGCGCGTGTTCGACGTGATGGCACACGCGCCACAGCACACGTTTCAAATTCTCACCAAGCGCGCGGAACGCATGGCAGAGTTCTGTCGCGGCATTGACGTGCCAGCAAACGCGTGGCTTGGCGTATCGGTTGAAAATCGCAGGCACGGCGTTCCGCGAATCGACATACTTCGAACGATCGACGTCAGGGTGCGTTTTCTTTCTGTTGAACCGTTGCTCGAAGATTTGGGTGCGATCGACCTTGATGGAATTCATTGGGTCATCGTCGGTGGCGAGTCAGGCCACAAGGCCCGCCCCATGCGCAAAGAATGGGTGGACAGTGTGAAACAGCAATGCGACCAGGCAGAAGTCGCGTTTTTCTTCAAGCAATGGGGGGCTTGGGGTGCCGACGGCCAAAAGAGATCAAAGAAGGCAAACGGCCGGACCTATCGCGGCAGGATTTTCGATTCCATGCCAAATGTAATGCCGGCGAGCGTTTGCTGACCCGGTCGCGAAATAGTGGGCATAGGGGTGAAGCAAAATGCGGAATGAGCTGCAGTGATCGCGACTTGATCTAACGAACGGTGTCCGATTAGTTCAGGACTCGTCAGGCTGCAACCGGCCATCAAGAGACGCTGACGTGGCAAGAAAGCTACCGCACGGAACGTCCGGTCCACACTCGACAGCCGACGTTCGTGATCGAATGCGCTATGACTCGTGATCGGCCGAAGCCGCCGCTGGTACTTCGATTCGTCAATGTCCCCAATGCTATCGAGACCTGACGTTGATCCAGAAAGCCAAGCCAACGGCTGCTTTAGCGAGTTCGTTTCGGCAGGACTCGACCCCTATGCATAGTTGTCAACTATGCGTAGTTGGTCGCGCGCGCTGAGCTGGGTGCGCTATGTGGCTCGGGTGGCAGAGGTCGATCTGACCTTTGCATAGTTTCTGACGATGTGGTCGAGTCATTGTGGTTCCACTGAATAACGATATAGCGTTGTGGCTCGGGCACGAAAGCGTGAACACCACGCGCCGCCTTTCATTGAACCGCCCGCAATCACCTAGCTCTCGCCCGTGCCTTCAGCTGGTGAAGTTTAATTCTCAGCGGATACGTTGCATCCTCAAAAAGCACGCGAGGAAAGCCGCACGATCGGCAATAGCGGTCGCGCCGCATTGATCCGCGCAAGAAATTCCCGCCACTGCCCCCGTCCCCGCTGACAGCGCCGCGGCATCGGGCTCGCGCGGGCGCATACCGAGCACGGTGATTGGCCGAAAAAAACTGACGGTTGTGCCACTAACGGGTGTGGGGTCGTCCCACGATCGCTATCAGGAGTGACCATGTCCAATCCATCCACCAACCAACCGTCGTTCACCACCACCCAATCTGGCCCGGTCATCAAGGGCGTGGTTGGCACGCCCAAGCCCTCGGTGATCGCCCTCGTGTCGCTCATCGACGCCACGGGCTCCAGCGGAGCGTTCGGCACCGGCATCCAGTACTGCAACTCGGTGCTGGCCACGGAATTGCCCCGAAACATCGGCGAAGTTCACTTCGCCCTGCACATCAGCCGTGACCTCGACTGCGACCGCGATGCCGACTTCTCACTCGGCGAGGATATGGGGCCCGACGAGTTCGTCAAGAATGTCCAGCGCATCGCCTTCGAAGGCGGCGGCGATGCCGAAGAGACGCAGCTCGATTCGTGCTTGACCATCGCGCGAACCTACCGCTGGCCCTTCAGCGCTCACGCCCGCCGGGCCCTGGCGGTGTTCTCGAGCTCGAGCTCGAAATCGACACGGGATGGGATGGACGCCAAGCAGGTCGCGCGGGAACTCGCGGCCAACGGGATCAAAGTAATCGTTGTGGCCCCCCAAGGGGTCAATCTGCACGAACTGGCCGCCGCCACCGGCGGCTACTCGGTGATCCTGTCCAACAGTCCGCAACAGCAGGATCTCGACCGGGCCATCGCATTGCTCACCAAGTCGCTCACCCAGGTGGCGGCGGGCAGCGGAACGATGGCCATGCCGCCGAACGCTAGCTTCGGCGCGCGTGGCACCCAGGCGATCTAGCGCAACGGGGGGGCACTGTCTCCCTCGTATCTGCCGGCTGTGCAGTTACTCCCTGACGTGTTCACGTTGCCGGTGCAGTAACCATCCGCTTGGCGTGCGCGAAAAAAAAGCCCCGCCCAAGCCACTCATGGACGAGTCGGATGACTCTTGACCAGGAAAGGACGAGCTATGAACCCGAAGAAACACACCCGTGTCACCGTGCCCACCCACCGCTGGGCGCCAACTATGCCGGCCACGACCGCTGCCGGCGAATCCAACCACGTCGCCGCGAGCAGGCGACACCAGGAGGTCTCCCCCGTATGCATCCACAGAATGCACATGGAGACGCCCACGGGCGCGAAGAACCGTCGCGTCGCAAGGCTGCGCGAAATGCTGGCCCGTAGTATGCAGTCGATCAAACAGGCAGTCGCCGAAGCGCCCGGTCCCGTGCTGCTCGCGGTGGTGGTGTTGCTGCTTTTGATCAGCAGCGCGTTCGCCGCCGAGGCACCACTACAAGGGCCGCTCGTTCCTGCGGGCATCGAACCGAGCGTGTCCTCGCCGACGCCGACGGTCAAGGCGCAACAGCCCACCGAACCGGCAAAGCCCGCCACTGCGCCAAGGACGGTCGATGCCGCGCCACCGGCCGCCTCGGGATCTACCACGCTGGAGCAGCCCAAGGGCAATCCAGCGCCGCCGCCCTCGGCCGGCACCAACGCGCCCGTGCCGGCAGCTGAAGCCAGCGCCACCAAGCGCAGTGCGGCGAAGGCGGCGATCGTGGCGCCCGAGACGGCTGTGCCACACGCGGCGCCGGCGCAAAATGCGGTGACGCCGACGATCGCCACCACATCCGACCCGTCGCCTTCCGTCGATGGCCTCGCGGCCAAACCTGGGGTTTCAGCGAAGACGGTGGCCAAACCGGTGATGGCCGCAGATCCGCCTCCCGCGTCGGCTGTCCCGCCTGATCCCAATTCTGCGAAGCAAGAACACGCCGAACCGGCAAAGCCCGCCGCCGCGCGCAGGACGGTCGACGCCAACTCGGCGGCCGCCTCGGCAGCGACCAAACCAGCACGGCGGAGAGGCAATCGGGCGCCGCCGCCCTCTCCCGGCACGAACGCGCCCGCGCCGACAGCCGAACCCAGCGCCACGAAGCCCAGTGCGGCGAACGGTGCAATCGTCGCGCCAACGCAGAATGTGGCGACGCCGATCATGGCCGCCACATCCGACCCGGCGCATCCCGTCGCTGGCCTCGCCGCCAAACCTGAGGTTTCGGCGAACACGGTGGCGGAGCCGGTAACGGGCGCAGATTCGCCTGCCGCGACGGCGGGTTTGGGTGATCGCGGTTCTGCGGAACACCGGGCCGGTCGATGGAGCGATGCGCTCAGGACCATCATCGTTGCGGTCTTGATCTGCACCAGCGTGCTATTGCTCGCGATCCTCAAGAGAGGAGTGAAGGTGGGCCCCGAACTTGTCGAAGGACCGGACACGCGCGCCGAAGATCGCGCCGAAGATCGGAAGTGCGACGCGCCCGTTCCGGTGGCGGGCAAACACATCGAAGTCCAGGTGGACGCCGTCAGCGCCCACGCCTACGTTGCGCCTTTGGATCTCATGGCAGCCTTGCAGCGCCAACACCGGGGCACCATCCGGCCGCTGGCGGCCAAAGGCCACGCCCTCACAAGCATCGCCGGCACTCGGCACGAGAACGAGGACTACGCCCTGGCCTTCGGCCTGGCTGCAGATCCGGTCACGCCCCTAGAGTGTCTGGTGATCGCCGATGGCTGCGGTGGGCATCCCGGTGGCCGTGATGCTTCCCACCTCGCAGTGCGCCACGCGGTCGAGGCGCTGCTTCGCGATCGTTCCCAGGCGCCGCAGCGGATGGTGGCCAGCGCCTTCGCGGCCGCCAGCGCCGGCCTGAGCCGACTCGGCCGGTACTGGGGGCCGAACGACCTTCGCACCACGCTGATCGTCGTCGTCGCCACGCCCGCAACCTATCACGTCGGCTGGATCGGCGACGGCGGCTGCGTCCTGCACCGTGCCGATGGAACGTGGCTCACGTTGATGGTTCCCCACCGGGGCGCCGCGCAGAACCTTCTCACGGCGTCCCTAGGCCCGAAGCAGGAAGGCGAGCCGAGCTTCGCGGTCGAGCGGCGGCTGCCGGGCGACCGCTTGTACGCCGGCAGTGATGGTGTTCTTGACATGGTGCAGCCCCCGGAGTTCTTCGCCTGGTTCGAGGAGAGGAGCGCGGCGGGCGATGCCATGCAGACCTGCCTGGACGCACTGCTCAATGCCTGCGCCAGCGACGGCCGCTTTGACGACAACCTTACCGTGGGCGTGCTGGTGACCCTGCCCAGGACCACTGGCGCCCCCACGCGATCGGTTGGAGTGCCTGTCGCCCATGCCGGCGATCGTGAAAGTGCGTAATCCACGTAATCCAATAGGAGAGCCAAATCATGTTCGGACTACACAACATCGGAACGGTGATCAACACGAGCGCCGGCAAGCTCACCATCATCGGCGACCCCCTCATCGGTGGCGAGGGAGCCGGTTACAAGGCGCGGCTTGCCGACGGTCGGACGGTGTTTTACAAGGAGTTCAACCGCGCTGCGGCGGCCGATCTGGATGCCGATCAGACCATGCGCCACCGCTGGAAGCGCACGCGCTGGCTGGTGCAGGCCCGTTTAGACAAGTTGGATTCGCGCATCAACGCGCCATTCGCGATAAGTTGCGACCAACGCGCGCCGCCAGGCTACGTCTGCACGTGGATCGACGGCTTGACCACCCTCGAAAAGTGGCGTGGCAACGCGGTTCCTTACGCCGATAGACTCAACGTTGTCGGCCAGCTCGCATATCTGTTGTCGCTGCTGCACGCGCGCACCGTCGCCCAGGGCGACGTTAACGCCGGCAACGTGAGCATAGTAGGCATGGGCCACGGGCTCGATGTCCACTTGTTCGATTTCGGGAACTTCAATAATGGCGACCCCAAGCTGAGGCCGCTGATGGCGGGCGAGGCTGAGCACATGGCATTCTGGCTGCGCCTGGGCAAGGCAGTTCCCGACATGCAGTCCGATGCTTACGCATTCGGCGTCATCAGCTACGAGATGCTGTTGGCGCGCCCCGTGACCGCGGGTTGTGCGAATGTCGAGCAGATGCTCGCCCGGCTCGAGCACGGACGCCTGCCAGGCGATCCGATGCTGGGCACGCCGCAGGGGGCCGATCAGGGGCTACCCTACGAGATCCTGCCCCCCTCGCTGCAGACGCAGTTGCGTAACATGCTCGCGCCGACCCCGGCCTTCGTCCCCCGAATCGACGCGTTCATTGCACACTTTAAGCGGGAACTCGGGAATTTGATCGCCTGTGGCGGCTGCGGCATGCCTTATTGGTGGACAGCGCAGCGCGAGGCGTGCCCGTCATGCTCCGCACCCTCGCCGGCGGCGATCACCGTCAAGCTGCCCGCGGGCGGAATATTGCCCATCCGCCGCAACACCGTGCTCGGGCGCGGCTCGCTTGGCGGCGCCCACTACTTGTCTGCCGAACATCTGCTGATCCAGCCGGTGGCCCTCGGCGCCGCCGCTGCGTACGTTCGCGGGCGTAACGGGATCAAGCTCATCCGCTCGGCCGGCACCCGGCTGTTCCTGCCCCAGGGCAGCGGGCCGATTGCGATCGCCCCGGGAGACCTGTTGGAACTCGAGGGCACCCGGCTCGAATTCTCGGAGTAGTGAAGAAGATGCTGCGTTTCATTCACTCATCGAACGGCAAGAACCAACAACCTGAGGAGTAGAGCATGAACCCCTTCCGGATTCTGGGCGCAATTCCGATCCTGCCGGCGGTCGGCGGCTGGTTCACCAACCGGCGCAATCCCGGCTGGCCGGTGTGTGCCCCGGCCGATGTCGCGGTCAACGCCAGCGATTCCTTCTACCGCTGGATCAACCGCGTTCCCGGTGGCAGTGCGATTCTGCGCGACAGGGAGGGCCGCTATGCGGGCTCGGCGAAACGCTTACCCTGAGTGCTGCGAGTACTGCGGGGTGGCGGTTGGGCGAGACGCCGATGGCAACGCGCGCCCTGGCTACCGCTACGCAGACGGTCGCGCCATCTGCGCCGGTTGCCACGCGTCGGCGATCAAGACTGCCGAACAGTTGCGCGCGGTGTGGCAGCAGGTGGCGCGCACCTTCGAGCGGCTGGGCCTGACGGTCGACTGGCATCGCCTCCCCGTGCAAATGCTGGACAAGCCCGTCTTGCAGCGCGAAGCCGGTCGCGGGAACGTGGTCGGTCTGGCTCATTCTCTGTCGACGGCGCTGACGGTTTCCTCGCGCGTATCCATTCTCTACGGCATGCCGGCCACGCTAGCGGCACTGACGCTCGGACACGAGGCCGGGCATGTGTGGTGCAGAGAGCAGCGGGTGCGCTTCGATCCGCCAGAACGCGAGGAGGGCTTCGCCAACGTGCTGGCCTGCCTGGTGTTGCGGGACCTGCCCGGCGCTGATGCCCGGCACGCGATCGAGAGGCTCTTCGCCGACCCCGACCCGGTCTACGGAAAGCTGTTTCGCGACCAGTGGGCCCTACTACAACAGTTGGGTTGGGAAGCGTACCGGGAACAGGTGCGCAACGCGAATCAAGGGGCCTGGCGAATGCGCTGGTTCGGCAGTCGCCAAACAGCAGCGTGCCTGCCTCGTCCCGGCGGTGTTTCCCGGATGTGCGGATGAGGGGCTTGAATCCATGTCTCCGCGATCGCCTGACAGTGGCGCGGCTGAGGAAGCCGAATCCAAAATCCCCGAAAAAATCTTTGCGCGCCGACACTAATGTATAAGGCGCAGGCATTGGCCTGCGCCGATACTGAAGAAAAGGGGAAATGCCAATGCGGTCTCACTTCAATCACTGTCCCAACTGCGGCAGATTGCCCGAATCCGGCTTCTTCAGCTCCGGCGTGATGAAGATCTACGAATGCAGATGCGGGACACTCTACTGTCGCGGCCCCAGGTGCGGTGGCAGTCGCTGCCCGAACTGCGGGTCACGAGAACGCAAGGAAGCCGGCATATGCCACAGACGGTGACAGTACGGACGGTGGCAACATTCGCAAAAGGAGAAAGCCAATGACGTGGCGCGTATGTCCAAGATGCGGGGGCCGGAAGGTTGCAATCTGCGGCTATTGCGGCA
Organism: Betaproteobacteria bacterium; assembly: GCA_003153455.1. Lineage (GTDB taxonomy): Bacteria > Pseudomonadota > Gammaproteobacteria > Burkholderiales > SG8-41 > PALSA-1004. Next base: position 38,918 of record PLYS01000090.1, on the reverse strand, counting down.
ATGATCGTGTGCGAAAGCTCAGTTGCACGCACTGCGGGAGGAAGGGCGTCACCCCGTGCCCGAGCTGCAATGGGATAGGAAAGGTCTACGTAGGATATCGACCGTAATCGCAATGACCACCAGATTTCGGGGAGAAGTTGCCGCAGCCGTCCTGCGGGCCGGGGACGGCGACGAAAGCCCTCACTCTCTACACACATGAATTTCAAGAATGCGCCATGAGCAAACGCGATCGAGAAAAGAAACTCCTGGCGAAGTTCAACTCCGGTATCGAACGCCGCAAGCGAGGCGATCTGCTGGGAGCAATCAAGGATTTCCAAGCCGCCTGGAAGATGTTTAATAGCAGCAAGCTCGCCTCCCGCGCCCAACTCGATGCCGAGCGCGCCAAGCTGTTGGTGAACTGGAGTAGCGCGCTTGCCGGTTCAGGAAATCTGCCTGAATCGCTCGAGAAGTACCGAGACGCGTGGAACATCTTAGGTGTCAAACTCGCCTCCCACGCTGAGTTCGACGCCCAGCGCGTCCAGCTCTTGACGAACTGGGGTAATGCCCTACAGCACTCGGGCAATCTGATTGAGGCGATCAAGAAGTACCAAGAAGCGTGGGACATCTATCGCGTCAAGCTCGCCTCCCCCACCGAGCTCGATGCCACCCGCATCAAGCTGTTGGCGAACTGGGGTAATGCCCTAGCCAGCTCGGACAATCTGACTGAGGCGATAAAGAAGTACCAAGAAGCGTGGGACATCCGGAGCGTAAAGCTTGCCGCCCGCGTCGAACTCGATGTCGACCACGCCAAGCTGCTCACGACCTGGGGTAATGCCTTAAGGCGTTCGGGCAATCTGCCAGAAGCGATCAAGAAGTACGAAGACGCGTGGGACATCTGGGTTGTAAAGCTTGCCGCCTGCGGCGAGTTCGATGACATGCGCGCCGGGCTGTTGATGAACTGGGGTGTTGCGCTTGCTGACTCGGGTAATCTGCCTGAAGCACTGGCGAAATACCAAGAAGCGTGGGACATCTTTGGCGTCAAGCTCGCTGCCCGCGCGGAACTCGATGGCGACCGCGCCTGGCTGTTGATGAACTGGGGTATTGCCTTAAGGCACTTGGGCAATCTGCCCGAATCGATCGAGAAGTGCCGAGACGCATGGGACATCTTTGGTGTCAAGCTCGCCTCCCACGCCGATCTCGATGCCGAGCGGGCCGCGCTGTTGATGACCTGGGGTAATGCCCTACAGCGCTCGGACAATCTGCCCGACGCGATGGCGAAGTTTCACGACGCATGGGACATTATTGGCGGCAAGCTCGCCTCCCGCGCCGAGCTCGATGACGAGCGCGCCAGGCTGTTGATGAACTGGGGTAATGCCCTACAGCTTTCGGGCAATCTGCCCGAAGCGATGGCGAAGTACCAAGCAGCTTGGGACATCTGGGGCGTCAAGCTTGCCGCCCGCGCCGAGCTCGATGCCGACCGCGCCACGCTGCTCACCAACTGGGGTATTGCGTTAAGGAGTTCAGGCAATCTGCCCGAAGCGATCAAGAAATACGAGGACGCGTGGGACATCTTTGGCGTCAAGCTCGCCTCCCGCGCCGAACTCGATGTCGACCACGCCAAGTTGCTAATGAACTTTGGGTCAGCCCTTGCCAAGTCGGGCAATCTGCCAGAGGCGATGGCGAAGTTTCAAGCGGCGTGGGCGGTTCTGGACGGCAAGCTCGCGCACCGGCGCGATGCCGATCCGGTCAGTTTCGCATTGGCCTCGATTTGGTTGGAGTGCTGGCCGGAGATGGCGGACCCGCAAGGCTGGGCGGCGCAGGTGAGCGCAGTGCTGCGCGACCGGCTCATGCTCAACGACGGCGCCCGGCCGCCGTCGTGGATGCCCGAGCTGCTGCAGATCTTCACCCTCTTCCACCTGGGGTGGATGCTCAGGAGTCTTTTGGCCGGCAAGCCTGAGCGCCTCGTCGGCATCCTGAGCCGCATCTCGGGCTGGCGCATGGCGCAGGCCCTGATGGATGAGATCGACCTGGCCGAGGGCGCGCTGCCGGAGGCGGTGGAGCGCTTTCGCACCTGCCGCCGTGAGGTGCATCGGCTGCTGCGGGAGTTGCACAGCCTGGAAGGTCTCGGCGGGACCGAGCGCACCGATCCGTCGGGACTGCGCACGCTGGGGGTCGCTCGGCCCGCAGCGGTGCAGGCGAAGATCGACGCCCTGCGCGGCGACTACGACGGTGCCTTTCACCGCATGCGTGCCGCCCAGGCCGAAGCCTGCCGCGATCCGGCCTACAGTGCCTTGGCGGGCGATCTGGGCTTCGAGCACACGGCGCTGCAGAGCCGGCTGGCTCCCGCGCAGGCGGTGCTGCTGCTCGTGGACATGCAGGGCAGCGATGCCGCCTCCTCGCTGAGCGGGCTGCTCCTGGTGCGCCGGGATCGGGTGCAGTGGCTGCCCAGTGCCCAGTTGGGGCAAGGCGAGCGCTACCTGCAGCAGTTCCAGACCGAGTTCGCCCGCAGCACTGGCTATCGGCGCGGCGAGGCCGCCGCGCCTGCTGCTGCAACACCCCCCGAAGCACCCATCGACCCGGCCTCATTCTGGCCGACACTGGCGGGTTGGGTACAGGCGCGCTTGTGGCAGCCACTGACTGCGGCGCAGGCTTTGGAGGGCATCGAGAAACTCACCCTGATCACGCAAGGGCGCACGCACGCGCTGCCGTGGGAACTGGGCGCTCCCGCGCTCGCGCTCGCCCGCTATCCAGGGCTTATGCTCTACGGGATGCGCTGCGGTCTGCTCGCGTGTCCCGACAACGACGTGAGCGAGCGCATCGGCATCAACGCTTGCGAGGACCCCAAGCTGCCCTATGCCCGCCGTGAAGCCGACTTCGTCGAGCGCATCTGGCAGGACCAGGCACTGCGCCCGTACGACTACATTGCTTCGGGGGTGGCGAGCGTCGCTGCGGTGCACTTCGCCGGCCATGGCAGTCACCCCGAGGCCGGAGCGCACCGGGCCCATCTGCAGGTAGCAGCGGGAACGGCGTGGACCTTGCCGGCGCTCTTGGCCTCTCGGGCGCGCCCGCGCCGGGCGTTCATCTCCACCTGCGTGGCGGGGCGCACCTCGGATACTGAGGAGGGAGAACTCTACGGGGTGGTGGCGGCGTTTCTGCAGCGCGGGGTGCGCGAGGTCGTCGCCGCCACGGTGGACATGAACGATCCGTGGATGATGGTGTTGGCGGTGCTCACCGAGCAGCGCATCCGGGCCGGGATGAGCCAGGGCGCGGCGCTGGCCCAGGCCAAGGCCGACATCGCGGCCGGAAGCTGGGAGGCGAGCGCGATCCACACCCTGTGGGCTGCCGATCTGGAGGCCGATATCCGCGGCATACTTGCCCGGGACCGCACGGCGCGCATGGCACAATCCGACATCAAAAAGTACTGCCTGCCGCAGCGCTCCCTTCTGCTCGACCTCGATCGTTGGACGCAAGGCCAGATCCAGGCGTGGATCGAGCGCATCGTGGCCCGGCCAGAGGATCTAGCCGCGGCGACGCGGGAGCTACAGCCCTTGTGGCGCAGCACGCCTCCAGAGCCGCTGCTTGGCTCGCTGCAGCACGCCGTGATCGCCTTCGGCGAGCCGTACGAGCGGCAATAGCGCTCGCGCCGCATTGATCGGCACAAAAAATCCCCGCCACTACCCCCTTCCCCGCTGACCGCGCCGCGGCATCGGGCTCGCGCGCGCGCATGCCGAGCACGCCGATCAGCCGAAAAAAACCGACGGTTGTGCCACTAACGGCTGTGGGGTCGTCCCTCGATCGGTAGGAGGTATTTCATGCTGGAACGGATCACGGCCTTGCTCTTGTTCTTCTACGGCACCACACCGGATGCCGTATCCCACCACATGCCGCAGGCCAGAATGGTTGCCATGACGCTGGGCGGCATCATTGCCTTCGTCACACTGCCCTTCGTGTTGGCTGGAACCTTCTTTTTGGTAGGCAGCGCCATTCCAGAGGAGAGTTTCCCAGGAATGCGCTGGGCAGTCGTTGTCGGCTTCGCTTGCATGCTCACGCTGGCGATCGTCTGGGTCGAGCGCGCCCTCGTCATCCTCGGCGATGCGGTGGCCGGCAACTGGATCTCGCAGGGCCTGCTGCTCGCGGTACGGCTGGTGATGATCTGGCTCTTCTCGGTGGTTATTGCCGGCAAGTGGGAGATGGCGGAGCACCGCGGCCTCATCCGGTCCGAGTTGCAGACTATGGGCGACGAGGCGATGGAGCGGCACGAGACGTACGCAAGCCGCGAGTACGACGTACACGGCCTGAATACCCGCAAGGATGCCGTGCAATCGAGACTCAAGGAAGTCGAGGGTAGTCTCGCCTCGCTGCCGCCGGAACTGGTGGCAGCGAAGAGCCGGACCCGGGAATGTCAGCTGACGGCCGCGCGCCTGACGGCCGAGCGGACGGCTCTGGAGGGAATCGTTTCACCGACGGCAGATCAACTCGAACGACTGTCGGCTCTTAAACCGCTGGCTGCGGTTGAGAGCGCGGAGTGCAAGCAGCTTGCGGCCAACACCAGACAGCGTATTCACGACTACGAATCGCCGCTAAGGACCGACCTGGAGCAGCTGCGCAAAGAGCTTCCACAACTCTCCAATGCTCACTCGCAGGCGGCCGCCAACGCGAAGGAAGTATTCCGGGAGCGCGTCAAGGAAGCCCGGCTCGCGCTATCCGAGTCCGGCTCGGACGAGAAGGCATTCGTTCGTGTGCGCCAGAACAACCCGGACATCGACCGTTCGGTCAAGGAGAAGACCCTCATGCTCGCCGCGATCGAACTGCTTCCGCTTCTGCTTAAGATCCTGTTGCGGAACTCCCCCATCGCGGCCGAGGCGCGGGCGATGCTGCAGGAGCACTCGGCCCACTACCGGATCCGAGAGCTTCAATCCCTGGCCATCGAGCGGGCGGCGCGGCATTGGGCGGCCCCACGCGTCCCTACTTTGCTGCCGGGATCGATCCTGGTCATCAACCCGCATCGGCTCCCTCCCGCATCGCGACCGGATCCGAGCATTCCGGCATCGGAGCTAACGGCCGACGGCTACTGGATCGGGCACGCCAACACCTAGACCTGCCTGAGCAACGGCACGACGCCAGTCGCTAGCGCCGGTGACGGAACTATGGCCCGTACACTCCGAAACAGCGTCCCCGACAGTATCTATTCCGACAACCCCGCTTTGCGCCGAAACCGGTTCGGAGTTGCGAAATCCCGTGGGCGGCTTCAGGTGCCCGAAAAATTTGCCTCCGGTTGCCACTAATGCATAGGCGGGCCGATTTCGGCGCGCCAGCACCTAACCTCTCGAAAGGAGATCAACATGTTTACTCGTTCTGTGCAAACAACTGCCGCTTCAAATCCCACTCAAGGGATCCAAGGCGGCCCCATCGCAATCAAGGGCGTCAATGACGACAGCCAGCGCCTGAAAGTGTACGGCGAGCAGCTGGTGTGCATCGCCGGCGACAACTCCGGGTCGATGTCCGGAGCCAAGGCCGGCGAGGCGACGGCGGCTATCGCCGCCTGCATGCGGACGTTGACCGATCCGGTCAACAAGGACGGCTTTCGGGTGAGCTTCGTCAGCTATGGCTCCAGCGCGCGCTTGGAATCCTCCGCCGTCGAACCCGGCAGCCTCGGCGCCCACCTTGACGGCAGCGGCGGGGGCACTGCGCTCGCGCCGGCGCTGCGCGCCATTGGCCGGGAAATCGACGGCTACGCCTACCGCCCGGGGCGAGTACGGCAGGCCCCGGTGGTGATCGTCTTCTCCGACGGCTGCTTGGCGGACACTGCGGCCGCGATAGCGGAAGCCGCCGCCCTGAAGGCCAAGGGTGCCATGCTCATCACCATCGGTTTCGGCAGCGATGTGGATGCCGGGGCGCTCCAGTCGATCGCCTCGGCACCCGATCACTACGCGTTCGCTGATGTCGGCCAGTTGCAGACGCTCTTCGCGCGGGTCGGCAAGACGCTCTCCCAGAGCATGGTCAAAACCGGGCTCATGCCCTAGGATGCGTCGCGACTCCCGGGCCGGCCTATCTTGGCCGGCTCGGATCGAGGCAACATCGCTTTCGGTGGCGGCTCGACAGCGCTTGTCGGGTATGCCATCCTGATTCTCTGACGCGTGCGGGTGGGCCGCGCGGACCAAGTGAGAACAGGGGGCGACGTGGACCGGGAAGAGCGTATTCGATTGCTTACATCGAGCGGTCGCGTCAATCACAACCAGGCCGAACTGATCGTGCGGGTCATCGCGGGCGGGGCCGATGGAGACCGTGCAGCGAGGGATCTCTTTGATGATTCGTTTTTTCGGCGGCTTAGAGCCCAGGCGATTTATAGGCTCCGCAACGATGACGACGCAGACGATTGTGTTGGGAAGACGATGTTAGAAGTTTCGCGGAGCCTCTCTGGCTTTAAGGGGCAAAGCGCGTTGTATTCGTGGGTGCACACAATTGCGGCACGTGCCGCGGTCAGGATCATTGAAGAACGGATGGTCATTCGTGAACATGAAGTAGTAATCGTGAGCGCAACGAAAGATGGCGACCCCGGTGATGTCTTCGAACCTGGCGACATCGAGCCCGACCCCGACCTTTCCGTGGACCCGGAGGCAAACGCAAGATGGACGCAGTACCGGACCTTACTAAAGGACTGCCAGGAGCGGATCTCCCGCGATCCCGACACTGGGCAACCCGATCCATTTCGCCAGTGTGTGACCGAACAGTGGAAACGGGCCTTCGAAATGGGAGCGAAGACGACAGCACAGGATGTCGCCGATGCCTGCGGCAGTGTCACCGGTGCCTTCGGCAAGATAATCGACAAAGCATATCGGGTGCGTAAAGAATTGCAGCACTGCCTCGAAAGCAGGGGAGTAACTAGGGAAAGCTTGTCTGGATTTACGCGTGAGAAGCGGAAGGGCCCAGGCGCAGGAGAAAGATCATGAACGAACAGGACAAGAACGGCAGCGAATTGAACATGGACGAGGTCAACAAGCGGCTGGCGCTCGCGTTGCTGGCCAGGTACGACATCGAGGGCGCGGAAGCCGTAGCGAGACAAAACAACCTGCCTTTCGATCGCGAACTGGCGCTAAAGCAGATCGAGGTGATGCTGGGGAAGGAAGAGGCCGACGCCGCGCGCTATCGCTGGTCGCCGCAAGCCGAAGAGAAAAGCTACGGACATTTCACGAAAGGGATCGAAATCGGCATGCGCTTGGCGGCGATGGATCGCATGCTGGCCAGGTTCACGAAGATCTGGAAGTGGAGTGCCGAGCAGCTTGCGGAGATCCTCAGCCCTGTGGGTGGCGAAGGGTGGGCGGCAACGCCCGTGCTCGCCCGTCGAAGCGCGGATCTCGCCGACAACGCGAGCGAGGCACCGCTCGTCACACCGGTCATCGACGCCGAGAACGAGAAGCTATTCATCACGCTGCACTTCGCCCATGGCGTGCCGACCATCCCGCGCTTGAAGGACTCGATCCACCTCTACATCGACGGCACGCCGATCGAGAACTTCAGCGTGGCCGTAATCGAGGGGCGGGGGGAGACGAGCCTGGATCTTGAGGTTCCGTTGGACGCCACGTACGCCGAACGGCACAGCCGAATGGGGTGCGAGGTGCACTGCAATCCGGACGACCTGAACGAAATGGCTGTGGTATTGACGACCGGTGTCGAAGAATCAGGCAACATGCCCGAAGAAGCTAAGCCCCGTCCTCTCAACGTCACACCGCTTCGTCCCGAAGCGAGAACGCCATACCGCATTATTACGTCCCATGAACCGCTCCGACTCGCCGCAGCGACAGAGATCGAGGGCGTTGACAACGCTGGACCTGTGCCGCAGTACGAATTAGAGGTGGGCGAACAGACGTATGTGTTCCTCGAAGACGAGGATTGCGTCATGTACCTGCGCGGTCATCTCGACGAGGAGGTCACGCACATCACGTTCGGGCCGGAAGCATTCGCACTCGATCCGGTTGGCGGCCACGCCGAGCTGTATGTAATCCGCGGTCTCGGGCTCGGCGATCTTGACGAATACCTGGACCGCATGACCGAGGAACCTGCTGGTTGGGCTATCCAGTTCGTTCGAATGACCAGCTAGTCAATCAATTGCGTTCACCTTCCGAGAAGTCTTTGCTGGAAAGCGCCGGAAATCTCAAGCAATGGATTGAGATCCAGAGCATCGGGCTCGCCGCGTTCCGTAGAAACCTTCCTGATGAGGGCGGCTCGCGCAAGTTGCTCGGCAAGTACCTCGAAGCGGCACTGGCGCCGGGTCACCGACAGTCGATCATCCGGCGTTCACCGCCGGCAGTACTTAATATGCTCCTTGACATACGTCCCGAACGGCTCAGCCCCGCGCTGCGTGCACGTCGTGAGCAATGGACAAAATGGCTCAACTCGCTTACCACGACGATCGATAACCTCTCGGTGATTGGAGCATGTGGTTTCGTCGCTGATTACACCCTGCAAGGATACCGTTGCGACCCACCGAATCTCCTGCACTTGTGGGACCGACTATCTAGCCGGTATCCTTTTATGCGCATCAAAGAAGCGGATTTCGTAACTGGTACAGCTCAGGCTTTGTGCGTGCTACGTGCACCGAAAACGACGGACGCATGGCTCGATGAGAAACTGCAGGCCGTAGAGGATCTCATCGACTTCATCAAGGTCAGTCGCATCGCCTCCCTCGGCCGTGTCTACTGGGCACACATCGCAAACGCGATCTATCATCGATTATTTGCTTGGCCTCTCCTCGTCAACGCGGAGAGTCTCGTGGGTTCGGCTATCAGCTTGCCTGTCGCTGTATCGGTACTCTACGATAACCGAGACGATGTTCGCATCGTCGACACGCCGTTCATCCGCGTGCACGAGTGGTGGACACCGCTCCGGAACGCCGTAGTCGCGGCCAAGGACCTCTGGATTCGCGCGCACCGGAATTATGGCTATCGAGTTGAAGAGGTCCGGTTTGCGAGTGTAACTTTCGATTTTCGCTATGCGTCCGCAATCGTCGAACCATTCGGGGCCGTTTACCTGGGTGACGAAAGCATGGGCGCCTGCTTCGTGCAGGCTGTTCTCGGCGAGCTTTTGGGTAAGCGGGTGCAGATGCGTAGCGCCGTCACCGGCTGCGTGGGACCGCGTCCCGGATATCAGCTCACGTGGCCATCGCGTATTGAGCAAAAGCTCCGATACGTGTTCAGGTCTCGATCCTTCGAGAAAATCGTTCTTCCCACATTAGACACATGCGACCCGCGGCTGCGAGAAAGGATCGAGCTTTACATCGCCAACCATCGTGGAGAACAGTCCGCTGAGATAAATTTTGTCAAAGGCCTGCAGCATTTGGCGGACAGCATACACGTTGCCGGATGGCGCGCTCAGAAGTACGTGAGGTGCCCCGAAATTGCTGCGACCGTGCATGCGCGAGAGTCGTCCCAAGCAATAGCGCGTTCCGATGAACGCATCACGGAATGTTTGCGCATACTGCAAGATAAAGATCAAGCGTTGGTCACGTTACCCGACGAGATCAACGGTCAGCACGTGGCGAGCGCTCTCATGCGCGTAAACGCAATGCGACGCAAGCCCGGACATCTGGACCCGATTTCATGGGCGTTCGTGCGTTGCGTCGAAAGCGAGGCCGATGAGCAGCTGTGGTACGTGCTGTGGCATCTCATGGGCGCACCCCACGAATCGTTCCGCCGCTTTCAGCTCGCTCAAGACTCAGACGAAGCTGCACGGATCTTCGCGGAAGCGATGAACACGTTTTCGCCGCCGTCTGGATATCCGGCTTATCGTGCACCAGATGTGCTTGTGATCATCGGTACTGCCCACACAGCGAAGGAAATCAAACCTCGCCCCAATCCAGCTTCCCGTCCGTTGGCGTTTAACCGAATCCTGGCCGGCCTCCCCGCGGCTGGCGTGATGCCCGTTGATCGGAATTTTCAACGCGCCATCGGCAAGACGCGAATCGTCCTCATCCCTGCCGATAGTTTTTGCGACCGTCAATTCGCGCTACCTGAGGATGAACGCTTCAGTGCCGAACTGCGCCAGCTGTCGATCTTTCGCTTTGGATTCTCACAACAAATGGCTGCATGCGTGCTGGATCCAGAACAATACGTCGGCCGTGGCGTTCGTGATCTCCTTGCGCAGCTCGTCGTTCTCGGTTACGTCCGCCGCACAATATCCGGCGAGTATTATCTCATCGGGCGCATAGGCAAAGAGAACGATAAGGACGATCTCGACAAATCCGCTGTCGACGCTCGGCTGCATTACCGCGCCGGGTGCAGCTTGGTTCCTTATCTCGTGGAGAATGAGACCCGGAAAGGAGTGCCGGAAGAAAAGGCCTGGATGCCAGAATTCGTCCACGAAGCGCAGTACCACTTTTTGATGGCCGCGAAAAAGAGGGCGGGCGACAAGTGGGCGCGCGACGAGCAGGCGCTGGCGGTTTCGCACGCACAGCTTCTACAGCAGTATTGCGATGCGCCGGGATGGTTTCTAACCAGTGGTGTTATGGCGTCACAGGTCAAGCACGCTTACGAATACGCACGCGGTATGGTGGCGGATCACGAAAAGCTCGGTCATCGAATCCATCCCATGTGGCACCTAAGCGTTGCGACGGCGTGCGACAAGTGGATCATGCACTCCAAAGAGGATGACGAATTCGACAACCAGTTTCGGCTGCAACTGCGCCAGGAGGCTCTCACCGCGTTTCGCGCTGCGATCGAGGCCTGCGATGGCTTTCCCGAGGAACGAGATGTAAATTGGGCACAAATAGTTACCCAATTAGACGGCTTTTCGCTGAGACACGGATGCACGGCCGAAGAATTATGCGGGGTAGGCCTTACTGGTTCATATAACGCCGAAGCTCTGGAGATGATTCTGCAAGGGAGAGTGCCTGGCGATATCGCGACGGGCGAATGGCTCGCGCGCCGCGGCGACGAGCAGCACAAACATACGGAGGCATTCAAAATCTACAAACTCGGCGTAAGCGTCGCACCGGATTACCGGCAGCTTTGGATCAAACTGATCGGGGCGTATGCGTTGAGCATTCCGTATTACGATGTGAAGCAGATCCTTCGTGGCATACCCGAGCTTTCGAGTCTTACGTTGGCCGATCTAGAGATGCTCTATCAGTGGCAGAAGAAGTTCTTTGGTTCCAAAGGGCATCACGCAAAACCCGCGAGCAAGAAAGAACGTATAGAAGGGGATCGAAAGAACGTGATAGACAGTCGAATTGCTGCCGGCCAACAAGCTCTGTCGAAGATCATCGAAGCGGTCACTGAGTCGAGCGGGCGATAATGCTTGCAACTGATGCACTGACCCCGCTTCCATCGTTATCTAAAGTGGAGCGGCGAGCGGCCGCTACTTCAGCGGCTCGCTTACCGGCTAATGCCGAAGTTCGGCCAGCTTACCCGAAGGCGGACATCGTTTGTCAGATCGAATCACGACTACTACAGATGAGCTGCCTCCTCACCCCCATCTTCTCCCCCAACAGCGGGATAGAGGGAGTGTTTTGTTTTTCCGCCTCAATTCTCCGTCGTCAGCTTTTCATCGCGGCGAGCGTTCTCGCCTCGCGCGTCCTGATTGCATCGAAGCGCTTGAGCAGCTTCTCGGCGCGCACCACGACCGGGATGTCGATCATTTTGCCGTCGAGCGAGAACGAGCCGCGGCCGGCCGCAGCCGCTTCCTTGTCCATCTGAATCAGCTTGCGGGCGTAATCGGCTTCCTCGGCGGTCGGCGTGTACTCCTCGTTGACGATTCTGACCTGGCCGGGATGGATGCAGCCCGCGCCCATGAAACCGAAGTCGCGCGAGCGCCGCACCATCCTGCGGAAATTGTCCCAGTCGCCGAAGCCCGCGACGCTGTCGATGAAGCCCAGCGGTATGATTCCGGCCGAGTTGGCGGCGATGATCATATGCTGCTTGGGATAGAACAGCGCCTCGCCAGTGGGCTGCATGTTGCAGTCCAGCGCAAAGTCCTCGCCGCCGATGTTGCAGGCAACGATGCGGTGACATGCGTGCGCGATCTCATGAATGCGAAAGAAAGCGTCCGCCGTTTCGATCATGGCGATAAATCGGGTATGACCGGCCTTCATGCCGCGTTTTTGCTCGAGTTCCGACACCAGTTCGTCGAGGAGCCGAACGTGTGAGGCGCTGTCGACCTTGGTGACGGCGATGCCGTTGACGTCGGGGCAAATCGAGTGCTCGAGGTCGCGCACGGCGAGCGAGAGCGGGCGGTTGATGCGCACCACGACGTCAGCGCCGCTGCGCCGCACTTTGGCCGCGGCCTGCCCGACCAGCGTGCGCGCTTTGTCTTTCTCGGCAGGCGGAATACTGTCTTCGAGGTCGAGCTGGATCACGTCGGCGCCGCGCGTATGCGCCTTGTCGACGAACTTGTCGACGTTGACCGGCACGTACATCAGCGAACGCCACACCGGTAATTCGCGTTTCCGTTTCATTTCGCAGCCACTCCTTTTTTCTTCTTTCCGGTTGAAATCACGCCCGCAGCCTTGAGCCGCGCGATTTCCGCAGCCGACAGGCCGAGCGCGCCAAGAACTTCGTCATTATGCTCGCCGAGCTTCGGCGCCGGCAGGCGGATCGCGCCCGGCGTTGCCGACAGCCGCGGCACCACGCAATGCATCGGGATCGTGCCCATCTCATCATCGGGCAGTTCAACCACCACTTCGCGTGCCTTGACGTAGGGGTCTTCGATGATTTGCGAAATGTCGTAAATCGGCCCGACGGTGACTTCGGTCCGATCGAAGAACTCGAGATTTTCCTTGAGCGTCTTCTGCGCCATGAAAGCCCCGATGATTGCGTCGAGCTCAGTGGCGTTCTTTACGCGCTCGGCATTGGTCTTGTAGCGCGGGTTGTCGATCAGATCCGGACGGCCGATTGCGTGGAACACGCGCTCGGTCATCGCCTGCGTGGAGGCCGACAAGCACACCCACTGGTTGTCCCGGGTGCGATACACATTGCGCGGCGCGGCAGTGGTCGAGCGGCTGCCGGTGCGCAGCCGCACCTTGCCGCTTGCCTTGTAGCTCGCGGCCTGCGGACCCAGGCACGAAAACAGCGGGTCGAACAATGACAGGTCGATCACCTGGCCTCGGCCGCCGCTGACTTCGACGTGGCGCAGTGCGATCATCACCGCCATCGCGCCGTAAATTCCGGCNNGCGGCGAAGCCCGACATGCCCTCGGCCAGCGTGCCGAACCCCGGCTTGTGCTGGTAAGGCCCGTCCTGCCCCCAGCCCGACACGCGCACGATTACAAGTTTCGGATTTGTTGCAAGCAGAATGTCGGGCGCCAGCCCCATCTTCTCGAGCGTGCCGGGACGGAAGTTCTCGATGAACACCTGCGCGGTCGCAACAAGCTTCAACACGATCTGCCTGCCTTCGTCGCGGCGCAGGTCGAGACACACGCTTTTCTTATTGCGCGCGTAAACTTTCCAGTTGGCCGCGATGCCACTGACCAGCCAGTCGCGCAGCGCGTCGCCGTCGGGTGTTTCGACCTTGATCACCTCGGCGCCGAAGTCGGCGAGCGCGAGGCTCACCATATTGCCCGCGACCACGCGCGATAGATCGACGATGCGCACGCCGTCGAGCGGGCACCGAGCATCAGTTTCGAATTGTTTTTGCGGCAGCATGGATCGGTNNATGTTCGCGTCCTTGATCACCTTGCTCCACTTGGCGATTTCGCTTTTCACGATGACGTTGAAACCGTCGGGCGTGGTCGGCGCGGCGACGGCGCCGAAATCGGCGAAGCGCCTTTTCATTTCGTCAGTCGTCATCGTCTTGTGGATTTCGGTGTTGAAGCGGTCGATGGCCGCCTTCGGCACCTTGGCGGCGGTGAACACGCCCCACCACAAATCGTTGTCGTAGCCGGGCAGCGTCTCGGCGATCGCCGGCACGTTCGGCAGAAACGAGGAGCGTTGCGGGCTGCTCACGCCGATCGCGCGCAGGCGTCCGGAATGCATTTGCGCTTCGACCGCGGTCAGGCTGACGAGTAACACCTGCACTTGGCCCGCCATCAGGTCGGTGATCGCCGGCGCCATGCCCTTGTGCGGCACGTGCACCATGTCGATCTTCGCCATCGATTTCAGCACTTCGACGCCGAAGTGATTGATGCCGCCGATCCCAGACGAGGTGTAGTTGAGCTGGCCGGGCCGCGCGCGCGCAATCGCGATCAGCTCCTTGACGTTTTTCGCAGGCACCGACGGATGCACCACCAGCACCATCGGCCCGCGCGCGATCATGGTGATGCCGGTGAGATCGTTGATCGGGTCGAACGGCAGTTTCGCCATCAGCGCAGCGCCCGTGGTGTAAGTGGTCGAGGTCATGTAGAGCGTATTGCCGTCCGGCGGCGCCTTGGCCGTGAGGTCGGCGGCGATCATCTGCGAGGCGCCGGGGCGGTTATCGACGATCACCGGCCGGCCGAGCGCTTCGGAGAGGCGCTGGCCGATGGCGCGCGCGAAAATGTCGTTGCTGCCGCCGGCCGGCGCGCCGACGAGGAAGCGCACATTCTTGGCGGGCTGCGCCGACGCGGACAACGGGGCGATCGCGAGGCCGGCTGCGACCGCGATCGATTGCGCTGAGAGTTTCATTTTTTCACCTCCACGATAGCGTCCATGACGAGTTCCATCGAATCGGGTTTGGTGTGGTTGACGTGCTGCGGCAGCCCAAGCTTCCGAGGGAAATTATTCGAATGCCGAGTGGAGATTATGCCACGGCGAGGAACGCTTGCGCTAAAATTGCCCTCGTTCATTTCGCCGCGCCGCGTTTTCGCATGAAGCGCCGCGGACATTTTTCAGAGCCGATTCAGGAGACAGTCATGACCGATATGTCATCGGGCGCGTCGCGCCTTGCTTCCGCCGGTGCGCGTTTCCGCGCCGCCGTCGCCGCCGAAAAACCGCTGCAGATCGCGGGCACCATCAACGCCTACCATGCGCGCATGGCTGAGCGTGTCGGCTACCGTGCCATTTACCTGTCGGGCGGCGGCGTTGCCGCCGGTTCGCTCGGGGTCCCCGATCTGGGCATCAGCAACCTCGACGACGTGCTGACCGACATCCAGCGCATCACCAATGCCAGCGACTTGCCGCTGCTGGTCGATGTCGACACCGGTTTCGGCTCGAGTGCATTCAACGTCGCGCGCACCGTGAAATCGCTGATCAAGTTCGGCGCGGCAGCCATGCACATCGAGGACCAGGTCGGCGCCAAGCGCTGCGGCCACCGCCCGGGCAAGGAACTGGTGTCGCTCGAGGAAATGGTCGACCGCATAAAGGCTTCGGTCGACGCCAAGACCGATCCCGCTTTCGTGGTAATGGCGCGCACCGACGCGCTCGCGGTCGAAGGCTTTCAGGCGACGATCGACCGCGCTTGCGCATGTGTCGAGGCGGGCGCGGATATGATCTTTCCCGAAGCGATGACCGAGCTTTCGATGTATAAGAAATTCGCCGACGCGGTGAAAGTGCCGATCCTCGCCAACATTACCGAGTTCGGCGCAACGCCCTTGTTCACGGTGGCGGAACTCAAAAGCGTCGACGTGGCGATGGTGCTGTATCCGCTGTCGGCGTTTCGCGCGATGAATGCCGCCGCGCTCAAGGTCTTTCAGGCGATCCGCAAGGACGGCACGCAGAAAAACGTGCTCGACACCATGCAGACGCGCAACGAGCTCTACGATTACCTGAACTACCACGCCTACGAGCGGAAGCTCGACCAGTTGTTCGCCAAAGGCAAGAAGAAGTAGAACCCCAGGGACTACGGGCCGAGGATTGGAGATTAGCGGTTCGGGGCTGGACTTGTGACTCCGTAATCCTCCCGCCTCACGCCTCACTGGACGGGAACTCGCGAGATGACCGGAATGTTGCTGTCCAAAGGGTTCGTCGCGACTTTCGGCCAACAGCTGAACGAGGTTGCGCGGGGCGCCGGGCTTGTGCTCGATATCGTGCATCTGCCCGATGACGCGCAGGCGCGGCTCGCGCAGGCCGACTGCGATCGCATCGAAGTGGCGCTGCAGACACGCGATATCCGCTTCTCCGAACATTACCGGAGCTTCGTCGATACACTGATCGCGGCCAGGAATCTGAAATGGGCGCATTTCCACAGCGCCGCCATCGAACAGCTCGCCTTTGTGCCGCTGCTGCTGGCGCGTGGCGTCAGGCTGACCACTTCGGCCGGCAGCGACGGCGAGCCGGTGGCGCAGACGGCAATCACTACGCTGCTCATGCTGGGTCGCGGGTTTCCGCGCTGGCTGGATGCGCAGCACCGCAAGCGCTGGGAGCCGGTGCGCGGCGCGGCACAGCCGCGCGACTTGCGGGGTCAGACCATCGTGATCGTGGGCATGGGCAACATCGGCAATCCGGTTGCGCGGTTCGCGCAAGCGCTGGGCATGCACGTGATCGGCATCCGCCGCAAGCTACGCGTACCCGAGGATCCGGTGCACGAAATGCACACACTGTCGGAACTGCCCAAGCTGCTGCCGCGCTGCGACTGGGTATTACTCGCGTGCCCGCTCACCCAGGAGACGCGATACATCATCAACACGCAGACGCTGGCGTTGATGAAGAAGGGTGCCGGACTGATCAACGTCGCGCGCGGCGGCGTGGCCGATGAGGCGGCGGTGATCGCGGCGCTCAAAAGCGGCCAGCTCGGCTGCGCGCACCTCGACGTGTTCGAAACAGAGCCGCTGCCGGCGGAATCTCCACTGTGGACGCTGCCGAACGTGATTCTGACGCCGCATACCGCGTCGGCCTCGTCGGGCAACGTCCGCCGCGGCGCCGAGATATTCTTCTCCAACCTTGAAAAGTGGGCGCGCGGCGAGCTGCTCAAGAACGAACACCGAGCCTAGCCCGAAGTTCCCGCAAGCTACATGAGATAACACTACTGTCCGGCTAAATGAATGGTTGAACTGCTGAAAGCCACGACTGGAGCGGGATTCCGAGCGATGAAGGGTGGTGTCGATTTGAACGACGAATGCCGATTCTGGCAGTCTTCCGGGTTTTTTCACGGAGGCCACCATGAACACCGGCAAGACTCTGTGCGCCCAACTTATGGACTTCCTGCCTGTCGCGAGCGTTACTTGCCGGCACGAATAATTTGCCCTAGCATTGGCTGACCTCTGCACGGGGACAAGAGGCGCCGTGGCCGAGAGGCCATGGCGTATCGGACGGACGGAGTTTGATCGCTGGCGAACTCGGTTGACGCTGGACTCGACACCCAAACTGAGGCTATCAGAGAAATGCCGCAAACCGAAATGGCTGTGCTGTTCGCCGACATCGCGGGCAGCACCAAGTTGTACGATACATTGGGCGACGCTCAGGCCAAGACGCTGATTGACGAGTGCATAGGCATCATACGGGGTGTCGTAGCGCGCTATGCCGGGCGCGTGATCAAGACCATCGGCGACGAGGTCATGTGCGTTTTGCCGGACGCCGATAGCGGCCATCTTGCCGCCACCGACATGCAGCTCAGGATAGCGGCTCTGCCTGTGGTCTCCAACGTAAAGCGCGCGATCCGGGTCGGCTTTCACGTTGGTCCAGTGATCGAGGAAAGTAGCGATGTCTTCGGCGACACAGTCAATATGGCGGCGCGCATGGCGGGGCTCGCCAAGGGCATGCAGATCATCACCACCTTGGTGACGGTCGAGCGGCTGTCGCCAGCGTTGCGGAGTTCGACCCGGCAAATCGGGGCGCTGTCGGTCAAGGGCAAGGGCGATGATATCGAGGTCTGTGAAGTCATCTGGCAAGGTGGCGACGACCTCACAATGGCGACATCGTCAATCAAGGCGCTGACGATACAGATCGAGCTCCGCGTTACCCATGGCGCCAGGGAACTCATCCTGGACCAGGCAAACACCACCATCTTGCTCGGCCGCGACGCGGCTTGCCAAGTCGTCGTGGCGGACCGCATGGCCTCGCGCGTGCATGCCCGAATCGAGCGCCGGCGTGACAAATTCTTTCTGGTCGATCAGAGCACCAACGGCACCTTCGTCACTTTCGCCGGCGAAGCCGAGATCACGCTGCGGCGCGAGGAGGTGATGCTGCGTGGCCAGGGACGCATCGCGTTCGGCCACAGCATCGGCGAGTCGAGCAAAGAGACCGTAGATTTTGCGGTGCGCGGCTAAACCCGAATGGAACGGTAAGCACGAACCAGCCGCAAGCGAGGTACGCTGGCTCCCCTCAGGTCGTGGTTTTCGCCGTGCCGGGCTTGAGCAAAGCCCTCCCGCGCAACTCCGGCGCGCTTAACAACCCCGCCGGAGGGATGGTCTCCAGTTTGGCTCGCACCGCTGCCTCCGCGCAGGCGCCGGAAAAGCTTACATTGACATCCGCACTGCTCGCTCCGGCCAGCGCAAAGCAATTCTGCCCGAGCTTGGCATTCAGCGGTTTGACGACGGCTTCCTGGATGATGTCCGTCGCGCTGCCTTCGGGCAGCTGCAATTGGAACTTGCCCGAGTCGGCCATAAGTTGCACGTCCAGCACCTGACGGATGCTGCGCAGCTCGCGCAGCAACAGCCGCGCGCTGCCGGCATCCGGCAATCCTGCGATGTTGAGGTTGATTTTCTGCGCGCCGAAATTGAAGTACTGCAGGAAAAAGTTCTTGGAAAATTTATCGCCGACCAGCTTGCCAATCTCACCGAGTGCCTGGTCCTCGGTGGCCCAGCTCTGCGCCTTGGGGCTGATGGTATTCAGGAAGATTTCCTCCCCGCTCGCCTTGTCGATCGCTTTGACGGTCCATGAAGTCAGGACGGTCTTGGTGATGGTGATGCCGGACGCCGCAAGCTTGGCCGAAAGCTGTTTGACCCTGACTTCGCCCTGGATCTGAAAGTCGGCCGTCTTTGCGTTCGGGCCGGTATTTGTTTCGCCTTCGGCTGACCAGACGCGAAAACCGAAAGATTTGATCCTCTCCTTGACCACGTTCTCGGCGAGCTGCGATCGCTCGGGGGGCAGGGCCTGCGCGGTGTCGGCGTTGCGGATCGCCATCAGGATCGAGATTTTCGGGTCGCCGTTGTTGCGGATGAAATCAACACGCTCTTCCTTGGACATCTGATTGAGCGACTTCTGCACGTCGCGCACCTTGACCACTGCGCGCGTATCGGTCTCAATCAAGCCGTCCTTGCCCGTCGCCGGCGCCCCTTCCTGGATTACGGTCTTGATAAACGCGCCCGAGTGCGACAGGAGTTTTTGCTCGATCATCGCGTAGTTCTTGTCGAGCGAGCTTTTGTCGATGTATAGGGCCAGCGCTTTTTCGATGAGTTGCCGCTTGGCGTCGGCGCGCGCTTCGGCCTGCGCCGCGGCCGGGTCGCCGTTAAATTTTGGGTCCTTAGGATCGACCAAGCCGAGAGCGCTAATAACCATAGTGTCGGGCTCTTGGGGGGAATCGGCCGCGGCAGCCGCACTGCCAGCCGCTGGCACAACGCTCGCCGGCGGCGCCGATGCTGGGGGCGCGCTCTGTGCAACCGGCGCCGCCGCGCCGCGGTCCTTGCCCAAGAGCAGGTAACTTCCCCCACCCACGATGGCCAGTATCGCCGCGGCTACGCCAACCAGTACACCAGTGTTGAAACGGGTCCTGGCTGGCGCAGGCGTCTGCGCTGACGCCGACACCGGGGTCGGTGCGGCGGTTGCGCTCGGCGCCGCAATGGCTGGCGCGCTCGCCGCAGCCGCAGGGATGGTCCGGTTGACGACCGTCGCATCGTTGACGGCGACCGCATCCGCATTGAGATTGACGAAGGTTTGATCGCCACTTTGGCTGGCGACTGCCGCCTTGATCGCCGCCGCAAACTCCGCCGCGGTTTGGTAGCGTTCCGCCGGGTTCTTGGCCATCGCCTTTTTCACCACAGCGTCCCAGGTTGGCGGTAGCGTCACGTTCAGCATCGACGGCGGCAGCGGCTCCTCCTTCAACACTTTGTGCATGATGGTGGTCACCGTGCCGGTGAACGGTTTTTCTCCGGTCAGGAACTGATATAGCATTACGCCGCAGGAAAAGAGGTCGCTACGGCCATCCACCGGCTGGCCAAGGAACTGTTCCGGCGACATGTAAGACGGCGTGCCCAGGACGGTGCCGGCCTGGGTCAGCTCCGAGGTCTCGATACGCGCGATGCCGAAGTCCGCGACCTTGACTCTGCCGTCGGCGAGCAGGATGACGTTGGCCGGCTTCATGTCGCGGTGGACTACGCCGTGTGTATGCGCATGGTTGAGCGCGTCGAGCAACTCGCCCATGATGCGTTCGATCTCCTTCAGGACGAAACGCTGGTTGGCATCGAAATAGTCCTTGAGTTCGCGGCCCTTGATGAACTCCATGGCGATGAACGCAACGCGATCGCTTTCGCCTTCGGAGGACGTACGATCGCCTTCGGCGACGACTTCGTCATAATCGTAAATCGCGACGATGTTCGGATGATTGAGCCGGCCCGCGGCCTGGGCTTCGCGCTTGAAGCGCGCGAGAATTTCCACTGCCTGCGATTTTTCCAGTTGCTCCGAGCGTATAGTCTTGATCGCCACGGTGCGCTCGATCACGGGGTCGAAGCCTTCATAGACGACCCCCATCGCGCCCTTGCCGAGTTCGCGCCGGATTTCGTACTTCCCGAGTTTGGTCAGTCCGGACATATCGGTTCCCCGAAAGCGCGCAGCTAGGACGGCTCACAAGAACTGCGCGCCGATCCATACGGGGCGCGCAGCCACTCCGTCAGCAATGCTGACGGAACGACGTTACTTGTATTTCGAATCGATTTCGTAAACAGCGGTCTGCACCAGGCGCTGCACCATGGTGTCCAGCCCGACCCCGCCTTTGGCGCTCTGCGACACGCCCAGGACGCTGGTCTGCTTCGCGCCCACTTCCATTTTTAGTTCCTTATAACCCTGGGCGACCTGCTCGGTGGTGTTGGCGTCCATGATCTTGTAGCGCATGCCGATCAGCCACACCCCGGTCGAGTCCCGGTTTTGCACCGAGCCTGTAACTTGGCCCGCGACCGACCCGCCAAGCCCGCCGAACATGCCCATTATGCCGCCAATCGCCCGGCCGTCGAAGCCTTCTTTATTTTCGGCGATCTGTTCGGCCTTGAGAATATCGAATTTGACGATCCACTGGGTCGTCCTGAGCTTGCCGACTTGCATGGTCTTACGCGCCTTGTCGACGTCACCCATGTTGTAGGCGAGCGAGATCTCCTGCAACAGGTTGCCGAGGTTGCTGCGCTCGAGTACCGTAAAGTTCGCCTGCGACAGTTCGATCTCGCCGAAGTCCGCGATGTTATTGGGGAGGAACCTTTGCGTAAAGGTGGCGTTGTTGCTCTTTATTTCACCGGGAATGACTACCAGCGCCGGGCCTTTCGTGCCCTTGTTGACATATTCGACCTCTCTGTAGGCGGCGGCATCGGCTGCGGCGTTGGCCTTCTGCGACGTTTCGCTGCCGGCCGTCGGCGACGGATTGCCGAAGGTTGGTTGCGCGAAAACCTTGCCGCCCACCGCGGCGAGAGCGAATATCGCCGTGATCGCGGCGTATTTGAACGGAATGGATCGCATCATCTTCATGCTTTTCTCCTTCATGTAAAGTCGTTTCTTTCGGCTTCTCACCGCCGGCTATCGGGCGCCGGCCTTCTGGCAATAGTCATTGTACAACTGCGCGACAACCTCGTCGGCCCGCTCGTTGATCAACGTGAGCGCCATGTCCATGATGTCGCGGCCGGCATAGCTTTCATTCCTGGCGCCGGCTTGGGAAATCATCCTGCCGTTCGCTCCCGTCAACGTGAAGTTCATGCTGATACTCACCTGATTGACGTTGACGATTGGGTTGCGGTCGGCCTGCGTCGCGATCACTCCGCGCAAAATGTACTGTGCCGCAAGGCGTTTCGAGGCGCTGATCGCCGCGTCCGGGTCATTCCTGAAATAGGCGTCGATTTCGGCCTGCGCAATCTGTTTGCGGATCTGCTCCTGGGTGTAGGTCTTGAGGCCCAGGGACTGCAAGCGCTCGTTGATCGCATTGAAATGCGGGCTATATGAAGCTTGGCTTGCGAAGATGACGCCGTCCCGGTCCTCGCCGATCAGCACCATGATTTTCTGGTTCTTGATCTTGTCCCGGCAAGGCGTCGCAAGCAGCGACTGTACCTTTGCCTGACGCTCGGCCTCCGCCGCCTGGTCCGCCGGGTCCTCGTTGGAGAATTTGAAACCCTGCGCCTGCGCCGCGGTTGCGGCGGACAGCCACGCGAACAAGATAATCAACGGAATACGCAGCATGACATGAGTGAAGACGCATGACGAATCAATATTGGTTCTGATCTTACGCCGTTTCAGGTGCCAGCGCACACGCCGTTACCAGAAGCCTGTCGCTAGTGCGGTTTCATCGGTTTTCGCGGGCTTTTGGGACGGTTTCCAGCCAATCTGGCCCCGGGGCCTGGCGTCAGATTTGACGCGGGCACCGGCTTTCGCCGTTGTTGGCTGCCTGTGGCGGCTATAATATAGGATCCGTCAAAGGGCTGAACTCATGCAGCTATTTGCTTTTGGCATCAACCATCAGACCGCGCCGCTATCGCTGCGCGAGCAGGTGGTTTTTCACGCCGAAAATCTGGTGCAGGCGCTGCGCGACCTGGTCGACCGCCACCCGGTCAAGGAAGCCGCGATCATCTCGACCTGTAACCGCACCGAAGTCTATTGCCATACGGCGGAACCGTGGCAGGCGATGCACTGGCTCGCCGATTACCACAAGCTCAAAGCGCAGCATCTCGAGCCCCATCTCTACAAGTTGCCGCAGCAAAGTGCGGTCAAGCACGCCTTCCGTGTCGCGAGCGGGCTCGATTCGATGGTGCTCGGCGAGCCGCAGATACTCGGCCAGTTCAAGGACGCGGTGCGCGCGGCCGAATCGGCCGGCACGCTCGGCCTGCTGTTGAACAAATTATTTCAACGCACGTTTTCAGTCGCGAAGGCGGTGCGCTCGGAGACCGAGATCGGGACCAGCACGGTGTCGATGGCCTCCGCCGCAGTGCGCCTCGCCGAGCGCATCTATCCGAGCATCGGCGAGCAGAGCGCGCTCTTTATCGGCGCCGGCGAAATGATAGAGCTCACCGCGACCCACTTTGCCGCGCGGCACCCGCGCTACGTGACGTTCGCCAACCGCACGCTGGAGCGCGCGCAGCATCTCGCCGAGCGTTTCCGCGGCCGCGCCATCACGTTGAACGAGCTTACATCGCAGCTGGCGGTGCACGACATTATTGTTTCCTGCACCGCGAGCACGCTGCCGATCATCGGCAAGGGCCTGGTTGAAAGCGCGCTGCGCGCGCGCAAGCATCGGCCGTTCTTGATCATCGACCTCGCCGTGCCGCGCGATGTCGAAGCCGAAGTCGGCGCGCTCGACGATGTGTTCCTTTACACTGTCGATGATCTCGGCAATATCGCGCGCGAAGGCCTCGACCTGCGCGAATCGGCAGTCGCCCAGGCCGAAGTCATCATCGAGACCCAGGTCGGCGATTTCATGCAGTGGCTCGAAAACCGCGAGCTGGTGCCGACGATCCGCGCGCTGCGCGACGACGCCGAGCGCGCGCGCCGGCACGAAGTCGAGCGCGCGCAGCGGCGGCTCGCGCGCGGCGACGACGTGCAGAAAGTGCTCGAGCATCTGAGTTATTCGCTCACCAACAAATTGCTGCACGGGCCGACGCATGCGCTCAATCACGCCAACGACGATGACCGCGAACAGCTGGTGACCATGCTCCGGCGGCTCTACCAGCTGAAGCGCTCCGAATGAAGAGCAGCATTGCGGGAAAGCTGGCGCAGTTGACGCTCCGCCTCGACGAACTCAATCAACTGCTGAGTTCGGAAAACGTCACCGCCAACATGGAGAACTATCGCAGGCTGACGCGCGAGCACGCAGAAATCGCGCCGGTGGTCAAACTTTATCAGTCGTACCGCAAGAGCGAGGAAGACATCCAGGCCGCGCAGGAGATGGCCACCGACCCCGCGATGCGCGAGTTCGCCGAGGCCGAAATCCGCGACACCCGCCAGCGCCTGGCGCAGATCGAAGCCGAACTGCAGCAACAGCTGCTGCCGACAGACCCGAACGACGATCGCAACATTTTTCTCGAAATCCGCGCCGGTACCGGCGGCGACGAATCGGCGCTGTTTTCCGGCGATCTGTTCCGCATGTATGCGCGCTTTGCGGAACGCAACAAATGGCAGGTCGAGGTGATTTCACAGAGCCCGGGCGAGCACGGCGGCTACAAGGAAATCATCGCCAAGATTATCGGGCGGGGCGCGTACTCGAAGCTCAAGTTCGAGTCCGGCGCTCATCGCGTGCAACGCGTGCCGGCGACCGAAACGCAGGGACGCATCCATACCTCGGCGTGCACCGTTGCGGTAATGCCGGAAGCCGACGAAATCGCCGCCGTCGTGTTGAATCCCGCGGAGCTGCGCATCGACACTTATCGCGCTTCCGGCGCCGGCGGGCAGCATGTGAACAAGACCGATTCCGCGATCCGCGTCACGCATTTGCCGACGGGGATCGTTGTCGAATGCCAGGACGACCGCTCGCAGCACAAGAACAAGGCGCGCGCGCTCTCGGTGCTCGCCGCTCGCATCAAAGACAAGCAGATCCGCGATCAGCAGCAAAAAACGGCGGCGACGCGCAAGTCATTGATCGGCAGCGGCGACCGCTCTGAGCGCATCCGCACCTACAACTTTCCGCAGGGTCGCGTCACCGATCACCGCATCAATCTCACGCTCTACAAGATCGGCGCCATCATGGACGGCGACCTGTTCGATCTGACTTCCGCGCTGAGCGCCGAGCACCAGACCGAGCAGCTTTCGCTGCTCAGCGAAGAAACTCAGGCCGCCTGACTGCGTTGCGCAGCGGGCGTGCTGCGCCGGTTTCAGCCGTGAATCATACTATCGGTCAGGCGCTTGTCGCGGTGCGGCTTGACCCCGTCGACGCCCGCGCGCTGCTGCGCCATGCGCTCGGCGTGAGTGACGCTTACCTGATCGCGCATTCCGCTCAGGTGCTGACTGACGCGCAGAGCGAGTTATGTGCTGCGCTGGCTGCACGCCGCAGCGCGGGGGAGCCGGTCGCTTACATCGTCGGCGCGCGAGAGTTTTTCAGTCTTGAGTTCAAAGTCACGCCGGCGGTGCTCATTCCGCGGCCGGAAACCGAGGCGCTGGTTCAATTCGCGCTTGAGCGCATTGCGCCGGACAGCGCGCAGCGCGTGCTCGATCTCGGCGCCGGCAGCGGCTGCATCGCAATCAGTATCGCTAAACACCGGCCGCAGGCGCGTGTCGTTGCGGTCGACCGCAGCACTGCGGCGCTGGCGGTCGCGCGCGACAACGCAGAGCGGCACGCCGTGACCAATCTCGAACTCACGGCAAGCGATTGGTTCAGCGCGCTCGCGGGTCAGCGGTTTGACCTGATCGTATCCAATCCGCCTTATGTTGCCGCCGGCGACCCGCACCTTAGGCAAGGCGACCTGCGCTTCGAGCCGGCAGCAGCGCTTGCCGCCGGCAGCGATGGCCTTGACTGTATCCGCTTGATAATCGCATCAGCGCCGCAATACCTCAGCAGCGGTGCCTGGCTCGCGTTTGAGCATGGCGGTGACCAGGCAGCGCATTGCCGTGCATTGCTCGCACACGCCGGCTTTAGCGAGGTGTTCTCACGCACCGACTTGGCGGGGATCGAGCGGGTCAGCGGCGGACAATTAAGAGATTTCTCATGAGTGTGTCGATCGAAGTTGTCGCGGTCACCTCGCCTTGACACCGATGCGCAGCAATCGGTAGAATACTCTATTAATTTACTCAGGTATTCAGGAGAAAGCATGGACATTCAAGATGTTATAAGGGATCAGATCAGTAAGAACCGGATTGTGCTGTATATGAAAGGCTCGCCTGACTTTCCGCAGTGCGGCTTTTCCGCCAATACCGTCGGCATCCTGCGCGCATGCGGCGTCGAGGATTTTTATTCGGTCGACGTGCTCGAGAATCCCGATATCCGTCAGGGCATTAAGCAATTCGCGAACTGGCCGACGATCCCTCAGTTGTACGTGAACGGCGAATTCGTCGGCGGCTCGGATATCCTGGCTGAGATGTACCAGAGCGGCGAATTGCAGAAGATGTTGTCCAGTAAGGCGCGGGCGTAGCCCGCGCTTGCGCAAACCCCGGCGGCTACCGACCGGTGGCCGTTTTTTTTGATCAAGCCGCTCCGGCGAGTTGCTGATACGCGTACTGAGCGAGCAGCGCCAGCGCAATCACCAGCAGCGCCCGCTTTACCCACACGCGAAACCGTAGCGCATCGATGCGATTGCGCACGCGCGCGCCCGCCAGAAACCCCGCCATGCCGATCAGCACTAACGGCAATGTCGAGAGTCACTGTGCCGCGGTGACCCCGCCGCGCGCCGTCAGCACGGCGAATTGCGTCGATTTGCCCACCAGGAAGCAGATGTTGAGCGCCTGCACCAGCATTGCCGGTGTCAGTTCGAGCGCGAGGTAGAAAATGATGAGTGGGGGCACGGCAACGTTGACCGTACCCTCGAAAATGCCGCCGGCCACGCCGGCGAGCGGCGCGAACACGCGTTCATGCCGCCGCACCAGCGGCCAGTCACCCCGGCTGATGCGGTCGAGATTGAGATAGCCAATGATGATGAGCGCGAGCAACAATGAATAAGGCGTGCCCGGCGTGATGATGAACAGCCAGGTACCGGCGAACGAGCCGACCATCGCGTAGATTGGCATCGTCCAGAAGCGCGCCAGTACCGGACGCAGCGGGCCGCCGGTAACGGTGTTGATGAGATTCGTTGCTATAGTGGGCAGTAACACCATGATGATCGCCGTGCGCATGTCGCTTGCCATCGCCACCAGCGGAGTGGCAACGAAAGGAAAACCGAATCCGAGCGCGCCCTGGACCAGCCCGGCAAGCGCCATTACCGCGACAATCCACAACAGTACGGTCAGTGACAGCGATTCAAGTCCGGGCATGCTGGCAATACAGTGACGAGTGATGAGTGATGAATGATGAATTTTTGTTCATTTCATATTGCCTGTTCCTGCCTGCCGCGTATTGTACCGCCCATTGCGCCTGCGAGAACGGCGCGCGGCTGCGGGCGCTTGCGGCAGTGCAAGGCTCGCGTATAGTAGAGAACGAACTCACCGGGGGAGACGATGGGCTGTTGTCATCATTATTTCGCGCAGACTACTGATGGCGACAACGCTTTTACCATCGACGCATCGACCCTGACGTTCGGCGCCGGTTGCCTGAAGGAAGCGGGCGACCAGGCGAAGGCTCTGGGCATGATGAAAGTCGGGATCTACACGGATAAAGGCGTGCGCAAACTGCCGCCGATCGAAACCGTGACGAGTTCGCTCGACGCGGCCGGCATCGATTATGCGATTTACGACGAAGTGAAAGTCGAGCCGACCGACGAGTCGTTCAAAGCCGCAACGCGCTTTGCGGTCGAAGGCAAATTCGACGGCTTCATTTCGGTGGGTGGCGGCTCGGTGATGGATACGTGCAAAGCGGCGAATCTGTATTCGACTTATCCCGCTGATTTCCTTACCTACGTGAATGCGCCGATCGGCGCCGGCAAGCCGATACCGGGGTCGCTCAAGCCGCACATCGCGTGCCCGACGACTTCCGGTACCGGTTCGGAAGCGACCGGCGTCGCGATCTTCGATCTGCTCGCGATAAAATCCAAGACCGGCATCCAGTCGCGGCGGTTGAAACCGACCACCGGGCTGATCGACCCGGAAATCGCGCGCACGCTGCCGTCAACCATCGTCGCGTCGACCGGCTTCGATGCGATGTCGCACGCGCTCGAAACGCTGACCGGCGTGTCGTACGCGCGGCGTGCGCGTCCGCCGCGGCCGAGCCTGCGCCCGCTGTCCCAAGGAGCTAATCCGTTCAGCGACACGGTGGCGTTCGAAGCGCTGGGTCTGATCGGCAAATACCTGGTGCGCGCCGTAAACGATGCGTCCGACAGCGAAGCGCGCGCCGAGATGATGTATGCGGCGACGCTCGCCGGCATCGCGTTCGGCAACGCCGGCTGTCATCTGCCGCATGGCATGTCGTACGCGGTATCGGGCCTGGTGCGCGAGTACCACGCGCCGCATTATCCGCAGCACGAGCCGTTCGTGCCACACGGCATGTCGGTGGTTCTTAATGCGCCATCGGTCTATCGCTTCACCGCGGCAGCGTGCCCGGACCGACACCTCGATGCCGCGCGCCGTCTTGGCGCGGACGTGCGCGGCGCGGCCCCGAAAGACTCGGGTGAGGCGCTGTCGGGACAAATCATCAAGTTCATGCGGGCAACGAAATTTCCCGGCGGATTGACCTCGATCGGATTCTCCGAGCGCGATCTGGATGCGCTGGTGGAGGGGACCTGGCCGCAGCAACGCGTGCTCAGGAATGCGCCGCGCGAGGTGACTCGTGATGATTTGCGGGAGCTCTTCCGTGGCGCGATGGCTTATTGGTAAGCTGGAAGCTTTTTGGATTTGTCATGACATCGGGATTAAACTACGACAAATGCCAGTGCCAGTGCATGCATGCCAACCGAATGTGCGGGGAGAGCCATGATGAGTGAAATGAATCCCTACACCCCCCCTGAATCGCCGGCCGCCGGCACCGCTGCAGCCAAAGCGGGAAATTTCATCGCCGGTGGCCGTGCAGTCGATGCAGGCCGCGGATGGGAATGGATCGCGTCCGGCTTTGCGCTGTTTAAAAAGCAGCCCGGCATCTGGATCCTGATGGTGATTGTGGTGCTGCTGTGTTCGATATTGATCAGTCTGGTGCCGGTGATCGGCGGGCTTGCCAACATGCTGCTGCTGCAGGTCTTCGCGGGCGGCATCATGCTCGGCTGCCGCGCGCTTGATTCCGGCGAGAACTTCGAAGTCGGACACGTGTTCGCGGGGTTCAAGCAGAACACCAGCAACCTGGTGGTGCTCGGGTTGTTGGCGTTGGTGGCGTGGGTGATCATTCTGATTCCAGCGATGCTGATCATGGGCGGCGGCAGCTTCCTGGCAATCATGCGCGGCGGCGCTGATCTGGCGAGCTTCGCCGCGGTCGGTCTGTCCTTCGTGCTGGCCGTGCTGGTAGTGCTCTCGCTCAGCATCCCGCTCTACATGGCGCTGTGGTTCGCGCCGGCGTTAGTCGTGTTTCACGAGCTGAAGCCGGTCGAAGCGATGAAAGCGAGTTTCTCGGCCTGCCTGAAGAACGCCATTCCCTTCCTGCTTTACAGCGTGATCCTGCTGGCGCTGAGCATGATTGCCGCGATACCGTTCGGTCTGGGATTCTTGGTGTTGGTGCCGGTCATGGTGGCGTCGATTTACACCGCTTACCGCGACATATTTTTCGCGGGCTAGCATCCTGTCGAACTTGAGCGATGTATGCGCTTCCAACAGGGCGCAAAGCGGGCTAAACTAAAGGGCGCAGCCGCTCAATTTCTCACCATATCGCAGAGGGGAACCCATGACCACGATGACAGAGCTCAAGAGCCTCGCGCTCTCGGGCAAGCAACGCATGACGCCGTCGGAGGCGTTCGTTGAAACGCTGCGCGCGCAGGGCGTGACAGACACGTTCGGCATCGTTGGCTCGGCCTACATGGATGCGCACGACCTGTTTCCGGCTGCGGGCATCCGCTTCGTTTCCGTCTCGCACGAGCAAAACGCCGCGCACATGGCCGATGGTTACGCGCGCGTCACCGGTAAGCACGGCGTATGCATCGGGCAGAACGGCCCCGGCATCACCAATTTCGTGACCGCGATCGCCGCCGCTTACTGGGCGCATTCGCCGGTGGTGTGCATCACGCCCGAATCCGGCAGTCTGACGATGGGGCTGGGCGGGTTTCAGGAAACCGAGCAGATGCCGATATTCTCCAAGATCACCAAATGGCAGGTACACGTCAACGCGCCGAGCCGCATGGCGGAACTCACCTCGCGCGCATTCGACGTCGCGATGCAGGAACGCGGGCCGGTGCAGCTCAACATTCCGCGCGATTATTTCTACGGCGATATCGAAGTCGAGATTCCGAAACCGATACGCATCGAAGGGTCAGCCGGCGGCTCCGAATCGCTCGACGCTGCGGCGGCGCTGCTCGCCAAGGCGAAATCTCCGGTGATCCTGTCGGGCGGCGGCGTGGTGATGGCAAACGGCATCAAGGAGTGCGTCGCGCTCGCCGAATATCTGACCGCGCCGGTGGTGAACTCGTATCTGCACAACGATTCGTTTCCGGTGAGCCACGCGCTCGCCTGCGGCCCGCTCGGCTACATGGGATCGAAAGCGGCGATGCGACTCATCAACAAGGCCGACGTGGTGCTCGCGCTCGGTTCGCGCCTCGGCCCGTTCGGCACACTGCCGCAGTATGGTTTCGACTACTGGCCTAAGGATGCCAAGATCATCCAGATCGACAGCAATCCGCGCATGCTCGGGCTGGTGAAGAAGATTTCGATCGGCATCTGCGGCGACGCCAAGCATGCTGCGATCGAACTGCTTGAGCGCTTGAAAGCACTTGGCAAAATGACACCGAACAAAGCACGGCTCATCGAGGCGCGCAAGGAAAAGGAAGCGTGGGCGGAGGAACTCGCGAAATGGCCGTCGCCGAACGAAGAGACAAGCATCGGCCCGCGTCAGGCGCTCGCCGCGCTCGCTCGCGCCAAACCGAAAAACGCGATCGTGTCCACCGACATCGGCAACGTGTCGTCGGTGTCGAATTCGTATCTGCATTTCGATCAGGCGCCGTCATTTCTCGCCGCGATGGCGTGGGGCAACTGCGGCTATGCCTATCCGGCGGCGATCGGCGCCAAAGTCGGCTGCCCCGACCGGCCGGCGATTGCCTATGTTGGCGACGGCGCGTGGGGCATGAGTCTTGCGGAAGTCATGACCTGCGTGCGCGAGGACATCCCTGCAATCGCGGTGGTGTTCAATAACGGCCAGTGGGGCGCTGAGAAGAAGAACCAGGTCGATTATTTCGACAACCGCTTTCTCGGCACCAACCTCAAAAACCCGAATTTCGCCGACGTGGCGAAGGCGATGGGCGCGCAGGGCATTACGGTCGGCCGCGTCGACGAGGTCGAAGACGCGCTGCGCAGCGCCGTGCGTTCGAATAAGCCTACCGTGATCAACCTGGTGCTGACGCAGGAACTCGGCGATCCATTCCGGCGCGACGCGTTCAAGCCGCCCAAACGACTGCTGCCGAGGTATAAGAAATACAGCGCCAAGAACGCTTGAGTAGGAGTTTGTCGGGCTTTGCCTCGACAAACTCCAAATGCAAAACCAGCGCTAGTAGAAATGGAGAAATGGAGAAAAGGATAACAGTGATGCGAATTTACCCGCGCTTTTCCCCAGGTTCGACCGCTTCGATTGAGTTTTGTATGAATAGTCAGCCGGTTTTGCTTTTAGCAGCCTGTCAGACTGTTAAGTCCGACAGGCTGCTCGTCAGATGAATTCACCGGAGCATCGACATCATGCCAATATTTGAATACGCCTGTAGTTCCTGCGGAAAAGAGTTTGAAACTTTGGTGCGCGCATCGTCTCATGCGCCCGAGTGTCCAGCGTGTCACAGTACTGAACTACGGAAGAAGCTGTCCGTTTTCGCTGCGGTCACGGGTTCCACGGCAACCGGCAGCGAGATGCCGGAGTCGTGCGAAAGCTGCGGCCACCCCGGCGGTCCCGGAGCTTGCCAGTTCGACTGAATCCTAGTGATTTTTGCTTGAAGCGAAAGGGGAAGCATATGGCAACGAAGGCAGTTCCAGGATTCAAGGTGATTGAAGGGTGGGAGAAGCTGCCATCCGGGTACACTCACAAGGACGTGGACGGGGTAGCGGTCGACTCCAAGGACAATGTTTACCTGATGACGCGCCAGCAATCCCGGATTCTCGTTTATGACCGGAACGGCAACTTCCTGCGTTCCTGGGGCGAGGAGTTCTTTACTCCTCGCACGCACGGAATCGCAGTCGGGCCGGACGACATGGTGTACTCAGTGGACGATGGCGACCATACCGTGCGCAAATTCACCCCTGAGGGGAAGCAGGTGATGCTGATCGGCACCTCCGGCAAGCCGTCTGACACAGGCTATGACGGCAAGCGACTCGCCAGCATCAAGCGCGGCGGGCCGCCTTTTAATCGGCCGACCGATATCTGCGTCGCCTCCAACGGAGAGCTGTATGTCTGCGACGGATACGGCAATGCCCGGGTGCACCGCTTCGCCGCTGACGGGAAGCTCATCCAGTCCTGGGGTGAGCCCGGGACGGGTCCCGGCCAGTTCCACCTGCCGCACGGAATCGGGATCTCGCCTGACAACCGTGTCTTCGTGGCCGACCGCGAGAACGACCGGATCCACATCTACTCCCGTGACGGCCAACTCCTCGACATGTGGACCCACGTCCAGCGGCCCACGGACATCGCTTTCGACAAGAACGGCCGCGTGTACGTATCGGAGCTGTGGTGGCGGACCGGCCAGGAGTCGTTCACTAACGGCCGGATCAAATATGACCTGCCGGGCGGTGTGCGGGTCCTGGATCTCTCGGGCAACCTGCTCCTTCACTGGTGCAGCGCAGACCGGGAGGCCCCGGGGAACTTCGTTGCCCCGCACACCGTGTGCGTGGACTCGCGCGGAGATCTCTATGTGGGCGAGGTCACCTGGACGTTCGGCGTAAATCTCGGCGGCGTGCGCGAGGACGCGCATACGTTCCAGAAGTTCGCGCACTGCTGATTCCAGGAGAATCCCCCAATGAAACGAATTGTGTTGTTCCTGCTCACCAACCTCGCGGTGATGCTGGTGCTGTCGGTGGTACTGAGCGTGCTGGGCGTCGACCGTTTCCTGACCGAAAGCGGCATCAACGTCGGCGCGCTGCTCGTGTTTTCGCTGGTCGTCGGCTTCGGCGGCTCGTTTATTTCGCTGTTGATGTCGAAGCCGATGGCGAAGTGGTCGACCCGCGCGCAGGTTATCGACGGTTCCGAAGGCCCGGAACAGCGCTGGCTGGTGGATACGGTGCACGGGCTCGCCGACAAAGCCGGCATCGGCATGCCGGAAGTCGCGTTGTATGAAGGCGAGCCTAATGCGTTCGCCACTGGCGCGTTCAAGAACTCGGCGCTGGTCGCGGTTTCCAGCGGGCTGCTGCAGTCGATGAACAGGGAAGAAGTCGAAGCCGTACTCGGCCACGAGATTTCGCACGTTACCAACGGGGACATGGTAACGCTGACGCTGATCCAGGGCGTGGTCAACACCTTCGTCGTGTTTCTCTCGCGCATCGTCGGATACATCGTTGATAGGACGGTGTTCAAGACGGAGCGCGACATCGGCCCCGGCTACTACATCACGGTGATCGTGTGCCAGATCGTGTTCGGGGTGCTGGCATCGCTGATCGTCGCCTGGTTTTCGCGCTGGCGCGAGTTCCGCGCCGACGCCGGCTCGGCGCAATTGCTCGGCACCAGCCGTCCGATGATTGATGCGCTGACGCGGCTCGGCGGGCTCGAACCGGGAGCGCTGCCGCAATCGATTGCCTCTGCGGGAATCAGCAACCAGCCGGGCTTCATGGCGCTGTTCTCGACGCATCCGCCGCTCGTGGAGCGCATCGCCGCGCTGCAATCCCTGCAGTAGTTACCGGCTGAAAAAAACCAACGGCCGGCTGCCGCATTGCGCGGCAGCCAGCCGTTGGTTTTGGTGCTGTATCGCGACTCGTCGCGCGAGCCGCGGCAATGCTTATTTCAGGTGCTTGCTGACCAGTTTGGTCATTTCGAACATCGACACCTGCTTCTTGCCGCCAAACACTCCGATCAGCTTGTCGTCGGCATTGATGTTGCGGCGGTTCTTGCTGTCCTGCAATCCGTTGCGCTTGATGTAGGCCCACAATTTCTTGGTGACCTCGGTGCGCGGAAACGGACCGTTGCCAATCACTGCGCCGAGTGCAGCAGAAATCTGCATCGGCCTCATGAACGCGGCGCTTGGTTTACGTGTGGATTTTTTCTTCGCGGGTTTCTTGCTAGCTTTCTTTTTTGCGGCCATCGTCTTCTCTCCTTTAAGACACTTTAAGACACGAATATATCACCCAAAAATTGGGTTGAGATGATTGTAATCCAAACTTGGCGTTTGTGGTGCAATCTTCGAGAGAAAATCTGCCCGGCGCCCGACCCGGGAACCCGGGGTCACGCCCCCCTTCCCTCCCCTTTTTTTCATGCTGCTTTGCGGCGTTGAAATAGGCGACCGTCACGGCCGACGACCCCCCAATGCCGTTGCTGTATGCCCTCAGAAACGANNGGCACGCCGGCGAAACCGCATCCGCTGCAGCAGGCGTTCATCGACGAGCAGGCGGTGCAGTGCGGCTACTGCATTAACGGCATGATCATGCAGGCAAAAGCGCTGCTCGAGGACCTGCAGTTCAGCCGCTCGGCGGTGACCAGCGTCGACTGGAAAAGCTACCCGATCCTGACCTTCCCGGACGTGCCCGAGGTGGTGATGGATATGATCGACCGCCCGCGCGAGCGGCCGTGGGGCGCCGGCGAGCCGACGGCCGCAGTGGTGCCCTCGGCGATCGCGAATGCAATCCATGACGCGCTCGGTGTGCGGCTGCGCTCGGTGCCATTCACGCCCGACAAGGTCTTCGCCGCGCTGAAAACCGCGTAACAACAGGCAGCCGCTCAGGGATAAACGGCGCCGCGTGCGGCGCCGTTTTTTTGGGTTACCGAATGTCGCGCGCGAGGCGGATGCCGCTGAACTGCCAGCGCGCGGGGGCGGGGAAAAAGTTGCGATAACTGGCGCGAATGTGCGATGCCGGCGTCGCGCACGAGCCGCCTCGCAACACGTACTGGTTGGACATGAACTTGCCGTTGTATTCTCCGACCGCGCCGGGAGCAAGGCGAAAGCCAGGATACGGCCCGTACGAACTGCGCGTCCATTCCCACACATCACCGTAGACTTGGGTTGGGGCAGTACTCTGCTGCTGCGCGCCCGGCGGTGCCGGCTGAAAGCGGTCATCCTCGAGGAAATTGCCGGTGACCGGCAGTGGCGCCGCCAGCGTTTCCCATTCCGCTTCGGTCGGCAGCCGCGCCTGCGCCCAGCGCGCATAAGCGTCGGCCTCGAAAAAACTGACGTGGCACACCGGCGCCGTGGGCGCGAGAGGTTGCGTGCCATGGAGCGTGAATACCTGCCAACTCCCGCCGTCCGCTTCCCAATACAGTGGTACGTTCCAGCCTTGCGCGGTTTTGACGTCCCAGCCCTCGGACAACCACAACTCGGGCCTTTGATAGCCGCCGGCGGCGATGAACTCGGCATATTCACCATTGGTGACCGGGCGCGACGCGATTTCGAACGCATCGATGAACACGCGGTGACGCGGCTGCTCGTTGTCGAAGCAGAAGCCGTCGCCACCGTGGCCGATCTGGCGGATGCCTTCGGGCACGCTGATCCATGCCAGCGGCGCGAATGGCGTCGTGATTGCGGCGGCGGGTTCAGCATACGCGGGCTTGAGCGGATTGCGCGACAGCAGGTGCTTGAGGTCGGTAAGCACCAACTCCTGGTGCTGCTGCTCGTGATGGATGCCAAGCTCGATCAGTCCGCATAGTTCCGGCGGCAGCGCCGCGCCGGCAAACAGCAGCGCCATGCGCTCATCGACGTGACGGCGGTAAGCCAGCACCTCGTCGAGCGACGGGCGCGACAGCAGGCCGCGCTCGGGACGTGGATGGCGCGTGCCGAGCGCGACGTAATAGGAGTTGAACAGCACGCGGAACTGCGGATGGAACAGCCGGTAGCCGGGGACCGCCGGCTCGAGAATAAAAGTCTCGAAAAACCAGGCGGTATGCGCGAGATGCCATTTGACGGGGCTCGCGTCGGGCATCGACTGCAGCGCGCAATCTTCAGCCGACAGCGGGTGTGCCAGGCGCTCGGTTTGCAGGCGCACTCGCTCAAATTGAGCCGCCAGTGCCGCGGACCGGGCGTGCTCCGTGCCGAGTATGCCGCGATCCGGTTTGCCGAGCTGTGGATTCATGCAACCCTCCTCCTGGTAACCGATGGTCGCACCGGGACGGCAATCCTAACACGGGAAAGCGGCAGCCCGGCGCAGCAAGTTTGATGCAGCGCAATGAAAAAACGATTCGAGAGGAATAAGGTTTTAAATGTGGGTAATGCACATGCCAAAACCGATTGCCTTCTTCGACACGCAATTCCAGCGCCAGGTCAGGGAATCCGACTTCGCGCTGAACCCGTTCGAGCAGTTGGCGCTCGACTACATCGCCGGAACCGTGCTCGACTATGGCTGCGGGCTCGGTAACCTCAGCATCGCGGCGGCACGCCGCGGCTGCCGCGTGGTCGCGATCGACGCGAGCCCGACCGCCGTGGAGCGCATCCGGGCCGCGGCCGCGCACGAAAAGCTTGCCGTCGAGGCCAGCGGTGCCGATTTGAGCACCCATAGCATCGAGCGCAGCTATGACACCATCGTCGCGATCGGGCTGTTGATATTTTTTCGGCGTGAGCGCGCGCTGGCGCTGCTGGCCGATATCCAGGCGAACGTCGCCGCCGGCGGTTGCGCGATTGTCAACGTCCTGATCGAAGGCACGACTTACCTGGGCATGTTCGATCCCGACAACTACTATCTGTTCGGACGTGATGAACTTGAGCAGTGCTTCGCCGGCTGGAAGATACTGGTGTCGCGTCATGATTCGTTTCCGGCGCCAGGCGACACGCGCAAGGAGTTCGCCACCGTCATCGCGCGGCGAGCGGCGATCAATAGGGAATAGGGGGCTTACTCACGCTCTCGCGCACTCCCGGCTCAGCTACGCCGTCGCCCATTCTTCGCTCAACAGCGCTGCCTGCTCAATTACGGTTTGGCCATTGTTTCGACTTATTAAGGGGCAAGAAAAACCCGACCATTATGCACCGCGCGCTGGCGCTGCCTCTACTGGCGCGAAAAAACGGGCTTTAGGCCGGGTCGATCAGAATTCGGAATTCGATTTAGTCAGCACCTGACGCATCGAGCCAGATGGCCAGCCCCTGCGCATTCAATTCGATGTCGCCGGCGAAAATTCCGAGCACCTGCTCACGCGTCAGCTTCCAGCCGTAGCGCTGTGCCTCGCCCATCACGATTTCCGTTACGCCGACCTTGAGGCTCTCATGACGCGCCGCGCCGGCATCGCGCTCGCGGCGCGCGAGTTGCTCGTGGGCTTCGATCAGCCGGTGCATGTCGGCGCCGATGCGCACGATGTCGCGCACCTGGCTGTAATGCGTGACATAAATCGCGCCCGGCTTCAAACCCAGGATCAATTCGAGCGAGCGGTGCGCGGCAAGAGGATCGAACTGCGTCGGGCTCGTCGTCGGGAACGCGAACTGGCGGCCGTTGCAGTCGAGTTCACGGTAGGACAAGCCGAACGTGTCGCCCGCGAACAGATGTCCCGACTTGGCATCGAACACGCAGACGTGATGACGCGCATGCCCCGGGGTGTCAAAAAAAACGAACTCGCGGCCGTCGAGCTTGAGCGTGGACTGATGAACGGTCTCGATAATGCGTTCGCGCGGCACCGGCACGATTTCGCCATAAGTGCGGCGCGCCTCTTCCGCGCCATAAACCGCGATCGTGCTTTCGATCAGCTTGCTGGGATCGACCATGTGCCGCGCACCGCGCGGATGCACGGTAAGCCGCGCATTCGGCAGTTGCGCCAGCAGCAGGCCCGCCCCACCGGCATGGTCAAGATGAATGTGGGTGAGGATCACGTAATCGACCTGCTCGGGACGCAGTCCTTTGTCACGCAGCGCAGCGAGTACCCGCGGCGCCGAGCTGTTGACGCCGGTATCGATGATCGCCACGCGACCTCCCTCCACGATCATGTGGATCGCGGCGAGCAGCGGCCGCTGGTAGCCCGAGTCGATCGCGCTGATGCCGAATTCGTAATCGATGACGTGTACCATGCGGGTGAAATCGAGAGCGCCAATTGAGGAGGCGACGTGACCAATTGTAACTTGTTCCGCCGCTGCGCCGGCGCGACCAGAAGCCGGCGCAAGCATCCTGTGCCCGTATCTCTTTCTCGGTTCGAAATCACCCTGCGTTGATGCGTCAAACCCCGATTCCTGAAATCGAAATAATTGTGTAATGAAGTTTGACTACAGTTTCCCTTTCCAGCCGGAACCGTCGTGGTCGATGACCTGGGCTACAACGATTACCGGCTCTTTGCCTCACGGCTAGCGCATCATACCTTCCGAGCCCACCTCGCTTGCCGAAACGAAACGGCGCTGTCGCATCCACTTGGTCGCAACCCACTTCTCGCCGGCGAGCACGGGGTTGCCGCCGTGCAGGGAGCGATGATCGACTTGACTGCGGCTGTTGCAATACTCGAAGTAGACGGCATTGCCGCGTTGCGGCGACACTTCCCAGCCTGCTGCCGGAAACGCCGTCTCGCCACCGTTTTCCACGTCGTTCAAGTAAGCGATCAGCGTGCTCACGCGCTGGCCGCTCCGGGCGATCGAAGTTCGATTTGCGGGATTCGACGGCAGCAGGAAATCGAAATACGGCGTATTGAGCGCTCCCATCGGATAGTAGAGCACTTGTATGCCTTCGCCGTTCTCGATCGGAAGATTCATTACTTCCGCGATACGCTTGTCGAGACGCGCGATGAATGGGTTCTCCTGCAGGCGAAAGAACATGCCCAAGCTATTGCGATGCGGCGCAACGACATCTTGCCCGCTATGCGGATCGACTACGGTCGAAGGCGCGAGCCGCGGCTTGGCGAGCGTGATCAATACTTCGCATTCTTCCGCGCTCAATAGGTCGGCGAGTACAGCCAACATCGGCCGAGCGGCNNATCGCTTGCGCGACCCGCGATTCCATGCCTTCCGCCACCATGGTCTCGATGATCGTCGCCGGCGGACAAGCACGATCCAAATGGCCGACGATCCATGCGGCAAGATCGGGCGAGAAATGAACGACGGTGCTCATAAGGCTTGCAGCACAGGTTCGCAGCGTCAGCCGCGTAGCCTATCCACCCAATTCAATCGAGCAAATCCTTCGCCACCCAGCCATC
>PLYS01000241.1 GCA_003153455.1 Betaproteobacteria bacterium | reverse complement strand
ACGACGAGCGGCATCATGCCCGCATCGATCGATTCGGCGTGCAGGAACTCGCGCCCGAACCAGATCACCACCAGCAGGCCGGCGAGGTTCATCCAGTGGCGCCCCGGCAGCAGCAAGGTCTTGCCGCCGATCTTGCCGGAGAGCTTGCCGAAGGCGATCACCGAGCCGGTGAAGGTCACCGCGCCGATNNAATTGGCAAAGCCGACCAGCATGGCGGCAAGGCCGACCAGGCTGTGCATCAGCGCCACCAGTTCCGGCATCTGCGTCATCCTCACAACGCGCGAGGCGTACAGACCGATGCTGCCGCCGATCAACATTGCGCCAATGATCCAGGCATAGCCGGCCGACGTGACGTGCGGCCCGGAAACCGTCGCCAGCACGGCGATGGTCATGCCGATCATGCCGTACAGATTTCCGCGGCGCGAGCTCTCCGGATTCGAGAGGCCGCCGAGGCTGAGGATGAAGAGTATTGTCGCTCCGATATAGGAGGCAGTTGCAAGCGTTGCGGACATGAATTGTCTCCGTTATTTGCGGAACATCTGCAGCATGCGCTGCGTGACGGCGAAACCGCCGAACATGTTGATTGCGGTNNTGCACCAGGGCGCCGATGGCGATGATGCTGCTGATCGCATTGGTGACGCTCATCAGCGGCGTGTGCAGGGCGGGGGTGACGTTCCACACCACCATGTAACCGACGAAGCAGGCCAGCACGAACACGGTGAAGTGGGCGAGGAAGGCCTCAGGCGCATTCGCGCCGACGAACCAGAACACCAGCGCCGCGATGCCGAACATGACCGCGGTGCGCGTGGCGGAAGCCGGTGCGCTCGCCTCGCCATGTTTAGGCGCCTTGGGCGGCGCGACCACTGGCTTCGCCGTCGCCGGCGGCGCCGCCGACAGCTTCGGCGCGGGTGGCGGCCAGGTGACTTCACCCTTGTAGATCACTGTCGCGCCCCGGATGACTTCGTCCTCCATGTTGACGACATACTGGCCGTCCTTGGCCTTGCACAAGTCTTCGGAAAAGCGCCATAGGTTGGTGGCGTAAAGCGTGCTGGACTGCTTCGGCAAACGGCTCGGCAAATCGCTGTAGCCGATGATGGTCACGCCGTGCACCACGGTCACCTGGTGCGGCACCGTCAGTTCGCAATTTCCGCCCTGCTCTGCCGCCATGTCGACGATGATGCTGCCGGGTTTCATCGAGCGCACCATATCGGCGGTGATCAGCTTGGGCGCCGGCCTTCCGGGGATAAGCGCGGTGGTGATGATGATGTCGACTTCCTTGGCCTGCTTGGCGAACACTTCCTTCTGCGCCTTCTGGAAACCTTCGCTCATCACCTTGGCATAACCGCCGACGCCGGTACCTTCCTCGACGTAGTCAACCCCGATGTACTCGCCACCCAGCGACTTGATCTGGTCGGCGACTTCCGGACGAGTGTCGTTGGCACGCACGACCGCGCCCAGGCCCGCGGCCGCACCGATCGCGGCGAGACCTGCGACCCCTGCGCCGATCACAAACACCTTGGCCGGCGGCACCTTGCCCGCGGCTGTGATCTGGCCGGTGAAGAACCGGCCGAAATGGTGCGCCGCCTCGATCACCGCGCGGTAGCCCGCGACATTGGCCATCGAGGACAGCCCGTCGTTTTTCTGCGCGCGCGAAATACGCGGCATGCTGTCGATCGCCAGCACGGTGGCCTTTTTCGCCGCGAGTTTTTGCATCAGCTCGGGATTCTGTGCAGGCCAGATGAAACTGACCAGCGTGCCGCCCTCGCGCATCAGGCCGATTTCTTCCGCGCTCGGCCCGCGCACCTTGAACACGATATCAGACGCGGCCCACAGCTTGGCCGCGTTGTCGACGATCTCGGCACCAGCGGCGCGATAGGTTTCATCACTGAAGTTGGCGGCATCCCCGGCGCCGGATTGCACCGCAACCTTGAAACCCAGCTTGATGAGTTTTTCAACGACTTCGGGTACGGTGGCAACGCGTTTCTCACCCGCTGCTATCTCTTTTGGCACCCCTATGACCTGAGGCATGAATCCCCCTTATTAATCACTACTGGATATTGACAGTCGATTATACCGAGGCGACCGCGAAACCCGTGCAGCCCTGACATGAGCCCGATCAGTATGAAAACCCTTCCCGCGCTGGCAGGTCTGGTGGCTCGGAATGCGGTACCGAAAGCACTATTGATGGGACCGTTGGTCAAGACTTGCGCACTGTACTGGCCCCAGCCAAGCTGGGGGTTGATGTAAATCAAACTCCGGTCGGGCCATGTTCACTTTTTCCACCCCTCTTACGCCGTAGTCTCTTATTTGATGACGAAGTGCAAGCATCCGAGCGAGCGCGTCGGGCGCAAAGTCCCAATCGGTTATAATTTTCCATGGCTGCCATTCGCGTACTGCCCGAACTTCTGATCAACCAGATCGCCGCCGGCGAAGTTGTCGAGCGACCCGCGGCGGCACTCAAGGAATTGCTCGAAAACAGCCTTGACGCCGGCGCGCGCGACATCAGCGTGCAGCTCGCGAGCGGCGGCACCAAGCTGCTCAAGGTCAGCGACGACGGCCACGGCATCGTTAAATCGGAGCTGCCACTGGCGCTCGCGCGTCACGCCACCAGCAAAATCGCAACGCTCGAGGACCTCGAGCGCATCGCCAGCCTCGGTTTCCGCGGNNCCCGGCACCAGCGTCGAAGTGCACGATCTGTATTTCAACACCCCGGCGCGCCGCAAATTTCTCAAATCGGAGGCGACCGAATACGCGCATTGCGACGAGGTTTTCAAGCGCATCGCGCTGGCGCGGCCCGATGTCGCATTCAGACTGCAGCACAACAGCCGCGCGCAGTGGCACCTCAAGGCGCAACAGCGCGATCAGCGCATCAGCGCCGTGCTCGGCGACGAGTTCAGCGCCGCGGCAATCACGGTCGATGCGCACAGCACCGGGCTGCGATTGAGCGGTTTGGTGGGTCTGCCCGCAGCGGCGCGTGGCGCACGCGACGCTCAGTACTGCTTCGTCAACGGCCGCTTCGTGCGCGACAAGGTGCTCGCCCACGCGCTGCGCCAAGCCTATCAGGACGTGCTGCACCACGACCGGCACCCGGCGTTCGTGCTGTTTGTCGAGATCGACCCGGCGCGCGTCGACGTCAACGTGCACCCGACCAAAAGCGAGGTGCGCTTCCGCGATTCCCAGGCGATACACCAGTTTGTGTTTCATGCCGTCACGCGCGCCCTTGGGGGCCCGGTTACGGCAGAGAGAATCGGCGTTCCTGTACAGGAATTCGCTTCTATGCAGACAGCGGGGAACAACCATGCCTCCGCACCCGCGGCGGGTGGACATCCTCCGGCAGTCCGCGCGCCCGGACAATATGCCCTGAGACTCCGGGCGACGCAGGCACCCGCTTTCTACGACGTGCTGTTTGGCCGCACTGAAGCGACGCAAGAGATCTTCACTCGACCCGATGGCGAGGTCCCGCCACTTGGTTTCGCGCTGGCGCAGCTGTCTGGAATTTATATCCTCGCGCAAAATGCGCACGGCTTGGTCATCGTCGACATGCACGCGGCGCACGAACGCATTGTCTATGAGAAGCTCAAAATCCAGCTCGATACCGACCGCATCACCCTGCAGCCGCTGCTGATCCCGGTGGTATTCAATGCCGAGCGCATCGACGTTGCAACCGCTGAAGATCATGCCGAGACGCTCGCCAGAATCGGCTTCGAAATCGCGGCGCTGTCGCCGACCGCGCTCGCGGTGCGCGGCGTGCCGGTCGCGTTGAAGGACGCCGACGCCGCCGAACTTGCACGTGACGTGTTGGCCGAGATCCGGGAATTCGGCGCGAGCCGCGTGCTGCTCGAACGCCAAAACGAGCTGCTGGCGACGATGGCGTGCCACGCTGCCGTGCGCGCCAATCGCACG
Source organism: Betaproteobacteria bacterium (assembly GCA_003153455.1). Classification (GTDB taxonomy): domain Bacteria; phylum Pseudomonadota; class Gammaproteobacteria; order Burkholderiales; family SG8-41; genus PALSA-1004. Next base: position 21,360 of record PLYS01000241.1, on the reverse strand, counting down.
TTGAGCGTGACTGAGATGAACGCGCTGCTGCGCGAAATGGAAGCGACGGAGCGTTCCGGTCAGTGCAACCACGGCCGTCCGACCTGGCATCAGATCAGCGTTGCCGAACTCGACAAGCTGTTTATGCGGGGGAAATAAGGTTTAAGGTTTAAGGTTTAAGGTTTAAGGTTTAAGGTTTAAGGTTTAAGGTTTAAGGTTTAAGGCTGCTGCAACTTTAAACTTTAGACTTTAAACTTTGAACTTGAAACCTCAGACTCAAAAATATCCCCCGGCCATTTTGCTCATGGGTCCGACTGCGAGTGGCAAGACCGGAATCGCGGTCGATCTGGTGCGCGAGTTGCCGTGTGAAATCATCAGCGTCGATTCGGCCCAGGTTTACAAGCACATGGACATCGGCACCGCCAAGCCTGACGCGGCAACGCTCGCCCAGGCGCCTCACCATCTGATCGACGTGATCGAGCCGGACGAAAATTTTTCCGCCGCACGCTTCCGCGACGACGCGCAGGCATTGATGCGCGAGATCACCGAACGCGGCAAGATCCCGCTGCTCGCCGGTGGCACCATGCTCTACTTCAAGACGCTGCTCGAGGGGCTCTCCGAGCTGCCGGAAGCTGATCCCGCGATCCGCATGGTGATCGACACCATGGCGGACGAATCCGGCTGGCCGGCGCTGCACCAGGAATTGCAGCGCATCGATCCGGAAACCGCGGCGCGGCTCGAGCCCAACGACTCCCAGCGCATTCAGCGCGCACTCGAGGTGTTTTACATAACCAAGCGGCCAATGTCGGCCCTGCTGAAAAAACCGAAATACGTGTATTTCCCCTATACGCCGGTCAAGATCGCGCTGGTGCCAAGCGACCGCGCAGCGCTGCACGACCGCATCGCGGCGCGCTTTGAGGCGATGCTCGCGCTCGGGCTGATCGGCGAGTTACGCAAGCTGCGGAAGGATTACGCGCTCGACCCGTCGATGCCGTCGATGCGCTGCGTCGGTTACCGCCATGCGTGGCAATACCTCGACGGCGAAATCGGGCTCGCCGCGCTTCGCGAGCGGGGCGTCTCCGCGACCCGCCAGCTCGCCAAGCGCCAGCTCACCTGGTTGCGCGCGATGAAGGAAGTGACCGAGTTCGATTGCCTGGCCGGGGATTTGAGCGAGCAGGTGCTCGCGCATTTGCGCCAGCACTTGCCACAACAATAGAAGCCACCGATAAACGCAGATAAACGCGAACGAGTGAGGCGAGGGGTGGGAGGCGTGAGGCGGAAAGCATCACTGCGCGGCGCAGCAAGTGCGTGGTTTACGAGAGACGCAACACCCCCGCACTCTTAAAGGTGCCCCTGCTTCCCGCCTTACGCTTCCGCAACGACGGTGCCCGTCACCCGGAAAGACTTATGGATATTGGCTTCCAGGCAGATTATGCTTTGAAACAGTGATCTGTCCCTGAGGTTTCTGTCTCTCAGGTCAGCAATGTCCGGCATATGACGCCCAACGTCGCGCTTCACCGGCCCGAAAAACGCGCAGCGTTTTGAGGGTCCGAGTGCAAGCGCTGGTTCGGCTCTACTCAAAAGTCAGCGTCTATTTCTTCGAACGACCGAAGTTTCTCCCATAAGTGGGCGCTCTCTGGTACGTCGAGGTGACGACATATCGCTTCATTCTCTGCCTGTAGCTGCCGGCATTCCTCTCGCGTTGGGCACAGTATGTAGACAAGATCGGTCCAAGTGAAGCGCAGATGCTCCGTGTCAGGGATTCGCGGGACTGCTCTCCACTCTCGTTCGTCGTAGTAACGTTTGAGTGGGGTTCTTTGTAAAGGGTCGTCCCCTCGTATGTTTTGAAGAACGGTGCGCCGGCCGCGATGAAGTTGAGAGCCTTTGCCAAAAACTGTTCCAGAACAGACACCGTCATCTTCGCATCGACTGGAAAACTCTCAGTGTTCGGAGCGGTGCCAGTCTTGCACCCGACAAGTGCGGCGACGAAGCTGTCACCCAAATCCTGTCGGTTGGCATGTGCCTCCAGAAACTCGATGAGTTCTCCAGAGAAACCGGGAGAGTCAGAGTGGACATATCGAACGGGCGCAACGCCGTTGGCCATGGCCCACTCCTTTGTCAAGCCCACGGCATAGGAGCTGTAATGGCCACGGTGACCGGCTGCAAGCGTCAGGGGTATGTCGCAGAAACAGACAACCTGATTATCGTTGTAGGTCCGTTGGAGCCCGAGAGCAGTGAGGGGAGATGTACCCCATCCGACACGAGGAAGTGCCTCTCTCACGACGGCGAACCGGAACCCAGACGTGAGTATCCCACGGAGCGTGTGCAACGACTTCGTGTAATGGAATAGACAGCTTGTGCTGATGGGCCTGTGTTTCATGCTGAGATTCTTTGCCTATTCAAAGCCGAACGTAAAGGTAACCGGCCTGCCGCTTGCGGCAGGTCCGAGCGACCGGAGGGAGCGGTGTTGACCGGCATGTTAGAACTTTGCGGACTCACTTGATGCCAATAACTATGGCGGCGATAGCGCTGATAGCGGCAATAATACTGGCAATTATTGCAATGCGATTGGATCGCCGCGCAATGATATTGGTCTCGGAAGCGGAGGCGGCAGCGGCTGATGCGGCGAAACTTGCCGAGCGCGCAATGTCGTTGGCTTCTTTAGCGATAGAAAGGGTTTCTTCTTCGCGGGCATCACGCTTGGCAGAAGCTGCCGCCGCTTCGGAAGCGTCGAAACGCCTGACAACCTCAATAGCCTCTCCGTGCTTTGCGGGGGAGCCGGTTTTCCAAGCTCCCGATTCAATAGCGACGCGAATCGCGTCTACCCCTATCTGTTTCAGTTCGGATGCAAATGACAAACCATCGTAAATGTCTTGATTGCTCATATTTCCATCACAGGGGATTGAGAAGTTCTAACGCAGACGTGAGCGGTTGGGCGGAATGGCCGCGCAGCGGCTATGACGTACAGTCCGCTCGATCAACGTATCAGACGCGGCGCTCACTATCGACTCGTGAACTGCGTGATTATCTCGGTGATGAGAGCTTCGGTCCAAAAGCATCCTCTCTTCAGGCAAGGCACACCTTTTTTCGCAAACACTCCCGCAATTTCCTTCGCTGATGCTCCGCGTCCGAACATGTAAAGCATCTGATGAATTTGCTTGTTTGCAACTTCGTCAGTGACGTATTTATTGGTGCATGGGATCGTTTCAGCGGAAATGAACCAAGAGTCGGTAGCCGTATCGATCTCGAACTCGGAACGGATTTGGTGAATAATTCGTTCCGTCTTGACGCCACTACCGAGCACGCGAACGGCCTCGTTTAGAGCCTTCGCAGCAGTCTTATGACCTTGATCGATCAACGTGCGTGCAAACTGCAAAATGTCCCGGTCGGTGCCGAAGTAAGTTTCGAGGAACTTCTGCTCCATGGCCTCTGCAACTTGAGTGCGCCGGTCGAATGTCTTGACTTCCAATAGATAAGCACGAAATGAATACCCCAAGCGCCAAGAAATTTTCGAGAGCTTTTTTTCGAGTTCCGCAAGATCAGGGTAGTACTTAACAACTACGCCCCAATCGCGCTCCAGCGGATCGAAAGTAGGCGGTGTATCACCTGCGTTTTCTCCGAAATATGAATCCCCGGACTGGGCGTTTGGTCCCCGAGACTTGTCGTATTCCTTTCGGCTCGCGACGTTCGAGAGAACCTCATACGCCTCATTGATCTCGGCCATTCGGCGATGTGCGTTGACTTCACTGCCATCGCAACGGTCAGGGTGGTAGCGCTGGGCTAGTGCTTTGTACGCCGCACGAATTACTATGTCTTCAGCGGTCGGCAGCACGCCCAGTATCGCGTAATAATCCTTCGATGTGTCCATAAGGTCGGTACGTACGCTACGCAGTCACGTCTAACTTGAAGTCGACCGCCGAAAAACGGTGTCGAACACCCCTATTCTGCGCCGACCCTTGTCATCCTTCAATCAGATCAATTCGTTATTGGGGCATGGCACACTATTGGGTTTTACGTCAATCACGTGACGTCGCCCGGCCCTCACCCCTAGCCCCTCTCCCCGCAGGGGCGAGGGGAACGTCGAGTGGAAATGGTATGTCAACCATTTCCGGAACGCTGAGTAATTGCCCTGACAAAACCCCGATTCGAATGCAAATGCCAGATAGGCCAAATTCGCTGCCTCAGACCACCACCAAGCCGAGGCTCTTGGACCAGGTGCGCGATGTGTTGCGCCGCAAGCATTACAGCATGCGCACAGAATAGAATTACGTGGACTGGATCCGGCGTTTCATTTTGTTCAATGCCAAGCGACATCCGGTACAGATGGGCAAGGCCGAAGTGACGGCGCTTCTCACGTATCTTGCGATGCAGCGCAACGTGGCCGCCTTACAAAACATTAACATAATCACAATACCCGGAGAGCCACTATCCATGCGGATTTCAGGGGACGATTGCTCTTGGCCGCGGCGCCGGATTACCTGAAAGCATTCCCATCGCGCTGATATCCTCATCGACATCGGGCCAGTGCACGCCCTGGCCCGAACCGATGATCTTGAAGTGCTGGCGTTGCTTTGCCGTCGCCTCCACCAGCCGCCACGACCACGCAAGCGGCACGCTGACGGTTCCCGTCCGCAAGCACTGCAGTTATCGCCGAGTTCGTTACCTTGATGCTGACGATGCGAGGTTCACTATTCACCGCAATGCTCATCCCATGCCTCCACAATCGCTTCCCGATTATCCACGATCAATGCGCGAATCCGAGTTGGAAGGGGCGCTTGAGCGAAACGAGTTACGACATGTTACGATTCTCCGTCTTAAACGGGGGTAAAATAAACGGCTTTTTTGGGTAAATCGGGACGTATTTGTAGACGAGGAAGCGAATTAGTATGCCATGCAACCGGTCGAAGCGGTTTGCCCCATCATTGAACGCGCCGCGAGCCTTGTGCGGTTTTGTCTTCATTGCTGTCATTGCCGCCACGGGTCTGAGCGGGTGTTCTAACAAGGACACGCCTGCTGCCGCCAAGGGCAACGCAGACAAGGGCTCGCCCGCGGCGCCGGTGGTGGTGGCCGAGGTTACCCGGCAGACCGTGCCGCTGCGCGTCCAGGCGATCGGCAACGTCGAGCCCTACACGACGGTCTCGGTCAAGGCGCGCGTCGACGGCCAGATCGTCGATGCGCCGTTTCGCGACGGGCAGGACGTAGTCAAGGGCCAGCCGCTGTTCCAGATCGATGCGCGGCCTTTGCAGGCGCTGCTGAAACAGGCGGAGGCCAACCTGCTGCGGGACAAGGCACAACTCGAGCGCGCGCGCGCGCAGGAAATTCGCTACAAGGACCTGCTCGCGAAGAACTTCGTGTCGCCGGATGCGTACGCCCAGTTCCGCACCAACGTCGAAACCGCGGAAGCCACCGCGGGCGCCGACGAAGCCGCGGTGGAAACCGCGAAGCTGCAACTCGAGTACACCACGATCCGCTCGCCGATCAACGGGCGGACCGGGAAGATCATGATCCAGCTTGGCAACATGGTGAAGGCCAATGACACCAATCCGCTGGTCGTCATCAATCAGGTCAGCCCGATCTATCTGAACTTCGCGGTTCCCGAGCAATACCTTGGCGCGATCCGCGCGGCGATGGCAAAGCACACGCTCAAAGTCGAGGCAAGTCTGACGGACTCGCAGGGAGGCGCGGCAACTAACGGCGAACTCGCCTTCATCGACAACGCGGTCGACACGACGACCGGGACGGTCAAGTTGAGAGCCAGGTTCCCGAATCAGGACAACCTGCTGTGGCCGGGGCAGTTCGCCACGGCGAGCCTGACACTGGGCGAGCAGCAGGGGGCAATCGTGGTGCCGTCGAAGGCGGTGCAAACCGGCCCCAAAGGGCAATTCGTATTCGTCGTCAAACCCGACCTGACTGCCGAACAGCGCGCCGTCGTGGTCGAGCGCGTCGATGGCGCGCAGACCGTAATTGCGAAAGGGCTCACGCCCGGCGAAAAGGTGGTCACGATCGGTCAGGTGCGGCTGACTCCCGGCATCAAAGTCAATCCAAAATCCGATTCGGCGAAATCATGAACCTGTCCGAGATTTTTATCCGGCGCCCGGTAATGACCGGGTTGGTCATGATCGGCATTCTCGCCTTCGGCATCGTCGCCTATCGGTCGCTGCCGGTCGCAGCGTTGCCCAATGTGGACTTCCCGACGATACAGGTCAGTGGAAGTTTGCCGGGTGCCAGCCCTGAAACCATGGCCTCGGCGGTGGCGCTGCCGCTCGAGAAGGAGTTTTCGCTGATTGCCGGCATCGACAACATGACTTCGTCGAGCACGCTGGGCAGCACGCAGGTCACGCTGCAGTTTTCGCTCGAACGCAACATCGATGCGGCGGCACAGGACGTGCAGTCGGCGATTGCCCGGGCGGCGAAGCAACTTCCGCCGACGATGACGGTTCCGCCTTCGTTCCGCAAGGTGAACCCGGCCGACGCGGCGATCTTCTATCTCGTGCTTACCTCCGACACGTTGCCGCTGTACACGGTCGACGAATATGCCGAAACGCTGATGGCGCAGCGCATTTCGACGATCAGCGGCGTGGCCCAGGTGCAGGTGTTCGGCAGCCAGAAATATGCAGTCCACGTTCAGATCGATCCAAGGGCGCTTGCCTCGCGCGGCATCGGGCTCGACGAGGTTCAGCAGGTGGTCGATCAGCATAACGCCAACGTTCCGGTCGGCACGTTGTACGGCCAGGACCGCGCTTTCACGCTGCAGGCGACCGGCCAGCTTAACAACGCGGCGGCGTATCGGCCGCTGATCGTCACCTACCGCAACGGTTCGCCGGTGCGCCTGGGCGAACTCGGCCGGGTGATCGACAGCGTGCAGACCGACAAGGTCGCAGCGTGGTTCAACGGCGCGCGCGGCATCATCCTGGCGATACAGAGGCAGCCCGGCACCAACACCATCGAAGTGGTCGACTCGATCAAGAACCTGCTGCCCGGGTTCCGCGAGCAGATCCCGCCGAGCGTCAATATCAACGTGCTGTACGACCGTTCGCAGTCGATCCGCGCGTCCGTCAACGACGTGCAGTTCAGCCTGGTGCTGGCGCTCTGCCTGGTGGTGATGGTGATCTTCCTGTTCCTGCGCAACCTGTCGGCCACGCTGATCCCGAGCCTTGCCCTGCCGATGTCGATCATCGGCACGTTCTCGGTCATGTCTTTGTTTCACTACAGCCTCGACAACCTGTCGCTGATGGCGCTCACGCTGTGCGTCGGTTTCGTCGTCGACGATGCCATCGTCATGCTGGAGAACATCTCGCGCCACATGGAGATGGGCAAGAGCGCGATGCAGGCCACGCTCGATGGCTCGAAAGAGATCGCCTTCACCATATTGTCGATGACGCTTTCGCTCGCCGCGGTGTTCATCCCGGTGCTGTTCATGAGCGGAATGCTCGGCAGGCTGCTGAATGAGTTCGCGGTGACCATCATGACGGCGGTGCTGGTGTCCGGCTTCGTGTCGCTGACGCTCACGCCGATGCTTTGCAGCCGCTGGCTTAAGTCGGAACACGGCGTAAAGCACGGGCGGTTGTACGTCCTGAGCGAGCGCGCGTTCGACGCGTGGAAGCGCGCCTACGATGTCAGCCTGCAATGGGTGCTCAGGTACCGGCGCCTCACCATCGCGGTATTCGTGCTGATATTCGCCGCGACCGGTTGGCTGTTCGCGACGATGCCCAAGGACTTTTTGCCGAACGAAGACTCCGGGCAGATATTCGCCTTCACCGAAGCCGCGCAGGACGCATCGTTCGAGGCCATGTCCAGGCTGCAGCAACAGGCGTCTGCGATCGTCGAGGCCGATCCGGCAATCCAATCGGTAATGGCGTTTATCGGCTCGGGCGGCGCGAGTTCCTCGCTCAACATCGGGCGCTTGTTCATCGTGCTCAAGCCGCGGCACGAGCGCGGCACCCCGGACGAAATCATCCAAAGGCTGCGGCCCAAGCTGCAGACGATACCCGGGCTGAAGGTGTTCCTGCAGAATATCCCGACCATCCGCATCGGCGGTCAACTCACCAAGACGCAGTACCAGTACACGCTGCAGGATGCCGATACCGAGCAGCTTTTCCACTGGGCGCCGATCATCGAGTCCAAGCTTGCAACGCTGCCGGGCTTCCAGGACGTCACCAGCGACCTGCAGATCGCCAATCCGCAAGTGCTGATCGACATCGACCGCCAACGGGCCTCGGCTCTGGGCGTCACCGCTACCCAGATCGAAAATACCCTCTACAACGCCTACGGGCAACGCCAGGTCTCGACCATTTACACACCCAGCAACGAGTACTGGGTAATCCTCGAGCTCGACCCCAAGTACCAGTCGGATCCATCGGCGTTGTCTCTGCTATACGTGCGCTCCAGCACCGGCGCGCTGGTGCCGTTGAATTCGGTCGCGCGTCTGACCCGCAATGTCGGCCCATCGACCATCACCCACCTGGGACAGCTGCCGTCGGTCACCATTTCCTTCAATCTCGCTCCTGGCGAGGCGCTGGGCGATGCGATCGAGAGAATCAACGCCGCCATGGCCGAAATTCAGGCCCCCGCAACCCTGATCGGAAGCTATCAGGGCGCGGCGCAGGTGTTCCAGTCTTCGCTTGCGGGAATGGGCATGTTGCTGGTGATGTCGATTTTCGTGATCTATCTGGTGCTGGGCATCCTTTACGAGAGCTACATACACCCGCTCACGATTCTGTCCGGATTGCCCACCGCGGGCATGGGGGCGCTGGTGACGCTGATGCTGTTCGGCATGCCGCTCAACATGTACGCCTACGTCGGCATCATCATGCTGGTCGGCATCGTCAAGAAGAACGCNNATGATGACGACCATGGCGGCGCTGATGGGCACGCTGCCGATCGCGCTGGGCTTGGGCGCCGGAGCGGAGGCGCGCAGGCCGCTGGGACTTGCGGTCGTCGGTGGACTGGTGCTTTCGCAACTGCTTACGCTGTACATCACGCCGGTGATTTACACCTACATGGAGGCCGGCAGAAAATGGTTCGCGCGCAGGCGCGGCCGCGTGGAAGAGGTTGCTCCGGTTCCGAGGCTGCACCCGGCCGCGAAGCTCGAAGTCGCCAGTAAAACAGCGGACGCGCGTTAATGAACAACATCGCGGAGCGCTGCGTGCGGCAAACCCGCGCGTTCAACCCTTGGCGCGGATTTGCGATTCAAATAGAGGACACATTTCTTCCTGTTGCCCCAACAGCGGAATAGCCAACGCCGGAAAAACTGTTGGTATAGCTTGTGACTGCATACAGGTTATCGGAGACTCCAGACGATTGAAGCTGCCATGCCAAACCATCCGCGCTGGTGAAAATGACGCCGCCATTGCCAACGGCGACAAATTGCCGACCAAAGGTGAGCGTATTCAGCGCACGATTTGTAGAAATTGGGGTCTGCAAATTCCACGTTACCCCGTCCGTGCTCGTGACAAGCGTTCCGGCGGAACCAAGTGCAACAAACGTACCGGCGCCAAAGGCGACACCCTTCAGGTCAAGTGAAGTATTCGAGGCAGCGGCCTGCCAGGTGTTTCCGTCGCTGCTGGTCAGCAATGTTCCTCCCGCGCCAACCGCTACAAATATGCCGTTTCCGAATGTCACTCCATATAAAGCGTTCGAACTTGGAATCGTACTTGCCGCGGTCCAAATCGCTCCACCATTGCTCGAGATGATCGTACCGTTCGCTCCCACGGCCACGTATCCGCCGGCGCCATTGCTGGCCAGCGCATTGAGATCACGTGTGGTTCCGCTCGCCTGTTGTGTCCAGGTTATCGCATCGGCACTGAAAAGTATCACTCCACCTGCCCCCGCTGCCACATAGTTGCCACTGTAGACCGCTGCGTTCAGATTGGGATTGGTGGAGGCGAGTGGATTAGTCACTGCCGTCCAGGCGGCACCATCAGTGCTGGAAAACATTGCGCCGCCGGCACCAACGGCTACGAAAACTGTTCCATACGTAACACCACGCAGATCATTAGAGCCGGCGGAGGTGCCCACCGTCCATTGGGCTCCCGCAAGCCGCGGCACTGCCGAGACCGAGGCGCTGCCCGGCCCGCCCGGTCCACCATTCGTTCTTCCGTTAACCGTAAAGGAGTAGGTTGCGCCGTTGACCAATGGAGGAACGATTGCGCCGTTGACCAACCCCGGAAGCACCTGAGGCGAAATCGCATTCACCTTGGTCACGCACACAATCGCGGAACTGCAGGTTTCCGGTGTGAGATTACCGCTCGTCGGAGCATAGAATATCCAGTAATCCACCCCCGGCGACATGGTCCATGAAGCGGTGGCATAGCCGTCTCCAGGGACGACCGTAACATCAGCAGGCGCGGATGCGGGACTCCCGGCGCCACCACAACCTGCCAAGACCAGAACTGCAGCAATTGCCATAACGCCCGCGAATAGTCGTTTCATTTTAATGCCTTATGCTGAAAATAATAGGAATGCTACTGACCAGCAATTTGGATTGCGGTCGTAAAATCCTACAGTATATTACGAGTCGACGCTTGGATTCCGGCTGCTCACGTGGGTGCGGCCGGGGTGGCGTCGAAAATGACGCTGCAGGCGAAGAAATCGCCGGCACACGCTGCCAATGGGTCGCCCACCGGGTCCGATGGACGTTACGTTCCTGCGCTCAAAATTAGGACCACTGCGCAACCGGCACCGGCAGCAGCGAAGCCGCCCGCTTGTGGTTCATCGTGGCGGCAAACCAGGAGGAGGTGGAGGCGGAAAATTACCTGGAGGCGGCGGCGGTAGCGTGTTTTGCGGGGGCGGTGGAGGCGAACTATACGTCCGTGAATTTGGTCCGGACATTAAGTGACCTGAAACCGGAACACGATCGCCTTTGGCGTACATGCACTGGATATAGGCATTGTCGTATCGCCGCTGCAATCCGTAGCCAGAGGCCTCGCCGGCGCCGGCACCAGCAAGGCTGCCCACCAACAACCCCATGCCAGCCCCTACCCCAGCGCCACCGTGTCCACCGATTGCGGCGCCCGCAACTGCACCCACCGCTGCGCCAACGACAGCGCTTTGCACGCCGCTGTCAACGGCGATCTGATTGGGTGTCGTGCCCCCAACCTGGGCGAAGGCGAATTGCCTGCAATCGGCGTCATCGGCGCGGAATTGATCGAAACTCCTGCCCGTGCCCGGCATCACCATGACGCTCGGTCCGGTCGGCACTGTCGTGCAGGCGCCCACCATCAAAAGTGCGAGCAGCGCAGAGTACCGTAACGAGGTATTCATGATTTCGACTCCAAGGGATTAGCCGTTCGGCGGCTGCGGTGATACACGCTGCCAACCGCCCGGACAATCTTTCACATAGGGGTAGTACGTCTTCGATTCGGCGCAGTAGTACCACCAACCCTCCGGTGACGCTCTTGGCGCTGGAGCAGGCTGCGTTCCTGGCACTGGAGCAGGCTGCATGCTTCCCTGCTCAACATATACCGGTGGTGAGGAGGGCGCTACTGTCGGTGGATAATACGGCGGATAGTAATTAGGCGGAGCGTAGTAAGGATAGTAAGCAGGGCCGAATAACGGGACGCCAAAATAAAAACCGAAGCGCGCGTGTCCACCATGATATTGAGCCAGCGCTGCACCGCTCACAACGATTCCCGCCAAGATCAGGACCGACGTTAAAATTGTCTTGACTAATGTTTTCATGATTGCATGTCCTTTCTCAAGCACAAAGATTATCAAACTCTTGTTCCAGCGGTAGTAACAAATTGTTACTGAATGTAACTCAGCCTTTGTCGCGCACCCGCGCCTGCGCCCAGCCTTTGGCGAAGGTGAGCTTGACCTCATCGTCACGCTTGACCTGCGCGCTGTCGAGCACGATATTGCCGGTCGCTGTCTCGACCATGCTGTAGCCACGCTCGAGCACCGCGCGCGGGTTGAGTTGGACGAGCTGCGCGGCCAGGCTTTTGACACCCGCACGCAGCGTCTCGACGCGATGCGCAGCAGCACTTACGAGCCGCTGCGCGAGTGATTGTTGCCGGGTGGCGAGCGCGGCGAAATCGGGACGCAGCACCAGCAATTGGTGATACAGCTCACGCAGCTGCCATGCGCTGCCGTCCGTGCCATGCGCCCACGCGCCACGCAAACGGCCGGCGAGATGCCCGAGGTGGATCAACTGGCTGGCAATGCGCTCGCCGGGATGGGTAAGCCGCCTCACCAGCACGTCGAGCTGCTGCATGCGGCGCTCGAGCGCACGCTCGGTCACGCGCGACAGGCGCTGATAGAGGTAGCCGAGTTCCTGGCGCAGGTCGTCGCGATTGGGGCTCGCCATCTGCGCGGCCGCAGTCGGCGTCGGCGCGCGAGCGTCGGCGACAAAATCGGCGATCGTGAAATCCGTTTCGTGCCCGACTCCGCTCACCACCGGCAGCACACAGGCGTGGATCGCATGCGCCACCACTTCCTCGTTGAATGCCCACAAGTCCTCAATGCTGCCGCCGCCGCGGCATACGATCAGCACGTCGCATTCGGCACGTGCATCTGCGGCCGCGATCGCCGCGGCAATTTGCGTGCCGGCGCCGGCGCCCTGCACCGCCGTCGGATAGACAATCACCGGGATGGCCGCCATGCGGCGTTTGAGCGTCGTCAGCACGTCGCGCAGCGCGGCCGCCTGCAGTGAAGTGACGACGCCTATCGCGCGCGGGAATCGCGGCAGCGGCCGCTTGGCCGCCGCGTCGAATAATCCTGCGGCCTGCAGCCTGGCTTTGAGCTTTTCGAACGCCTCGTAGAGCGCGCCCAGCCCGGAGCGGCGCATCACCTCGACATTGAGCTGGAATTCGCCGCGCGCTTCATAGAATGACGGGCAGGCGCGCACCTCGACCTGCATGCCGTTCTTCGGCCTCCAGTCGTGCAGGTGCATCTTATGGCGGAACATCACGCAGCGCACCTGGGCCTGTGCGTCCTTGAGCGAAAAATAGCAATGCCCGGATGCAGCGCGCGTGAAATTCGAGATCTCGCCCGCAACCCACATCAGCGGCAGCTTCTGCTCGATCAATTCCTTGGCGAGCCGATTGAGCTCGGTGACGCTGATGACGCACGCCAACTTTTCGGAATCCGGAATTTGTTGCATCGCGCGATTTTACCGTCACCATCGTCGCATCGCGCGGAAAAAAATCCGTGGCGAAACAATTTTTCCAAATGATTCAATGGTTCATACAGACATCATGCGAAATAGTTCGTACCGGCCTCACCCACAATACTCATCGAGCGCTATCAATCGCCACCCGCAAACCCGCATACAGCCGTGCTCTGTATTTCAAGCCATTGATTATATGTATGAATATTATAAGTGTAAAATTTGGGCAGCATAGAAAAAATCTTTATAGGTAATTCACTTAGATGAATTGTTTACAAACTTCACACAGACTTATCCACAGCAATTGTGGACAAGTTTCTGCATTGATTTTGTCGCGCTTTGCGCAAAAATGCGGTGGACCTGGGCTGGCGAAAATTATTTCCTGTCCGCAACTTGACAAAGCCTGGCACGCTAACAGTCTGTAATGCACATTGCGACATCAGGTGCTGATTCGCGCGTGGTCAGAAATGCTGCAAGCGATTGCCGAACCGGCAATTGCGCTTGCTGAAATGTCATTGTCAATATAAAGTTACGGCGTTTAATTAAGCGATATCGGAGAATGTGGTGTTTGCACTCCTTGAAGCGGCCGGATGGCCGATATGGCCGCTGGTACTGGCGTCGATTATCGCGGTGGCCATCATCTGCGAACGCGCCTGGTCGCTGCGCGGCAGCATCGTCGCGCCGCAAGAACTGCTCGGACAGGTGATCCAGGAGTATCGCCAGAACGGCGCCAATCCGCAGCTGCTGGCGCGGCTTGCCGATCCCGACGGCGCGCCGCTCGCGCAAGTGTTCGCCGCCGGCCTGAAGAACGTGAAAAGCACACCACAGGTGATGAAAGAGGCTATCGACGAAACCGGCCGCGCCGTGGCGCACAAGCTCGAGTTCCTCCTCACCACGCTCGGCACCATCGCCACGATCAGCCCGCTGCTCGGCCTGCTCGGCACGGTGATCGGCATGATCGAGATCTTCGGCTCGCAGTCGCCCACCGGCAGCAACCCGATCGTGCTCGCGCACGGCATCTCGATCGCGCTTTATAACACCGCGATGGGTTTGATCGTCGCGATACCGAGCATGATCTTCTACCGCCATTACCGCAACAAGGTCGATTCGCTGGTGGTCGAAATGGAAAGCCAGGCGGTGAAGCTGGTCGAGATCCTGCACGGCGAGCGCCAAGGCTGAGCCGGCAGGCTGCATCGTGAATTTCCGCCTCGGCACGCGCAGGGAAGACCTGGAGATCAACCTGATCCCGTTGATCGACGTGCTGCTGGTGATCCTGATCTTCCTGATGGTCACCACCACCTACTCGCGGTACTCCGAACTGCAGATCAACCTGCCAACCGCCGAAGCCAACAAGCCGGAAGAGCGGCCGAACCAGATTACCGTTGCGGTCGACAACCAGGGTAAGTATGTCGTCAACAAAGTGCCGGTGCCGTTCCGCAGTCCCGCCGGCTTTGCGGAGGAGTTGAAGCGTGCTGGCGGTGGGGTAGCGGATCCGATGATCATCATCAATGCCGACGCCGCTGCCACGCACCAGTCGGTGATAAACATCATGGAAGCAGCGCGCATCGCCGGCTACAGCCGCATCACTTTCACGACACAAGCCACCAAGAAGTGAGGTGAGAGGCGTGGGGTGTGAGGCGTAACACCAAACCTCACACAGTCCCCCAGTCTCACTCCTCCCGCCGCGCCCCCGCCTCCCGCCTCCCGCCTCACCCCCAATGCGCTGGCTGGAACAACACTGGTATCGCATCTCGCCGCTGCACCTGGTGCTGTGGCCGTTAAGTGTGCTGTTCACTGCACTCGCTGCGCTGCGCCGTCTGCTCTACCATACCGGCGTGCTGGCGGTGACACGCATGCCGGTGCCGGTAATCGTGGTCGGCAATATCAGCGTCGGCGGCACCGGCAAAACTCCGCTCGTGATCTGGCTCGCCCAGCTGTTGCGTGAACGCGGCTATCACCCGGGCGTAGTCTGCCGCGGCTACGGCGGCAGTGCCCGCGGGCCGCAGCGTGCCACGATCGACAGCGATCCAAGCGTGGTCGGTGACGAGGCGGCGCTGCTCGCGCGCCGTTGCGCCTGTCCGGTGTGGATCGGCGCCCAGCGCGCCGCTGCCGCACATGCCCTGCTCGCGACGCATCCCGAATGCAATGTGGTCATCAGTGACGACGGCCTGCAGCACTATGCGCTCGCGCGCGACGTCGAAATCGCGGTCATCGATGGAGAACGCGGCTTTGGCAACGGCATGCTGCTGCCGGCCGGGCCGCTACGCGAGCCACGGCGGCGCCTTGCCAGCTTCGACGCGCTGGTCGTCAACGGCACCGCCTTATTTCTGCGCGAAACGCTGCCATCCGACGTGCCTCCATTTGACATGACGTTGCGCGGCAAGACTTTTTACGATCTGCTCAACCCGGCGCAGCAGGCGGGGCCCGAGCACTTTGCCAGGCAGCGCGTGCACGTCGTCGCCGCGATCGGCAATCCGCATCATTTCTTCAACCACCTGCAACAGCTCGGATTATCGTTTACCGAGCATCCGTTTCCCGATCATCATGCATTCCATGCGTCCGATCTGGCCTTCGCCGGCTCCGATGCGGTCCTCATGACCGAGAAGGATGCGGTAAAATGCGAGGCGTTCAGCAGCGGGAATTTCTGGGCGCTGCGGGTCGATGCGGAAGTCGATCTCGAGCTGGGCGAACTGATTCTACGCAAACTGGGAAAGTGAATGATAAATGGATCCTAAACTGCTCGACATACTGGTGTGCCCAATCTGCAAAGGGCCGCTTGTCTACGACAAGCCTAAGCAGGAGTTGATCTGCAAGCCCGACCGCCTCGCGTATGCGGTCAAGGACGGCATACCCGTGATGCTCGAGAACGAAGCGCGTGTTCTTCCTCCGGACGAGAACGTGAATGCGTGAATGAGTGAAAAGAGTGAAGGGATGAACACCCCCTCCCTGGCCCTCCCCCTTGTCGAAGGGGGAGGGAATCCTTCACCCCTTCACCCCTTCACTCTTCCACTCGTTCACATGGAATTCATCGTAATCATTCCCGCACGCTATGCCTCGACGCGGCTGCCGGGCAAGCCGCTGCTCGACATCGCCGGCAAGCCTATGGTGGTGCACGTCGCCGACCGGGCACGCGCCAGCGGCGCGGCCGAAGTCATCGTCGCTACCGACCACCATGACATCGCTGCCGCTGTCACTCGTCATGGCCATCAGGCGCTGCTGACGCGCGACGACCATGCTTCCGGCACCGACCGCATCGCCGAAATTGCCGCGCAGCGCCGCTATCCTGTCGAGCGCATCATCGTCAATGTGCAGGGTGACGAGCCGCTGATCGAGCCCGGGCTGATACGCGGTGTCGCGCAGCAGCTCGCCGATCACCCCCCAGCCGCGATCGCCACCGCGTGCTGCCCGCTCACCGAGGCAGCGCAGCTCGTCAATCCCAACATCGTCAAAGTGGTGCTCGACCGTAACAGCTATGCACTCTATTTCAGCCGCGCACCGATACCCTTTGCGCGGAATGCGTTTGCCAACGGCATAACGCAGTTTCCAGCCGGCCTGCCGGCTTACCGGCACATCGGCATTTACGCCTACCGTGCCGAGTTCCTTGCCAGTTACGCGCAGCTCGCGCCAGCGCCGATCGAGCAATTCGAGGCGCTCGAGCAGTTACGCGCGCTGTGGCACGGCCACCGCATCTGCGTCGCAATCACCGCCGCCGCACCGCACGCCGGAGTCGACACCGCCGAGGACCTCGAGCGCGCACGCGTACTGCTCGGCCGCTCTCGTTAAACAAACAGAAACGACAATCACCATGATGCGAATAATCCTGCTGGGCTTGCCTGGTGCGGGTAAGGGAACCCAGGCACAGTTTCTGATCGACCGTTTCAAGATTCCTCAGATCTCGACCGGCGACATGCTGCGCGCCGAAATCAAGGCCGGCACGGCGCTCGGCATCGAGGCGAAGAATTACATGGACGCTGGCGCACTGGTTCCCGACGACCTGGTCACCGAAATGGCAAAACAGCGCGTTGCACAGCCGGACTGCCTCAACGGCTTTATCATCGACGGCTTTCCGCGCACCATCGCCCAGGCGGAGTCGCTGCGCACCGCGGGCACCGATATTGATTTCGTGGTCGAGATCGAAGTCGCCGACGACGAAATTCTGCGCCGCATGAGCGGCCGCCGCATCCATCCCGGCTCGGGCCGAACCTACCATATCGATTTCAATCCACCCAAGGTGCCCGGCAAGGACGACCTCACGGGCCAGCCGCTGATCCAGCGCGCCGACGACAACGAAGAGACCGTGAAAAAACGCATCGCCAACTACCACTCCCAGACCAAGCCGCTCGTCAATTACTACCTCGGCTGGGCGGCAAGCGGCGACAAGCGCGCGCCGCATTACGTGAACGTCTACGGTCGTGGCTCGGTCGAGCATATTCGCGACAAGATCATCGCTGCGCTCGTGCAGCGCCGGTACTGATGGCCATCAACGATTTCACCGATGCCGATCACTGGGTAGTCGAAACCGCGCTTAAGGAGCGTTACGGGAAAATCGTCGCGGTCGAGCCGGCCGACAGCGAAATCAGGCCCGACCCGGCCGCATCGGAAGTCACGGTGTGCCCGACGCTCTACTGGGAGCAGCGCGGCGTCGAGTTCGTGATCTTCAAAATCGGTACGGACCGCTATCGCAGCCAGTTCTTCTATTCCGCGCTCGAGCAGTTCGGCACCGGGCGCGATTTCGACGACCTGGCCGAGTGCGTGACCACCACGCTCAGGCTGCAGGCCGACCACGAAAAAGACCGCACCGGCGCAACCTCCCGCAAAACCGCTGCAGATCTGAACAAAACTCCCTAGCCACAGAGGTCACAGAGCACACGGAGGCACCCAACAAAACTGGCATGTTCGCAGCCGCTTCAAGGGCCAACACAGATGGTAGAATAATGCTCCTTGTTGCATCGCTTCTCTCCGTGTCCTCTGCGGCAAAGCTATAAGGTTCTTCCGTTATGGCAAAAATGAACGCTTTCTATGCGCAATCCGGCGGCGTCACCGCGGTAATCAACGCCACCGCCTGCGGCGTGATCGAAACGGCGCGCAGGTACAAAACCAGGATCGGCAAAGTCTACGCCGGGCGCGACGGCATCATCGGCGCGCTGACCGAGGATCTGATCGACACCTCGAAGGAGTCCCCGACCGCGATCCGCGCGCTGCGCTACACCCCGTCGGGTGCATTTGGCTCGTGCCGCTACAAGCTCAAAGGCTTCGAGGAGAACCGCGCGCCATACGAACGACTGATCGAAGTGTTCAAGGCGCACAACATCGGCTATTTTTTCTACAACGGNNCCGACTGCTGCCCCGGCTTCGGCTCGGTCGCGAAATACGTCGCCGTCAGTATGCGCGAGGCCGGCTTCGATGTCGCGTCGATGGCGCGCACCTCGACCAAGGTGTTCGTGCTCGAGGTCATGGGCCGTCACGCCGGCTGGATCACCGCTGCCTGCGGGCTGGCTGCGGAAAAGGCCGGCGACGCGCCGCAAGTCCTGCTCTTCCCCGAGATCACGTTCGACAGCGACCGGTTTCTCGCGCGTGTCGATGCCGTCGTCAGGCAGTACGGTTACTGCGCGATCGGCGTGTCGGAAGGCCTGCGCAATGCCGAGGGCAAGTTTCTGTCCGAATCCGGTCTCAAGGATGCGTTCGGTCACGCGCAGCTTGGCGGAGTCGCCCCGCTGATCGCCAATCTGGTCAAGGACAAGCTCGGCTACAAATACCACTGGGCGGTTGCCGACTATCTGCAGCGCTCGGCGCGCCATATCGCGTCAAGAACCGACGCGCAGCAGGCGTATGCGGTCGGCAAGGCGGCGGTTGAGCTCGCGCTCAAAGGCCGTAACGCGGTGATGCCGGTGATCGTGCGCAAGTCGAACCGGCCGTATAAGTGGACGATCGAGGCGGCCGATCTGAAGGACATCGCCAATCGCGAAAAAATGATGCCGCGCGATTTCATCAGCGCCGACGGCTTCCACATCACCGACAAGTGCCGCACCTATCTCGCGCCGCTGATCGCCGGCGAGGATTATCCTCCTTACAGGAACGGGCTGCCGGCGTACGTGAAGCTGAAAAATGTCGCGGTCCCGAAGAAGCTCGACACTGCGTTCAAGGTCTGAAAAAGCGTGAACTAGTGAACGGGTGAATAAGTGAAAAACAGCCTTGTGTTACCCGTTCACGCGTTCACCCGTTCACTTGTTCACTGCTTCACCGCCCCGTGACGCTGGAACGCGCGCGGCAGTTGCTTGAGGTTCAAGCCGGCTTTGGCGGGCCTTATAATGCGAATTCGGCCAAACTGATCCTGTCTGAAGTGATGCGCGACCATGGACAGCCGGCGGTGGACGAGTTGATCGGGGAACTCGAACTCGAGCGGATTTTCGGATTCACGCCGGGCACGCGCTTTAAGGGTGGCCTCGCGCTGGATGCGATCAGGAAGTGAAAGGCACAACGGCCAGCCTGTTGATGGCCGGGCAATTCTAGGGAGAGGGTCATGTCGGTAATGTCGGTGTCTTTGTTGTTCGCGCTGCTATGCGCGTTTGTCGCGGTCATCTATGGCGGAGTCTCAATCCAGTGGATACTCAGCCGGCCCAGCGGCAACGATCGCATGCGCGAAATCGCCGCTGCGATTCAGCAGGGCGCATCTGCGTATCTCAATCGCCAGTACACAACCATCGCCTTTGTCGGCGTGATCCTGTTTGCGGTCATCGGATTTGCGCTGCATTCATGGACGACGGCAATCGGCTTCGCGATCGGCGCCGTCCTGTCGGGCCTCACCGGCTATATCGGCATGAACGTCTCGGTGCGNNGTGCGCACCGCCGAGGCGGCGCGCAGCGGCCTCAATGCAGCGCTCGCAATCGCTTTCCGCGGCGGCGCCATCACCGGCATGCTGGTGGTCGGCCTCGCGCTCGCCGGCGTGACAGGCTTCTTCTGGGTGCTGCACGGGTCGGCAGCGCACGGCGCCACTATCAAGCAAATCCTTGAACCGCTGGTGGGACTGGCGTTCGGCGGCTCGCTGATTTCGATCTTCGCGCGNNCCCGAAGACGATCCGCGCAATCCGGCCGTGATTGCCGATAACGTCGGCGACAACGTAGGCGACTGTGCCGGCATGGCTGCCGACCTGTTCGAGACCTATGCCGTGACCATCATCGCCACCATGCTGCTCGGCGCGCTCTTGCTCGCCAAGCCTGAAATCGCAGGCAAGGCGGTGGTCTACCCGCTCGCGCTCGGCGGCGTCTCGATCATCGCTTCGATCATCGGCTGCTTTTTCGTCAAGGTGCAGCCCGGCCAGAAAATCATGATGGCGCTGTACAAGGGCGTGATCGCGTCGGGGGTGATCGCGGCGATCCTGTTCATTCCGGTGACCTGGCTGCTGCTGGGCGACATCGGCGCGCAATATCCGGAGCTGAGCCCGATGAAGCTGTTCGGGGCGGCGGTAGTCGGCCTGGTGCTGACGGCGCTGATGGTGGTGATCACCGAGTACTACACCGCGACCGAGTTCGCGCCGGTGCGTCACATCGCCGCGGCATCCACGACCGGCCACGCCACCAACATCATNNTACTGGCTCGCCGGACTCTACGGCATTGCGATCGCCGCGACTTCGATGCTGTCGATGACCGGCATCATCGTCGCGCTCGACGCCTACGGCCCGATCACCGATAACGCCGGCGGCATCGCCGAAATGGCGAACCTGCCGAAGGAAGTGCGTGCGATCACAGACCCGCTCGATGCGGTCGGCAATACCACCAAGGCGGTGACCAAAGGCTACGCCATCGGCTCGGCGGGGCTTGCCGCGCTGGTGCTGTTCGCCGACTACACCCACGCGCTGGAAGCCGCGAACAAGGCGGTCTCGTTCGACCTCTCGAACCACTACGTAATCATCGGTCTCTTCATCGGCGGCCTGGTGCCGTACCTGTTCGGCGCGATGGCGATGGAAGCGGTCGGCCGCGCCGCCGGCTCGGTGGTGGTCGAGGTGCGGCGCCAGTTCAAGGAGATCAAGGGCATCATGGAAGGCACCGCGAAGCCCGACTACTCGCGAGCGGTCGACATGCTGACCAAAGCCGCGATCAAAGAAATGATGATTCCGTCGCTGCTGCCGGTGCTGGTACCGGTCGTTGTTGGTGTCGGCTTCACCTGGCTTGGCGGCCCGGGCGCGGGAGCACAAACTTTAGGGGGCGTGCTGATGGGCACCATCGTGACCGGCCTGTTCGTCGCGATCTCAATGACCACCGGCGGCGGCGCGTGGG
>PLYS01000652.1:24032-28700 GCA_003153455.1 Betaproteobacteria bacterium | reverse complement strand
TCGCGCGCGTTAAGGTGGCCTTCGGCCTTGCGCCTGGCGAGCTTGTCCGCACCGCCCATCGCGAGCACGCGCTCGGTGCGTTCTTGCAATTGTTTCAGCAGGTCTTCAAATGCCACCGGGGTTCCTCTGGGGTGACAGTTACCACATCAGGTGCACATCGCGATAGAAACGCCCGATCGCGTATTCAGCCGTGTAGCCGGCGGGTAAGCCCGAAAAAATTTGCCCCGGAGGTCGTCCGGGGCAAATCGGGTGTTGCTGTGCGCGAACCGCTCAGTCTTCCGCTTCGGCAAGTATCTCGCGCTTCTTGCGGAACTGCGGCAGCACGATCATGCCCAGCAGCGCAAAAGCCACCAGCAGCATGCCAAGCGAGATCGGACGGGTGAAGAACACCGACGCGTCGCCACGCGAGATCAGCATCGCGCGCCGCAGGTTTTCTTCCATCAGCGGCCCCAACACAAATCCCAGTATCAACGGCGCCGGCTCGCAGCCCCACTTCGAGGTGTAGTAGCCGAAGAAACCGAACAGGGCGGCCAATTGTACGTCGAACGAGGAGTTATTGATCGAGTAGGCGCCGACGGCGATGAACAGGCAGATGCCGGGGAACATCAGGCGGTAAGGGATTTTCAGGAACTTCACCCACATCCCGACCAGCGGCAGGTTGAGAAGCACCAGCATCAGGTTGCCGATCCACATCGAGGCGATCATGCCCCAGAACAGATCCGGCCTCTGCGTCATCACCTGCGGTCCGGGTGCGATCCCCTGAATCGTCATCGCGCCGATCATCAGCGCCATCACCGCACCGGTCGGAATACCCAAGGTCAGCAGCGGAATGAACGAGGTCTGCGCCGCGGCGTTGTTGGCCGACTCGGGACCGGCAACGCCTTCGATTGCACCCTTGCCGAACCGGGTCGGATCCTTCGCCATTTTCTTCTCGAGCGTGTAGGACGAGAATGAAGCAATCACCGTGTGCGCGCCCGGCAGGATACCGAAAATCACGCCGATCGAGGTGCCGCGGAGGATCGGGCCGATCGACATCATGATGTCGTTTTTGGTCGGCATCAGGCTCTTCACCTCGGACACCGAGACTTTGCGATCGATGGACGACTGCCCCAGGTTGCTGATGATCTCGCCAAAGCCGAACATGCCCATCGCCACCGAAACGAAACCGATGCCGTCGGAAAGTTCCGAGATGCCGAAGCTGTAGCGCGCGATGCCGGAATTGACGTCGGTGCCAACTATGCCCAGGAGCAGCCCGATGAGAATCATGCCGAGCGCCTTGATCAGCGAGCCGCTCGCGAGCACCACCGCAGACACCAGGCCTAGACACATCATCGAGAAATATTCGGCGGCGCCGAACGCAAATGCGAGCTCCGCGAGCGGGGGGCCGAACAACGCGATCAGGACCGTGCCGATGCAGCCGGCGAAGAACGAGCCGATCGCCGCGATCGCGAGTGCCGGACCCGCGCGGCCCTGCTGGCCCATCTGGTAGCCGTCGATACACGTGACCACCGAGGAGGACTCGCCGGGCAGGTTGACCAGAATCGCCGTGGTCGAGCCGCCGTAGCTCGCGCCGTAGTAGATGCCGGCCAGCATGATCAGCGCCGGCGTCGGCGGCAGGTTGAAGGTGATCGGCAGCAGCATCGCGATGGTCGCCACCGGCCCGATCCCCGGCAACACACCGATCAGCGTGCCGAGGAAACAGCCGATGAAGCAGTACCACAGGTTCTGCAAGGTCAATGCTACAGAGAAACCGAAGATCAGATTGTGTAAGAGTTCCATGTGCAGGATTCTCCGCTTGTTGTTAGGACCACGGGAACAAATTGAAAGGCAACGCCAGCCCGTAGTAGAAAATACCTACGTTCACTGCGGTCATGACGACCGCGTTGATGAGCTGTTCCTTCCACCTGAAATCCCAGCCGCCCATCCCGGCGATGAACATCAGCGCGAAAGACGCAACGATCATTCCCGCATGATCGAGCAGGATGCCGAATAGGACCACGGACAAGAGAAGCAGTCCCAGCGGCCTCCAATGGGTTGGAGACGGCTCCTCTCCGTGCACGAAGAACGAGCGGACGAGCACGATCAGGCCCAGTAGGGCCAAAAGCCAGCCGAGAAAAGTCGGGAAATAAGCGGGACCCATGCGGACTGCCGTCCCCATCGGATAGTTTTGCGCGAACAGCGCGAAAAACCCGCCCAAGACGATGTACAAGATTCCGGCATTGAAGTCCTTCTTGTCGCGGTCGCGGAACGCCATTTGGCTACCTCCTGATTGATGAACAGTAATTCTTTTGGCCGCTGCGCCCGGTCTGGCAGCACGGCTCGTCTATCCGCGCATGATAGCTGGTTTTTTTGCGTCAGGCTACTCTGGCGCAAGCAGCTTACAAGCAGCTTACACCGCCGGGCAAAAACCCTGCTATGCCGCGAGCACTTCCTGCTCCATTTCCGGTTTATAGCGGCCAAAACACGCCGCGCTGTTGCATTTCGAGCGGTGATAAATCGCTTTTTGCGCCGCCGCCACGTTGGCCGCGTGGCCCTTCCAGGTCTTGAGCGCAGGCGCCTGCAATGCGCGGCCGTAGGAGAACGACAGCGGCCACGGCAGCGCCGCCTCCGTCGCATTCATCGCATTGAGGTGCGCGGTCGCAAGCACGTCACCCTGGCCGCCCGACAGGAACACGATGCCTGGAAGCGCCGCCGGAACCGTGCGCTTGAGACAGCGGATCGTCGCCTCCGCAACCTGCTGCACGGAAGCCTGCTGCGGACAATCCTTGCCCGCGATCACCATGCTTGCCTTGAGTATTGTGTGCTCGACCCGCACGTGCTGCTCGTAGAGCGCGTGAAACAGCGCGAGCAGCGTGTTCTCGGTCATATCAAAACAGCGCTCGAGCGTGTGGTTGCCGTCCATCAGCACCTCGGGCTCGACGATCGGCACGATGCCGGCTTCCTGGCACAGCGCGGCGTAGCGCGCGAGCGCATGGGTGTTGGCTGCGATGCAGTAAGCGCTCGGGATATCCTTGCCGATGGTAATCACCGCGCGCCATTTGGCGAAGGTCGCGCCAAGCTTCCTGTATTCGGCCAGCCTTTCGCGCAGGCCGTCGAGGCCCTCGCTCACTTTTTCGCCGGGCGCGCCACAAAGGTCCTTGGCGCCGGTATCGACCTTGATGCCGGCGAGTATGCCGCTTTTCCTCAACACTTCCGGGAACGGTGTGCCGTCCTTGGCCACCTGCTTAATGGTCTCGTCGTAGAGAATCATGCCGCTGATGAACTGCGACAATCCGTCGGCGGTGATCAAAAGGTCACGATAAGCGCGGCGGGTCTCGACCGTTGATTCGATNNGTGTACCGTGAGCAATGGC
The DNA here is from genome assembly GCA_003153455.1 of Betaproteobacteria bacterium. Taxonomy (GTDB): domain Bacteria; phylum Pseudomonadota; class Gammaproteobacteria; order Burkholderiales; family SG8-41; genus PALSA-1004. The sequence goes on along the minus strand of PLYS01000652.1, from coordinate 25,348 downwards.
TACGCTGCCGCTCGCAGCGTAGTTATTTTAACTCTACGCGATTCCGCTTGCCTACGCCATAAATCAAGCGATGCGATGCTCCCCCACCTTGACTATCTTCATCGTGTTCGTGCCGCCGGCCTTGCCGTAAGGTTCGCCGATGGTCAGGATAATGTAGTCGCCGTGATTAACCGCGCCGCGCTTCAGGAGTTCATCTTCCGCCATGTGCAGCGAGCGTTCCGGGTTGCGCGCGCCCTTGAACTTGACCGGGTAAACACCACGGAACAGCGTCACGCGGCGGCGCGTTTCGACCACCGAGGACAGCGCATAAATCGGCACGCTCGAGGTCATCCGCGACATCAACAATACCGTCTTGCCGCTTTGCGTGAGCGCCGCAACCGCCTTGATATCGAGGTTGTTGGCGGTAAAGATCGTAGCGCACGCAATCGCTTCGTCGACGTTCGCCGGCGAATCAACACGACGCGCATCGATTCTGAAAACGTCCTCTTTTTCTGCTTCGAGGCATACGCGCGCCATCGCTGCGACGGTCTCGACCGGAAATTTTCCGGTCGCGGTCTCCGCGGAGAGCATCACCGCATCGGTTCCGTCGAGCACAGCGTTTGCGACATCCGAGACTTCGGCGCGCGTCGGGATCGGGTTGCTGATCATCGACTCCATCATCTGCGTTGCCGTGATCACCAGCTTGTTGCGGTCGCGCGCCATGCGGATCATGCGTTTCTGCAACGCGGGCACCACTGCGTCGCCGACCTCGACCGCGAGGTCGCCGCGCGCGACCATGATCGCGTCGGATGCATCCACAATCTCTCCCAATGCCGGGATCGCTTCGGCGCGTTCGATCTTGGCGCAGATCATGCTTTTGCCGCCGGCCTTCAGCATCAGATCCCGCGCCCACTGGATGTCGGCGCCTGAGCGCGGAAACGACACTGCTAGATAATCGGCTTTGAGTTGCGCCGCGGTCTTGATGTCCAGCACGTCCTTCTCGGTCAGCGCCGGCGCGGTCAGCCCGCCACCCTTGCGGTTGATGCCCTTGTTGTTCGACAGCTCTCCGCCTTGCTCGACCAGGCAGAAAATGCGCGGGCCCTTGACCTGTGTCACCCCGAGCACGATGCGCCCGTCATCGAGCAGCAGCGTGTCGCCGGGAGCCACGTCTTGCGGCAGGTTCTGGTAATCGAGCCCGGCGCGGCCCGCGTCGCCGAGCTTGCACTCGGCGTCGAGCACGAATTTGTCGCCCGTGTTGAGTGTGACGCGGTCGTGCTCGAAACGCCCGATGCGTATCTTGGGGCCCTGCAAGTCGACCAGCACGCCGACCGAGCGGC
>PLYS01000652.1:0-24000 GCA_003153455.1 Betaproteobacteria bacterium | reverse complement strand
ATAGAGTTGAGGATTGAGCAAGAGCGAAACCCGGTTCGTCTCAAATCTCGATCCTCAATCCTCGATCCTGTCTCGCTCGCTGCTCGAGGATTTCGACTGCCGGCAGCGGCTTGCCCTCGAGAAACTCGAGGAACGCGCCGCCACCGGTTGAGAGGTAGGAAACTTTGTCGGTGATGCCGTATTTGGCGATGGCCGCGAGCGTATCGCCTCCGCCGGCGATCGAAAACGCTTTCGATTCGGCGATCGCGCGCGCGATGCGCGCCGTGCCGGCGCCGAACTGGTCGAATTCGAATACGCCGACCGGCCCATTCCAGACGATGGTGCCGGCGCGCGAGAGGATTTGCGCGAGGTATTCGCTCGACTGCGGACCGATGTCGAGGATCAGGTCGTCGGGGGCAACTTCCGAAACCGGCTTGGTGGTCGCGACAGCGTCGGCCGCAACCTGCTTTGCGCACACCACGTCGACGGGGATCGGCACCTCGCCGCCTTGCGCCTTCGCCGCGGCCATGATGTCCTGCGCTTGCTGCACCAGTTCGGGCTCGGCAAGCGATCTGCCGATCGCGTATCCAGCAGCGAGGATGAAAGTATTCGCGATGCCGCCGCCTACGATCAACTGGTCGACTTTCGGCGCCAGCGTCTTCAGCACGGTGAGCTTGGTCGACACTTTGGAGCCCGCGACAATCGCGACCAGCGGCCGCCGCGGATGCTGCAGCACCTTGCCGAGCGCATCGAGCTCGGCCGCCAGAAGCGGGCCGGCGCACACGACCGGCGCGTACTTGGCGATGCCGTGGGTCGTCGCCTCGGCGCGGTGCGCGGTGCCAAACGCATCGTTGACGTAGACGTCGCACAGCGAGGCCATTTTCCTGGCGAGCGCGTCGTCGTTCTTTCTCTCGCCTTTGTTGCAGCGGCAGTTTTCGAGCAGCACTACCGCTCCCGGCTTGACGTCGACCGCGTTGACCCAGTCGCGTTTGAGCGGTACCGGCATCGAGAGCAGCTCGGACAGCCGCTGCGCGATCGGCGCCAGCGAGTCTGCGGGTTTCACTTCGCCTTCGGTCGGGCGTCCGAGGTGCGAGGTGACCATCACTGCTGCGCCGGATCTAAGCGCGTGCTGGATCGCGGGCACTGAGGCGCGAACGCGCGTGTCGTCGGTAATCTTGCCCGCGGCGTCCTGCGGCACGTTGAGGTCGGCGCGGATGAACACTCGCTTGCCGGCGAGGTTCAGGTCGGTCATTTTGAGTATTGTCATGACGTGAGGCGTTAGGCGAAAGGCGGAGCGTGAGTGCTCGGCGTGTTACGCCGCACCGGGTCACTTCGCATTCATCAGCGCGACGGTGACGTCGAGCATGCGATTGGAGAAGCCCCATTCATTGTCGTACCACGACAACGCCTTGACCAGCGTGGCGCCGGTGACTTTGGTCAGCGTTGCGTCGAAAATACTGGAAGCCGGGTTATGGTTGAAATCGACCGATACCAGCGGTCCCTGGTTGTATTCGAGCACGCCTTTTAACTCGCCAGCAGCGGCAGCTTTCATCACCGCGTTGACTTCCTCGACGCTGGTCGCACGCGCCGCCGTGAAAACGAGATCGACCAGCGACACATTGATGGTCGGCACGCGCACCGCGAAACCATCGAGCTTGCCGTTGAGTTCCGGCAGCACCAGCCCGACCGCGGCGGCGGCGCCGGTCTTGGTCGGGATCATCGACATCGTCGCCGAGCGCGCGCGGCGCAAGTCTTCGTGATAGACGTCGGTCAGCACCTGGTCGTTGGTGTAGGCGTGCACCGTCGTCATCAGGCCGTGCACGACTCCGATCTTTTCGTGCAACACCTTTACCATCGGTGCCAGGCAGTTGGTGGTGCATGACGCGTTCGAGATCACGGTGTGGCTGGCCTTGAGACTCTGGTGATTGACGCCGTAGACCACCGTCGCATCAATGTCCTTGCCGCCAGGCGCCGATATGATTACTTTCCTGGCGCCACCCTTGAGGTGAGCGCCCGCTTTTTCCTTGCTGGTGAAAAGTCCCGTGCACTCAAGCACGACGTCGACGCCGAGCGCGCCCCACGGCAATTCGGCCGGATTGCGTTGCGCCAGCACTTTGATCCGGTCGCCGTTGACGACCATGAATTCACCGTCGACCGCGACCGTGCCGTTGAACTTGCCGTGCGCGGTGTCGTAACGCGTCAGGTGCGCATTGGTCTCGGCGTTGCCGAGGTCGTTGATCGCGACGATCTGCAGGTCGTGTTTCCTGCCCGACTCATAATGCGCGCGCAGGATGTTGCGCCCGATGCGGCCGTAGCCGTTGATAGCGACGCGTATGGTCATGACAGAGGCTCCCTGAAATTCGAAAGTCGTTATTTTACCGCCAACACCAGCAACGCCAAGCAATACCCGCGGACGGGTTGATCAATATCAAACGTGGCGCAAATGGCCGTTTCGAAGCAGACGCTTGGCGCAACACGATGCCGTTGCTCAAGCCGTGCGCGAGTGTTCTACAGGACGCTTTCTACCGCTTTAACGACGTTGTCGACCGTAAAGCCGAAATACCGGAACAACTCGCCCGCCGGCGCCGATTCGCCGTAGCGGTCGATGCCGACCACCGCGCCTTCGAGTCCTACGTACTTGCGCCAATAATCGCTGACGCCCGCCTCGACGGCGACGCGCACCACTCCCTTCGGCAGTACGGAATTGCGATAGGCTTCGTCCTGGCGATCGAACGCTGCGGTGCACGGCATTGAAACCACCCTCGCCCGAATGCTTCGTTCAGCGAGCGCCTTCTGCGCGCCCAGCGCGAGTTGCACTTCTGAGCCGGTGGCGATGATCACGCATTGCGGCTTGCCGCTCGCTTCCGCCAGCACGTAGCCGCCGCACGCGATCGCCGCGATCTGCTCCCTGGTGCGCGGCTGGAACGGCAGATTCTGGCGCGAGAACAGCAAGCTGGTCGGGCCGTCCGTGCGCTCGATCGCGGCGATCCAGGCGAACGCCGACTCGGCCGTGTCGCACGGCCGCCATACATCCATGTTGGGAATGATGCGCAGGCCAGCGGCGTGCTCTATCGATTGATGCGTTGGCCCATCTTCGCCGAGGCCAATCGAGTCGTGGGTATAAACAAATATACCGCGCACTTTCATCAGCGCCGCCATGCGCAGCGCGTTGCGCGCATAATCGGAAAACGTGAGGAACGTCGCCGCGTACGGGATCAGCCCGCCGTGCAGACTCAAACCGTTGGCAATCGCCGTCATCGCGAATTCGCGCACGCCGAAATAGATGTAGTTGCCGCCACCCGTGCGGCTCACCGCTTTCGAGCCCGACCATAGCGTGAGGTTGGAGCCCGCGAGATCGGCCGAACCGCCGACGAGTTCAGGTAACACCGGCGCCAGCGCTTCGATCGCGTTTTGCGATGCCTTGCGCGTGGCAATGGTTTCCGCCTTCTCGTTCACCTTGGCGATGAACTCCTCACAATGCGCGCGCCAGTTGGCCGGCAGTGCGCCCGTCACACGGCGCTTGAATTCGGCCGCCAGTCGCGGCTGCGCCACTGCGTAGGCAGCCAGCTTCTTGTTCCATTCCGCCTCCAGTTGTGCGCCCCTGCTCCGCGCGTCCCAGCCGGCATAAACGGCTTCCGGGATTTCGAACGGCGGATGGTTCCAGCCGATGTTGGCGCGGGTTGCCGCGATTTCCTTCTCGCCGAGCGGCGCGCCGTGGCAGTCGTGGCCGCCCTGCTTGTTGGGCGCGCCTTTGCCGATAACGGTCTTGCAGCAAATCAGCGTCGGGCGCGAGGTCTCGGTTTTCGCCTCTACCAAGGCATGCTCGATCTGCGCGAAGTCGTGGCCGTCAACGTCGGGAATCACGTGCCAGCCATAGGCCTCGAAGCGCTGGGGCGTGTCATCTGCGAACCAGCCGCTGACGTGGCCGTCGATCGAAATGCCGTTGTCGTCGTAGAACGCAATGAGCTTATGCAGCCCGAGCGTGCCGGCAAGCGAACACGCCTCGTGCGAGATGCCTTCCATCAGGCAGCCGTCGCCGACGAACACACAGGTGTGATGATTGATGATGTCGAAACCGTCGCGGTTGAAGTCGGCGGCAAGGATTTTTTCAGCGAGCGCCATGCCGACCGCGTTGGCAAGCCCCTGTCCGAGCGGGCCGGTAGTCGTCTCGACGCCCGGCGCGCAACCGTATTCGGGGTGGCCGGGTGTTTTCGAGTGCAACTGGCGGAAACGCTTGATCTCTGCAAGCGGCAGGTCGTAACCGGTCAGGTGCAGCAGCGCGTAGAGCAGCATCGAGCCGTGGCCGTTCGACAGCACGAAGCGGTCGCGGTCAAACCATTGTGGGTTGGCCGGATTGTGCCGCAGGTGATGGATCCACAGCACTTCGGCGATTTCCGCCATGCCCATCGGCATGCCGGGATGGCCGGAGTTGGCCTGCTGCACGGCATCCATCGCAAGCGCGCGGATCGCGTTGGTCAGTTCGAGGCGGGGACCCATTCCATAATCCTTGCGCGGGAGGCTTGCGAGAGCCGCAATTATCTTAGAAACCGGCGGCTTTGGCTACGCTTTGGCGGCTCAGCCGTTCTTGCGGGTGTCAGCGCTTGCCATGCGCGCGGCTTATGCGAAGCGATAGCGCGCCGTATTACTCGTCGTTGCGACGGGTCAGCTTGATGCCAAGCTGTTTCAGCTTGCGGTAAAGATGCGTGCGCTCGAGGCCGACGCTATCCGCGACGCGGCTCATGTTGCCACCTTCCTGCGCTATGTGGTGCTCGAAATAGACGCGCTCGAACGCATCGCGTGCCTCGCGCAGCGGCAAATCGAGCGGCAGGCCGGGGGCCATCGCCGGCGGGGTGCCAAATAACTGCAATGCTTGGTTGACGTCGCCCAAGCTGATTTCCTCGCCGAGCGCCGTCAGCGCCAGCGAGCGCACCGCGCTCTCGAGCTGATTCAAATTGCCGGGCCAATCATAGTTGCGCAGCGCATTAAGCGCGGCGGTGCTGAAATGGCGCGGCGCGACTTCCTTGGCCTCGATGCTGCGCAGCAGGAACAGGTTGGCAAGATCGGGAATATCCTCGCGATGCTCGCGCAGGCTCGGCATATGCACCGTCACCATCGCGATCGCGCCATAGAGACGCGCATCGAACGCGCCCTGCGCCACCAGTTCCGGCAGCGGGCGCGAGGTCGCGCAGATCAGCCGCGTGTTGTATTTCTCGAGCTTGCCGGCGACCAGCAGCAGTCCTTTCTGTTCCACGCGATTGAGATCGCCGATCTCGTGCAGGAACAAAGTCCCCTCGCGCGCCTGACTCAGCAGATCGAGGGGCGCTTCGGCGAGCGCGCCGAGATTCTCCGGCGCGACCCATGGCGCATTCGGCTGGTGTACGAATTTTGCACACACCTCGACGCCAGTGCCGGGCTCGGCAGTCAGCAGCAGGGGGGACTTCAGATTGGCGACGCGCTCCAGGCGCTGTTTGAGTTCGGCCACCACCGGCGCGCGGCCGAGCGTTGCCAACATCAGCGTCGGCTTGACCTGCTGCTCGCCGCTCCTGAGCGCGCGGCCGACGGTCGCCAGCAGCTTTTGCAGCGCAATCGGCTTTTCGAGGAAATCGTAGGCGCCGATGCGCGTCGCTTCGACTGCGGTGTCGATGGTGCCGTGGCCCGACATCATCACCACCGGCATCGTCAGCAGGCCGGCGCTCGCCCATTCCTTGAGCAGCGTGATGCCGTCGGTGTCGGGCATCCAGATATCGAGCAGCACCAGGTCGGGGCGCCCCTGGCCGCGTAGCGTGCGTGCCTGGCCAGCGTTTTCCGCGAGACGCACCTGGTAGCCTTCGTCACGCAGGATCTCCGACAGGAGTTCCCGGATTCCGATCTCGTCGTCAACGACTAGGATTTGCTGCATATCGCTAACTCTATTTTATGCGCGCGCGGCGGTGCGGGTAAGTGCCGCGGGCGCAACGTGCGCCGGCAGCGTGAACGTAATGCGTGCGCCGTGCGGCGCGACGTTTTGGATCTCGACGGTCCCGCCGTGCTCATCGATGATTTTCTTCACGATCACCAAGCCGAGGCCGGTGCCTTTCGGTTTGGTCGTCACATACGGCTCGAACGCACGCTGCATGAGTTGCTCGGGAAAACCGCTGCCGTTGTCGGTGATGGTCACACGTATGCCACCGGCAACCGGTTCAGAGCGCACCACTATACTCGGATTGTTGCTATCCACGAGCGCGTCCTGTGCATTCTGCAACAGGTTATGTATTACCTGCTGCAATTGCGCCGGGTCGCCAACAAGGCGCGGCAGGTCCGGCGCCAGTTCAATGCGGATCCACCCGGCAAGCGATTCGTAGAGCGTCAACACCTCGCGCAACAGCGCATTGAGGTCGATCTGCTCCCGCGTGGGTTCCGGCATGCGCGCATATTGGCGGAACGCGTCGACCATGTTTTTGAGGGCGCCGACCTGGTTGACGATGGTTTGCGTCGAGCGCATCAGCATCTCGGCCTCCGGTCCACCGAGTTTGTCGGCGAGCTTGTGCTGCAGGCGTTCCGCCGAGAGCTGTATCGGCGTGAGCGGGTTCTTGATTTCGTGCGCCAGCCGCCGCGCGACTTCGGTCCATGCCGCATCGCGCTGCGCCTGCAATACATGGGTGATGTCGTCGAACACGACGACGTAGCCGGTGCCGCTGCCGGCAGGCAGCCGCGTGCCGCGCAGCAACAGCATCTGGTGGCCGTTCTTCCAGGTGCGTTCGATCTGTTTCTCCCATTCCGCGCCGGTGCCACCATGGAACGACGCCGCAATCTCGGCCGCGAGCATTTTTAGCGCCGGGTTGCGCTCGTGCCAGAGCTCAAGCTCGAGCCCCGCAAGCTGCGCGATGTCGGCATCGAGGATGGCTGAAGCGCTATGGTTGAATGAGCGCAGCCGCAAAGTTTCATCGAACGCGAGCACGCCGGCGGACAGGTTGGCGAGAATGCTTTGCAGGTAGGCGTGAGCATTGGCAAGCTGGGCCTGATTACGCTCGGCCATTGCGCGTGTCTCGGCGAGCTGCTCGCGCATGGTGTTGAACGATTGCGTCAGTACGCCAAGTTCATCGCGGCTTGGCACCGCCTCGCGCTGGCTGAAGTCGCCCTGCGCCACCGCGCGCGTGCCTTCAACCAGGAAACTCAGCGGCGCGGACAGCCGTTCGCTCAGCACAAACGCCAATGACAGCGCGGTGAGCAGCGCGAGCAGCAGCGTCAATGTCAGCGTCAGCCCATACAGCCTTCTCAAGCCCTGGCGCGCAAGCAACAGTTCCTGGTACTCGCGCTGTCCGGTTTGCACGATCTCCGCGTCGAGCGCGAGTTGCTGCGGCACTCGCTGCAGCAGTTGCAGTGCGCTCATGTCCTCCGTGAGGCTCACGACGTTGACCGGCACCAGCACGCGCAGATAGAGACCTTTGTCGGGAATTGCCTCGATGGCGCTGTAACTTTGCTGCAGCCTGAGCTGGCGCAATACTGACGCGCCCGGCAGTTCGGGTATCAGCCCGGCCCGCTCGGTTCCGGAATAGGCTATGATTTTCCCGCGCTGCGTGAAGAGCGTTGCCTCCTGCACGCCGGCCTGCTCGCGCAGCGTGTTCAGCACGGCGAAATGCTCGGCTGCCGGCCGCACCGCCAGCGATACCGCCATTGCATCGGCTTTCTTGATCAGATCCTTGAGCAGATTGTCGAGCGTGGTGCGGCCGAGATTGAGGCCGCCTTCGAGCGCTTTCTCGACGCGCACGTCGAACCATGATTCGATGCTTTTTGCGACAAACTGCACCGACACGCCGTAGACCAGCGCGCCCGGCAATACCGCCACCAGCGCGAACAACAACACCAGCCGCAGCGTGAGTTTGGCGCCGAACACGCCGGCCTGGAGTTTCTGCCGCAGCGTATAGAGCTGATAGCCGACCAGCAACGCGAGGCATACCGCGAGGCCGCCGTTGAAAGCAAGCAGCAGCGGATAATGTTGCGCGAACAGTGCGGTATTGGCGCTCGCCGTCGCCAAGAGGTAGAGCGTCACCGCGCCGACCACGGCGCACACGATCAGCAGGTACTTGATCGTGCCGTGACGTAACACCGGGCGGATGCCGGGTACATCGAGCATCACGGCGTCACGCTCCAGTGGTACCATTCCGAGCCGAAATTCCAGTCGCGCGAGGCAAGCGCGTTCAGTTGAAACGGCTTCGGCAGCTGCGACACGTCAAGCCGCATACGCACGCCGGCGATATAGGTGTTGCCCTTGTCGAGCATGCCGGGTTCTAGCACCTGGCGCCGCCGCACGCGCGACAGAAAATCGAGCGCCTCCGGCAGCGCGCTGAAATTATGAAATAACGACCCGACGCCAAGGCGATACTGGCGCGTCAGCGCGTTATATGACAGCCGATACTGTTGCTGGGTCTTGAGGAGCTTCTCATTGAACCAGTACCAGCGCGGACGGATGACTTCGAATTCAAGCAGGAAATAGAGCGGGACGCCCTTGTTGAGCGCGTCCGCGAGCGTTGGGTTGAGTGCAACCTCGAAGTCGGCCTCGAGAAAATAACCCTCTTCGCCAGCAACCAGCGCGGCGCGGCCGACTTCAATACCTTCGGCTTGCACCGCCGGCGCCGCCAGGAGCAACAGCGCAAGCGCCGCCAGCGCAAACAGCAGGCTACATTTTTTGCAGCAGCGCGTAATAAAAGCCGTCATGCTCGTTATCCGGCAGCAGCTGGCCTTCAGGTGTCCCGTCCAACGTTTTCACTCCGCACAACGGCAGCACCCGGGCGTCAGCATGACGCGTTAGAAATTCCGCGACCTGCAGCGAGTTCTCTTCCTGGAAAACCGAACACGTTGTATACAGCAATTTACCACCGCTGGCCAGCAACCGCCACAAACTGCCAAGCAGGCGTTGTTGCTGCAAAACGAACTGCGGGATATCGCCCCTGCGGCGCAACCACTTGATGTCCGGATGGCGGCGCACCACGCCCGACGCGCTGCAAGACACGTCGGCAAGTATGCGCTCAAACGGCTTGCCGTCCCACCATGCGGCCGTATCGTTCGCGTCGGCGGCGAGCAGCCTGGCATCCAGCCGCAACCGCTCGAGATTCTGCCGCACGCGCTCAAGCCGCGTGGCGTCGCTGTCAAGCGCCGTCAACTCAAGGCTCGCGATTTCCAGCAGGTGCGTGGTCTTGCCGCCGGGCGCGGCACAGGCATCGAGCGCGCGCATGCCGTCTTGCGCATCGAGCAACGGCGCCGCGAGTTGTGCCGCTGCGTCCTGCACCGACACCATGCCGTCGGCAAATCCCGGCAGTCGCTCGACCGGCAGCGCGCGCGCCAGCGTTACCGCTTCGGCGCCGACCGCGGTTGCTGCGATGCCGTGTTGTGCCAGCAGCGCGAGGTACTCGTCGCGCGTGGTGCGGCGCCGGTTGATGCGCAGCGTGAAAGGTGGATGCAGATTGCCCGCTTCGAGCATTGCCGCAAAATGCCGCGGATACTGCGCGCGCAGCTTGTCGATCCACCACTGCGGGTAGGAATAGCGCCCGGCATCGCTGTGCGCCGCCTTCGCAAGCAAAGCTTCACGCCGGCGCAGAAAGTTGCGCAGCACGGCATTGATGAGGCCGGCGGCCTGCGGCTCCCCGACATGCGCTGCGCAGCGCACCGCGTTATCGACGATGGCGTAAGGCGCTGCGCGCGTGTACTGCAACTGGTACAACGCAACCAGCAACAGCCAACGCAATGACTCATCGCGCAAGGGTTTTGCCAGCAATTGCGCGAGCACGGTTTCGAGTTGCGCGCCAAAGCGCAACGTGCCGTAGCTTATGTCGGTGATCGCGGCGCGCTGCTGCGACGTGAGTTGCGGATGTTTCTGCCACTGCGCGGCAAGCGCCACATTCAGATTGCGGCCGCCGACAACGGCGGCGACGGCGGCGCTTGCAAGCTGCTGGATTTCGAGCACGGCTTCAAGTCCCGAGGCGCGCCCCCGGCGCCAACTTTGCGCCGGCGAGGAACGCGGCAGCGGCAAGCCGCTTACTTCCGGCTTTCTGCAGTTCCATGACGTTGACTGCACCGCCACCAGCAGCGACCACAATACCGCTGCCGCGCGCGCTCATTACCGTGCCGGGCGTGACGGCCTCATGCGCCAGCGGCTGCGCGCGCCAGATTTTGAGCGTTGCGCCATCCAGCGTGGTGACCGCTCCCGGCACCGGATCGAACGCGCGGATCTGGCGACAGATATCACCCGCACTGCGTGCCCAATCGATCACCGTCTCGGCTTTGGTAATCTTGTCGGCATAGGTTGCGGCTGTGTCATCTTGTGCACGTGGCGCGGGATTTTCCTTGAGCGCCCGCACCACGCAGCGCGCGCCGAGCTGCGCGAGTTTGTCATGCAGCGTTTGCGCGGTGTCATCGTCGTTGAGAGCGATTTTCTCCTGCAGCAGAATCGCGCCGGTGTCGAGGCCGGCGTCCATCTGCATGATGGTGATGCCGGTCTCGCGGTCACCAGCGAGCACCGCGCGCTGGATCGGCGCCGCACCGCGCCAACGCGGCAACAAGGACGCGTGGATATTGATGCAGCCGCGCGCCGGGATGGCGATTACTGCATCCGGCAGAATCAGGCCGTACGCGGCAACCACCATCGCGTCTGCGCCGATAGCACGTAACTGCTCTTGGATCACCGGCTCTTTGAGGCTTGCCGGCTGTGCCAGCGGTAATTTGCGCGCAAGAGCGAGTGCTTTGACTGCGCTCGGGCGCGGTTTCAGGCCTCGGCCCGCGGGGCGATCGGGCTGCGTCAGCGTGAGCGCAACAGCGTGTCCAGCGGCAAGCAACGCGTCGAGCGCGACCGCGGCAAACTCGGGTGTGCCGGCAAAAATCAGCTTCATAATTCATCGCCGCAACGCGCCATTATGCACTTTACGGCGCCACGCCTACATGACTCGCCGCTGTTGCTTCTTGAATTTGGCGAGTATGCGTTGCTGCTTCAGCCGCGATAGATATTCGACGAAAACTTTGCCTTCGAGGTGGTCTATTTCGTGCTGAATGCAAACGGCAAGCATGCCGGCGGCAGCGAGCTCGAACGACCTGCCATGGGCATCGAGCGCGCGCAGTTTGATGCGCTCGGCGCGTTTCACTTTTTCGAAGATGCCAGGCACCGACAGACAACCCTCTTCGCAGTCCGCTGCACCGCTGCGGGCGGTGATTTCAGGATTGATAAACACGTTAAGCTGGTCGCGCGTTTCTGAAATGTCGACGATAATCACGCGCCGGTGTATATCGACTTGCGTGGCCGCCAACCCGACCCCGGGAGCGGCATACATGGTATCAGCCATGTCTTTTATTAATTTCCGTATTCTGTCATCTACCCGGGATACCAGCGCAGCTACGGTGTGCAGCCTCGGATCGGGGTATCGCAGGATGGGGAGCAAGGCCATAAATGTTGCAAATTTAATAAACTAGGTGGAAAATTTAAACTAATCTGTTACATTTTCGGCCGGTTCAGAGCCATCAAGCCTGACTGAGCCCTGCAACCAGGATGGCGTACGCGATGGCTAAGTCAATTATATCGCTGATTATACTGTGCAGTTGGGTCGCGGCCACGCCAGCCGCCACCACTGCCGACTTGGTTGTGGCCGCACCTGACCGCTATATCGTAGTGCCGGGGGACACGCTGTGGGGCATTGCCAGCCGCTTCCTGAAAGATCCGTGGCGCTGGGGCGAGTTGTGGAAAATGAACCAGGAACAGATCAGGAACCCCCATCGCATTTATCCGGGCGATGTGATCGTGCTCGACAAATCGGCGGCAGAGCTGCGCTTCAAGCTGCTGAAGACAGATACCGTCAGGCTGTCGCCGCAGGTGCGCGCCTCTCCGCTTGCGCCCAAGCCGGTGCCCACCATACCGACCGCCGACATCGAGCCCTTTCTAAGCAAACCGCTGGTGATCGCGCAAAACCAGCTTGCCTCCGCGCCGCGCATCGTGCGCACCCAGGAGAACCGTGTCGCGCTCGGCGCCGGCAATATTGCCTATGTCCAGGGCATCACCAAAGATCAGGGCGTTTACTGGCATCTTTTCCGCGCCGGATCAACGCTGGTCGATCCCGACACCAACGAAACGCTCGGCTACGAGGCGATCTTTCTCGGCGAGGCAAGAGTCACCAAATACGGCGACGTGAGCACGATCGAAATCGTCAAGGCACCGCTCGAGATTTACGCCGGCGATCATTTACTGCCGGCGCCGCGCGCGGTTACGTTTAGCAACTACGTGCCGCGCGCCCCCGAGAAAAAAATCGATGCGCGCATCATCTCCGCCTACGGCAGCCTCTATGAAGTCGGCAGCAATTCCATCGTCGTCATCAACAAGGGCGCGCGCGATGGACTCGAAGTTGGTCACGTGCTGGCGATTTACCGCAACCTCAACGCATCCACTTACCGGTTGCGCGAGAGCCCGCTTTACGGCCGTACCGGCCTTATGTATGACGATAAAAATCCTAAAACCGACTATCAAGACGTGCCGCTGCGCGCGCGTGACTCGCCCCTCTACGGGCGCGTCGGTCCGTTCGGCTACCAATACAAGGAAGACAAGACCAGTCTGCCGTCACTGCCGTTGCCGGACGAGCGTTATGGCCTGACGATGATATTCCGCGTCTTCGATCGCGTATCCTACGCGCTAGTAATGAACGCAGATAAGCCGGTCAACGTACTCGATATCGCGACCAATCCCTGAAGCCGCGCGCGGCGTCAACTCCTCATTCCGCCGTAGCTTGGTATCAGGCGGCGAGCCGCCGCAATTCCTGCGTGCCATCCGCTGACCCCACCGAATTCGATGCCTGGCTGCGCCTGACCCTGATTTCCGGGCTGGGTAGTGCGGCGGTGCGTAAGCTGCTGCTCGAATTTGGCTCTCCCGAGCGCGTGCTCGCGGCACGCCGCGCCGAGCTCCAGCGCCTTGTTGGAGCCGATATCGCTGCGCAGATCGTGGCGGGTGGTAATGCCGATGGCGCGCGGCAAACGCTGGCTTGGCTCAACGACCCGGCGAACCTGCTCGTCACGCTCGGTGATGCGGACTATCCGCAATTGCTGCTTCAAATCCCCGATCCGCCGCCGCTGCTTTACGTTAAAGGACGGCGCGAATTATTGGACCGTCCGGCGCTTGCGGTCGTCGGCAGCCGAAACGCGACCGCGCAGGGCATCGCCAATGCCGAAGACTTCGCGCGCGCTCTGAGTGACGCCGGCATCACGATCGTGAGCGGGCTTGCTCTGGGCATCGACGCTGCCGCGCATCGCGGCGGCTTGGCCGGCGTGGCGAGCAGCATCGCCGTTGTCGGCACCGGGCTCGACGTCGTCTACCCGGCGCGCAACCGCGCACTCGCCCATCAGCTCGCCGAACGCGGCGCCCTAATCTCGGAGTTCGCGCTCGGCATGCCCGCGCTAAGCAGCAATTTCCCACGCCGCAATCGCGTAATCAGCGGCATGAGTCGCGGCTGCCTGGTGGTCGAAGCGGCGCTGCAGAGCGGCTCGCTGATCACGGCACGGCTCGCCAACGAACAAGGCCGCGAAGTGTTCGCGCTGCCAGGATCGATCCACTCGCCGCTCGCGAAAGGTTGCCACGCACTGATCAAGCAAGGCGCGAAGCTGGTCGATAGTGCCGACGACATCCTCGAGGAACTCCATCTGGCCGCTGCGCCGCTTACCGTGCGCGACACCCCGGGGTTCGATCCCGACGTTGCGCGGTTGCTCGATCAACTCGGATACGAGCCGGCCGCTCTCGACACTTTGTGCGAGCGCTCCGGCATGGGCGCCGATGTCGTCGCGGCGTTACTGCTCAAGCTCGAATTGCAGGGCCTGGTCGCAACCTTGCCCGGCGGGCAATATCAGCGCGTGCGTTGAGCACGCATTGCGGCGCTTCGGCGCAACATTCGATTGATATCTTGCTGCTCCCGCTTGCCTTGCCGGTTCTTTGTTCTTATCATCTTGGGCTTCCTTGAGCCGGTACCCCGGCGTGACTTTTATCACAAACTACTGATGGGCAAAAAACAAATCACCGCCGAGAAAGCTTCGATCGCGAGCGTTGCTGCGCCCCGGGGCAAGAAATTAATCATTGCCGAGAAACCCTCGGTCGCGAACGACATCGCGCGCGCGCTGGGCGGCTTTACGCGCCAGGGCGACTATTTTGAAAGCGACGATTATGTGCTGTCGTCCGCAGTCGGGCACCTGCTCGAACTGGTGGTGCCGGAACAATTCGAGGTCAAGCGCGGCAAGTGGTCGTTCGCGCACCTGCCGATGATCCCGCCGCATTTCGACCTGCAACCGATCGAGCGATCCGCGGAGCGCCTCAAGCTGCTCACCAAGCTGATCAAGCGCAAAGATGTATCGGGGCTCGTCAACGCCTGCGACGCCGGGCGCGAAGGCGAACTTATTTTTCGCTATATCGTGCGCCACACCAAGACCACCAGGCCGATCGAGCGGCTGTGGCTGCAGTCGATGACGCCGGCCGCTATTCGCGAAGGCTTCGCCCAACTGCGCAGCGACAAGGAAATGCTGCCACTCGCGGACGCCGCGGTATGCCGCTCGGAGTCCGACTGGCTGGTCGGCATCAATGGCACGCGGGCGATGACCGCATTCAATTCGAAGTCCGGCGGATTCCATCTCACCACCGTCGGGCGCGTGCAGACCCCGACGCTCGCGATTCTGGTCGAGCGCGAAGAGAAGATCAAGAAATTCGTGGCGCGCGATTATTTCGAGGTCCGCGCCTCCTTTGACTGCAAAGCCGGCACCTACGCCGGGCGCTGGTTCGATGAAAAATTCAGCAGGGACAAGAAAACCAACGACAGCGACCTCCGGGCCGAGCGCCTGTGGAACCGCGCGCGCGCCGACGCGATTCGCGCCAAGTGCGAAGGCAAGCACGGGATCGTCGAGGAAGAAAGCAAGCTCTCGACGCAGATCTCTCCGCTGCTCTACGACCTCACCAGCCTGCAGCGCGATGCCAATGGGCGCTTCGGGTTTTCCGCCAAGACCACGTTGTCGATAGCGCAGGCGCTCTACGAGAAACACAAAGTGCTGACCTATCCGCGCACCGACTCGCGTGCGCTGCCGGAGGATTACCTGCCCACGGTCACCGCAGCGATGCAGGCGCTCGACCAGCCCTACCAGCCGTTCGTCAGGCAGATCCTCGTTAAGAAATGGGTGCGGCCGAACAAGCGCATATTCAATAACGCCAAGGTTTCAGATCACTTCGCGATCATACCGACCTCGCATGCACCCAGGCAGCTGAGCGAAACCGAAGCCAAAATCTACGACCTCGTCACCAAGCGTTTCCTCGCGGTGTTTTTCCCCGCGGCCGAATTCCAGATCACGACCCGCGTGACGCGCGTCGAGGACGAGCCGTTCAAGAGCGAAGGCAAGATCATGGTGAATGCCGGCTGGCTCGAGATCTACGGCAAGGAAGCCGAGACCGACGACACGCCGGCTCTGGTGCCGGTAGCCCCCAAGGAATCGCCGCGCGCGACCGAGGTCGCGGTCGCCGCACTGCAAACCAAGCCGCCGGCGCGCTTCTCCGAGGCAACGCTGCTGTCCGCGATGGAAGGCGCCGGCAAGCTGGTGGAAGACGAGGAACTGCGCGACGCGATGGGAGCG
This sequence comes from Betaproteobacteria bacterium, assembly GCA_003153455.1. Taxonomy (GTDB): domain Bacteria; phylum Pseudomonadota; class Gammaproteobacteria; order Burkholderiales; family SG8-41; genus PALSA-1004. The sequence goes on along the minus strand of PLYS01000652.1, from coordinate 8,415 downwards.
AAAGGGCTCGGCACGCCGGCCACGCGCGCCGCGATCATCGAGGGTTTGATCTACGAAAAATATCTACACCGCAACGGCCGCGAGTTGCAGCCGACCGCCAAAGCGTTCTCGCTGATTACCCTGCTGCGCGGGCTCAAAATCGACGAGTTGTGCTCGCCCGAGCTGACCGGCGACTGGGAGTATCAGCTGGCGCAAATGGAGCACGGCAAGCTCAAGCGCGACCAGTTCATGCAGCAAATCGCCGCCATGACGCGCCACATCGTCGAGCGCGCGAAAGAACACGAAAGCGACACCGTGCCGGGCGATTTCTCGACGCTCCAGACACCGTGCCCCAAGTGCGGCGGAGTGGTCAAGGAAAACTACAAGAAGTACCAGTGCCAGAAATGCGACTTCGCGCTGTGGAAAATCCTGGCTGGCCGCCAGCTCGAGCCGGCGGAGGTCGAGGAACTGATCGCCAAGCGTACCATCGGGCCGCTGCAAGGCTTCCGCAGCCGCATGGGCAAACCGTTCAACGCGGTGCTGCGGCTGAGCCCCGAGTTCAAGACGGAATTCGATTTCGGCCAGAACGACAACGAAGCTGCTGCTGCGCCGGTCGATTTCTCCGATCAGCAGCCGCTCGGCGCCTGCCCCAAATGCGGCAGCCGCGTATTCAGCCACGGCCTGGCCTACCTGTGCGAGAAAGCCGTTGGCAGCGAGCGCAGTTGCGATTTTCGCTCCGGCAAGATCATCCTGCAGCGCACGATCGAGCCCGAGCAGATGCAGAAACTGCTGGCCACCGGCAAGACTGACCTGTTGCACCGTTTCATTTCCAAAAAAGGCCGCCCGTTTTCGGCCTATCTGGCGCGCGGTGCCGATGGCAAGGTGAGCTTCGAGTTCGAGCCGCGCGCGCCAAAAGCGGCGAAGCCAAAAGCGACGGCCAAACCGCGCAAAGCCGCCGCGAACTGATCAGACGTCGAGATTGCGCGCGCCGAGCGCGTTGGTCTCGATAAACGCACGGCGCGGTTCAACCAGGTCTCCCATCAGCGTGGTGAAAATCTCGTCTGCCGATATCGCGTCTTCGATCTGGGTGCGCAGCAGGCGCCGCGTTTTCGGGTCCATGGTGGTTTCCCACAACTGCTCCGGGTTCATCTCGCCCAGGCCCTTGTATCGCTGTACCGCCAGCCCCCGTTTGACCTCGTCGAGCAGCCAGTTGAGGGCGTCCTTGACATCGCGGATCTGGTGACGCTGCTCGCCGCGCTTGACGTAGGCGCCTTCCCCGAGCAATCCCTGCAGCACCTGGGCGGTTTTCTTGATCTGCTCGTAATCCCCGCTATGGATGAAATCGACATCCAGCGAGGTCAGGTGCAAATTGCCGTGCTGCGTGCGCTTGATGACGAGCAGGTACTGTTCGTTTTTCTCGTCGTATTTTGGCTCGATCACGATGTCTTCCGCGCTGAGCGCGGCATTCAGGCGGCGCGCGCTCTGCCCGGCATTTTTTTCGTTCGCAAGATCGATCTCGGGATTCACCAGCAGCGCTTGCAGCACGGCCGGGTCGATCAGCCGGCTCATGCGGTCGATCACGGCCTCCGCAAGAAAATACTGCTTTGCGACTTGCTCAAGCGCTTCTTTGTTGAGGGGCTTGGCGTTGGCGGCCGGGTAAAGCTCGGCGTCGTCCAGCGCCAGTTTGAGCAGGAATTCCTTGAGTGCGTGGTCGTCCTTGATGTAACGCTCGCTTTTGCCGTGCTTGATCTTGTAGAGCGGCGGCTGCGCGATGTAAATATGTCCGCGCTCGATCAGCTCGGGCATCTGGCGGTAAAAGAACGTTAGCAGCAGTGTGCGGATATGGGAGCCATCGACGTCGGCATCGGTCATGATGATGATGCGGTGGTAGCGCAGCTTGTCGGCGTTGTATTCGTCTTTGCCTATGCCGCAGCCTAGCACGTTGATCAGCGTTGTGATTTCCTGCGATGACAGCAGTTTGTCGAAACGCGCTTTTTCGACGTTGAGTATCTTGCCTTTGAGCGGCAGGATCGCCTGGTTTTTGCGGTCGCGTCCCTGCTTGGCCGAGCCGCCGGCGGAGTCGCCCTCGACGATGTAGAGTTCGCTTTGCGCCGGGTCTTTTTCCTGACAGTCGGCGAGTTTTCCGGGCAGGCCAAGCGAGTCGAGAACGCCCTTGCGCCGCGTCATTTCGCGCGCTTTGCGTGCCGCTTCGCGCGCGCGCGCCGCCTCGATGATCTTGGTCGTAATGATCTTGGCGTCGTTCGGATTTTCGAGCAGGAACTCGTTGAGTTTTGCGGCTACCACTTCCTGCACCACCGGCTGGACTTCGCTGGACACCAGTTTGTCTTTGGTCTGCGATGAGAACTTGGGTTCGGGCACCTTGATCGACAGCACGCACGTCAGGCCTTCGCGCATGTCGTCGCCCGAGGTTTCCACCTTGGCTTTTTTGGCCTGCTCGTTTTGCTCGATGTAATTATTGAGTGTACGCGTCAGTGCCGCGCGCAATCCGGTCAAATGCGTGCCGCCGTCGCGTTGGGGGATGTTATTAGTAAAGCACTGTACCGACTCTGCATAGGTGTCGTTCCACTGCATTGCGACTTCTACGGTGATGCCTTCTTTTTCACCTATGGCATAGAAAATTTTCTGATGCAACACTGTTTTGCTACGATTCATATACTCGACGAAGCCTTTTACTCCGCCGATGAATGCAAAGTTTTCCTGTTTGCCGGTACGCTGGTCGACGAGTGTAATCTTTACCCCGCTGTTGAGGAACGACAGTTCACGCAGCCGCTTGGCGAGGATTTCATAATGGTATTCAATATTGTCGAACGTATTGCTGCTGGCGAGGAAGTGGACCTCGGTACCGCGCTTCTCGGTCTTGCCAATTTCTTTGAGAGGAGCCACCGGTACACCGTCCCTGAATTCAATGTAGTTGCTTTTTCCATCGCGCCGTATGGTGAGACGCAGCCATTCCGAAAGCGCGTTCACAACCGACACACCGACCCCGTGCAGACCGCCGGATATTTTGTAGGAGTTGTTGTCGAACTTGCCTCCGGCGTGCAACTCGGTCATTACAATTTCTGCGGCGGAACGCTTCTGGTCGTCGTCTTCCTTGATCTCAGTCGGAATCCCGCGCCCGTTGTCTTGCACGCTGATCGAATTATCGGGATGTATGGTCACGGTTATCGTGTTGCAATGACCGGCCAGCGCTTCGTCTATGGCATTATCAACGACTTCAAATACCATATGGTGCAGGCCGGTGCCATCGCTGGTGTCACCAATATACATCCCCGGNNTCGCCGTTTGTTATCAGTTTTTTGTCTGTCATTCTGTCCGCTTTTGGTGTAATGCTTGATTTCATATCCGCATCGGCATCACGACATATCGGAAGTCGCTGTCCTCTGCTATCGTTACCAATACACTGCTGTTGGCATCCCCAAACGAACATGTCACTTTTTCGCTCGTTATATTATTCAGGACATCAAGGAGGTACGTGACATTGAAACCTATGTCAAGCGCTTCCCCCTTATATTCGATTTCGAGTTCCTCGAAGGCCTCCTCCTGCTCAGTGTTGGTGCACGTGATTCGGAGTTGCCCTTCGGACAGAGTCCAGCGTACCCCACGGAACTTTTCGTTTGAGAGGATTGCAACCCGCTGCAACGCTTGTTGCAGGAGTTCCCTCTTGATCGAGAAATGCTTTTGGTAATTCGTCGGTATAACGCGTGTGTAATCAGGGAACTTGCCATCGACGACTTTGGTTATCAGCACAACGTCGCCAATTTGGAATTTCACTTGACTGGGAGCAAGTTCTATGTTGACTTCGTCCTCACTGTCACTAAGCAGCTTTACGAGTTCTTGCACGGCCTTGCGCGGTAGGATTACCTCCTGTAACTCGGATTTTTGCTCGAGTCCCGCGCTCGCGTAGGCAAGCCGGTGCCCGTCGGTTGCGACTGCTCTGAGCGTATTACCTTCCAATACCAGCAACAAGCCGTTCAGATAATACCTTATATCCTGTTGCGCCATCGCATACTGTACCAGCAACAACAAGGACTTAAGCGTTTTTTGCGACATCGTGATCTTTACCACTGCCTCTGCTGTTTGCGCGTGTTTTGGAAAGTCTTCTGCGGGTAATGTTTGAAGGGTAAAACGGCTCTTCCCCGAACGCACAAGCATGCGGTTATTCTGTGCCTCCAAGATAATCTCGGCCTGTTCCGGTAGTGCCCGCAAGATGTCCTGTAGCTTACGCGCTGAAACCGTAACCAGATAATTGTCTGCGCCCTTCTGCGAGCACAGGAAACTCGTAGAAACCTGAATTTCGAGATCCGTTGCCAACAAATGAAGTCGTTCTTCGATGCGCTCGAACAGTACGTTCGATAGAATTGGCAAGGTATGGCGTTTCTCCACGATACCAGAGACAGCTAACAGTGGTTTGAGCAATTCATCTCGTTTAGCTTGTACTAGTTTCATGATTAATTCTTTCTAGTAGTAACAATTACTGTCACCATTTTTGGGGATATCAGTCCGGTATGAAGAGAGCAAAGGGATTGCGGTCATATTCGTGTGTGGATAAATTTGTTGTGTACGGTGTATTGTTTGTTGATGAAAAAAGAATTTTCAATCTATGGTGTCTTATGCACAATACAGTCACCGCTTATTAACTTCTAAGTACTTTGAGCAAGGAATCAAAATCTCTTGTAATTTCGTGATTGGTTGTCTTGAGTGCCGCGATCTTGCGGCACGCATGCAGAACGGTGGTATGGTCGCGGCCACCAAACGCGTCACCTATGTCCGGCAGGCTGAGATGGGTCAATTCCTTGGCTAGTGCCATTGCGACTTGGCGTGGGCGCGCAATATTGCGGCTGCGTTTTTTTGAATACATTTCCGATACTTTGATCTTGTAATAATCAGCAACGGTTTTTTGTATGTTATCGATGGAGATCTGACGGCTTTGCATTGCGAGCAGGTCTTTGAGCGCGTCTCGGCATAGAGGAACGGATATCGGCAGCCCGGAAAAGCGGGAATAGGCAAGAATGCGCTTGAGGGCGCCTTCGAGTTCACGCACGTTTGTCTGGCTGTGACTGGCAATAAAAAACGCCACCGCTTCTTCGAGGGCAACATTCTCGGCCTCAGCTTTCTTAAGCAAGATCGCAACCCGCATTTCGAGCTCTGGCGGTTCGACGGCGACCGTCAGCCCCCAGCCGAAACGGGAAATCAGCCGGTTCTCCATGCCGGAGATTTCGCGCGGATAGGTATCGCACGTGATTACTACCTGTTTGCGTGATTCGATAAGGGCGTTGAATGCGTAGAAAAATTCTTCTTGCGTGCGGCTCTTGCCGCTAAAGAATTGGATATCATCGATTAGGAGCAGGTCGAGTGAGTGGTAATAACGCTTGAAGTCGTCAAACGCCTTGTGCTGGTAGGCGCGCACTACGTCTGATACATACTGTTCGGCGTGTATGTAACGTATCCTGCTTTGCGGATTGCGCTGCTGAACGAGATTGCCGATTGCATGAGTCAAATGGGTCTTGCCTAGGCCGACGCCACCATAAACGAACAGCGGGTTGTAAGCTTCTCCCGGTCGCTCGGCAACCTGAATTGCCGCGGCGCGCGCGAGTTCGTTGGCCTTGCCGGTGACAAAGGTCTCGAAGCTGAATTCAGAGTTAAGGCGCGAGATATCGCGTGTGTTGGGCTTGCTTCCGTGAGGCTCGGGCGTAAGCAATTTGGCGGGAGTGGTAAACTCTTTTTCTGCCAGCACGAGGTTGATTGTTACGCTTGCGCCGAAGCGCTCAGTGGCCAAGCGCAGGATTTCAGCAAGGAAACGGTCGCGTATCCATTGCAGGACGAAGCGGTTGGGTGCCGTCAACGTAACGTCGTTGTCGACAGCACGGAACTTGAGCGGTTTGATCCATGTTTTGAATTGCTGTGGCGGCAGTTGTTGCTCGAAGTGGCTGAGACAGGCGCGCCAGAAACTGTTCATCGCGAAACAGACAATATTGTTATAGGGGGACAGAAAAAAGCATCAAATTTCGATTGAATTTTATCGTTGTTTGCCAAAGTTATCCACAATCATTAGTTTTGGGAGCGGACGCTCCTGCCGCCAAAAGATCACGTTGACAGAAACATGCGTTAGCGGTTGTAATAACGGGTTTTTCACTTAGTCACAGGCCGAAATCATGAAACGCACCTATCAACCTTCCACCACCAGCCGCAAGCGCACACACGGTTTTCGGGCCCGCATGAAGACGCGCGGCGGGCGTGCGGTGCTGCGCGCGCGCCGCGCCAAAGGGCGGGCGCGGCTCGGCGTTTGACGCGCGCAGCCGGTAAATTCTCGTTCCCCCATGCGTGTCGGCTCGATGGACCGCACGCCTATGCGGCGGTGTTTGCATTCAAATGCTGGGTGTCGGGCAAGATATTCCAAGTTTACGCCAGGCCCAATGGCGCAGACGCTGCACGGTTTGGCGTTGTTGTCGACAAACGCATTATGCCGCAGGCGGTAGCGAGGAACTACTGTAAGCGGCTGGCACGCGAAGTCTTCCGCGCTGAACGCGACGCCTTGGCAGGGGTCGATCTGGTGGTGCGTCCACGTTCTGCGGTGACGCGGGCACTATCAGCAGAAGCGCGCGCCGAAATCCGCGACCTTTTGCATAACGCGCGACGCCAGTGCCGCAGCCGCAGCGGAGCAACGCGGCCACGTTAAAGATTACGGCTAGACAATTTGGCTCAACGATGGATACCCAGCGATTAATCTTGTTCATGCTGTTTACGTTTTCGGTGTTTTTCCTGATGGACGCGTGGCAGAAGGACAGGCAACCGCAAACCGCGCCTGCGCTACCCACTGTGCCTGCGCCAGCGACGGCAACCGGGCCGACGGCAAACCCTGTACCTACACCGACGCAGCCGCTGACCCCAGCAGCGCCCGCTGCCGCGCCTCCCGCCGTCAGCGGCGCATTGCAGAAAGGCGAGACGGTGCGCGTTGAGACCGACGCGTATATCGCCGACATAGATACGGCGGGTGGAGACTTGCGTCGCCTCGAGCTGCTCATGCACCGCGACACGCTCGACCACAAGAAGAACTTCGTGTTGCTGCAGCAACAGGGGGAGCATACGTATGTCGCGCAATCAGGGTTGATCGGCAACGGACTCCCCAACCATCGCACGAGCTATACCGCCGCGGAGCGCGACGTCAGACTCGGGGTCGGCGCCGACCGCGTCTCGGTGCGCCTCGCCGCGCCACTTGTCGATGGGTTGAAAGTCACCAAGGTCTATACGTTTCATCGCGGGAGCTACGTAATCGATTTCGGTTACGAGGTTGAAAACAAGAGCGCAACCGCGATTCAACCCGACGCTTACTTCCAGATCGTGCGCGATAGCCAGCCGCCCGCCGGTGGTTCGGCAATGCTGCCGACGTATACCGGCATGGCGGTGTACACCGACAAGGAGAAATTTCAGAAAGTGGCATTTGCGGACGTCGACAAAGGCAAAATCAGCTACCCGAAGAAGAGCAATGATGGTTGGATCGCGCTACTGCAGCATTATTTCCTGAGCGCGTGGCTGCCCGCCAATAACGCTCCGCGCGAGTTCTACACCCAGCGCTTGGATAATGGACTCTACACGGCGGGAGTCATTCTGTCGCTCGGCAGTATAGAGCCCGGCGCGAGCAGAGCTTTGACGGTGCCGCTGTATGCTGGGCCGCAAGAGCAGGACGAACTAGCCAAGCTCGCACCAGGGCTCGATCTCACCGTCGATTATGGCTGGCTGACAGTGATTGCTAAACCGCTGTTCTGGTTTCTTCAGTGGCTGCATCACTGGGTTAATAACTGGGGAATCGCGATCATCGTTCTAACCGTGACGATCAAAGCGGTGTTTTATCCGTTGTCGGCGGCAAGCTATCGTTCAATGGCGCGCATGCGCATACTTGGACCGCGGATGCAGAAAATTAAGGAGCAATACGGCAACGATCGCCAGCGCCTGAACCAGGCGATGATGGATCTTTACAAGACCGAAAAGATCAACCCACTCGGTGGTTGTCTCCCGGTAGTAGTGCAAATTCCTGTTTTTATTGCACTTTATTGGGTATTATTGGCAAGCGTCGAACTCCGTCATGCGCCGTTCATGCTATGGATCAACGATCTGTCGGTGGCGGATCCTTATTTCGTGTTGCCCGTGCTGATGGGCGGGACCATGATTTTCCAGACTTACCTTAATCCGGAGCCGCCCGATCCAGTGCAGGCCAAAGTGATGAAGATCATGCCGATTGCATTCAGTATCATGTTTTTCTTCTTTCCGGCTGGCCTCGTGCTCTACTGGCTGATCAACAACATATTATCGATCGCGCAACAGTGGCAGATTAAGCGCGTCATGGAGCACGCCAAGCCGGCGCATGGCAAATGAGGTCATAGCCGCGATTGCAACGCCGCCAGGACGCGGCGGCATCGG
>PLYS01000403.1 GCA_003153455.1 Betaproteobacteria bacterium | reverse complement strand
GGAATGCCGCCAGTGCCTCCGGCCGCGACCGAAGGATCGTAGCGCGTATTGAAGTCGTAGCGGAAAAACGCTCCGCCTGCTGTGCCGCTACCGGCGAGCCCGCCGGTGAACCGCCCGCCATAGCCGCCAGTACCACCTACAGGGGCGGGCGCGCAGTTGGACCCGTAGCAGGTGATCTTCACGTTGCCACCGCTCGTGGTCTGCGTCGAGCTGCTCGACGCGTCAAATCCGAACTTGCTGTCGATCGGCACATTGGTGGCTGCAGAAGACAGGTTCTGGTTGTTGATTGTGATGCCTACCGCCGGGTTGACGGTCTGGGTGGTGAAGTTCGCCAACAACGAAGCGTAGTTCAGCGTGCCGACGTTGCCCAGGCTGTCAGTGGGTTTGGTCGCATAGGCCGACGTGTACTCGAAACTCCCGGTGGTTGGGATGCTCGCTGGAATCTCGCGCATGGCCCAGTTCAGACTGTTGTTGCCTAGTGGCGTGATATACGCCACGGGCGCAGTCGGCGTGGAGAAGTCGGTCGTGGTGATCGTTCCGCCCACATACCGCCCCATGCGGATTCCATTCACGGTGTCGTTGTAGTTGTTATCCGGCGTAGTGCCGCCTGAGAACGAGACGGTCGCCGCCGTCAACGGTGAAGTCGGTAACGCGCCGGGAGTCCCGGTGAAAGGTACAGGCGCGTTGTCGATGAACGAAGGCGGACCCGAAGTGCCGCGCTCGCTCAACTTATAGTCTGAACTGTTCATCCGCACCAGATTGCCGGAGGCGTCGAACAGATAGTTTTGCGCGTTCGTGACTACTGCGGAAGCCAGGTTGTAGTTCGCGTTGTAGGTTGTCGTTCCTACCGTCAGGGGAAGGGTGATTTGCTGACGGTAGGTGCCCGTTCCGCCGGTAACCGGAACGGCTGTCGTACCTGCGGTCGGCGCAGCGCTGGTGCTGAGCACTGCGGCACCAGTGATATAGTCCGCGAACGGCTGGGTCGCGGCGGACGCAGACGCGGGAATCGCGATAAAGCCGTAGTTCAGGCCGACACCCGTGCCAACCGCGCCGCCGGTGCTGCCGTTCGAAGCCGAGGCCAAGAACGCGCCGCCGATTGTGCCAATATAACCGCTGGCCGCACAATCCGCACCGCTGCAAGTAACTGTATTGTTCGTGCCGGCGATTCCTGTGATACCAGTCACCGCCGGTACGATAACTGCGGCGCCAAAGCCGCTACCCTGAATTGGCATCTTGGTCGCGGCCGCAGTCAAATTCAGATTACGCTTGCTCAGGCTCACTGGGTCGGCCGAGCTGAAGGACAGATTCAAATTCGAGTCCAGCGTTTGTCCAGAAAAATCGGCGGTGAGCGTCGCGCTATTGAGCGTGCCCACGTTGCCGAACCCGTCGGTCGGATGCGTTGCCGCAGCGAGCGAATAGCTGGCTTTGCCGATAAGTTGCTGCACGTTGTTGATCGACGTTCCTGCGACGTTGCCGGGAGTAAGCCCAATCACCCAGTGCAGGCTGGAGGTTCCGAGCGAATCGGCAAACGGTGCTACCGGGCTCGTCGTCGCCAGATCGGTGACGGCGATCTGGCCACCCGACCAGCGGCCCATGTAATAGGTGCCGTTCGGATCGCTGAACGTATCGGCTGCGGTGCCGCCGGTGAATTTGATATCGGCATTTGCAATCAGCGTCTGCGTTTGGGAGGCGAGACCAAAACGCTCATACGGAGACTGGAGGATTTCCACGAGATGCTTGTCGCTTAGCACGAAATTCGTGTTGACCGTGGTCGACGAAGACGTAGGCGAACCAAAGGATACAAGGTCAACGCCGCCCGTGACCGGTATGGACGCAATCACGCCAAAGCCGTAATTGCTCGCGGCAACGACCGGGTTGCTGATGACCGGCGCCGGCGTTACCGGAACCACGGGTACTGTCGGATTAGTCGGAACCACGGTTCCGGTCGACGTGACCGTCGCCTGCGTGACCGGAACCTGTGTCCCGCTCGAAGTCGTCACCGTCTGTGTCATGGTATTCAAAGTCGCGTCGCTTGCACTGGTTGCCGTCACCGCGATGACCGGCGCTATCGCCGCCGGCGCGCTGGCAACCGGCGCCGCAGCCGGTGCCGTGGTGGCGACGGTCGTCGGATCGACGACCGCGGTGCTCCGTGTCGCTGCGGACGCCTCGGCTGCTTTCTCGGTAGCCGGGGCCGCGGCGGGGGCATCGGCCGCTTTCTGTTCCTCGCCGGCCTTCGCCGGTGCGGCTGCGGCGCTCTCCTTCTTGCCTTCGTCCTTGGCCTCTTCCTTGGCTTTCTGCGGCCCGGGCGCCGGAGTCGGCTTATAGAACGAGTGTATCCGCGGCAGAATCGTGGGCGCAGCTTTGGACACGGGCGCAAATCCCACCTGGTTGCGCTGGATATCGACGCTGCCTGCGTCCGTGCGGATATAGGCAATCCCGACGTTGACCTTGTCGTAGGTACCGGGCTCGGCGATGGCGACCTGTCCCGGTGCCGGCGACAGGATTACCATAGGCTCGTGGTCCGTGCCTCGAATGCCGATGGTGGCAGTCTCGGTTTTTATCAGGTAATTCTGCTTGTCGGTGTGGCCGATGATGCCGGTGATGGTGCGAAAACCGCCCTGCAACAGCGAAAGTACCGCGCTTTCCTTGCCGTCGTCCTTGCCGGTGTAATGATAGCTGTCGAAGCCCAGGTTGGTGTTGGGGCGCACCGCGATAAATCCGCCGTCCGCCATCTTGAGTTGCGCCGAGGCGCCAGCCGCGGTAACGAT
>PLYS01000038.1 GCA_003153455.1 Betaproteobacteria bacterium | reverse complement strand
GATGGGCAACTCCAGATAGCAAAGGCTGACGATCAGAAATCGAGTCAGGTCTCTGTCAAACATCTTCAAGGTTGTTCTCGGTTATCAAGCTTGCGTTGGTGTATCCGCCATTCGGCTGTCTTAGTGTCACAAGTGCAGCAGCAGGCTTAGGATATAAAACGTTCCAGCGAACGCGCCGGTCGCGGTCAGTAGATGATAGACCGCGCGCGGATCGACGCTGTCTAGCCAGAATTTGCCGGCGAGCAACCCGAGTACCCCTAGTCCAAGATAGTAGTAGCTGGTCGGCTGATTGCGCTCGATGAGATCGAGGCTCCAATATAGCCACCCGCCGGGCTTGAGCAGGTTCCAGGCGACGCCGATGACCCCAGTCCAAATGAGGCCATTCAGCAATAGCCACGTGAGCCACTCGAAAGATCCTTTCGCTCGGTATTCCATGCTGACCCCCGATTGCGCCCGGCTGGCGCGATTCAATAACTGGCGAACACGGTGCCGTTGAGCACGCGTACGCGTTCGCCGACCGCAATCGCAGGGGAATTGGGCTGCGAAATCGTGCGAAATGAGCCGTCATCCATGCGCACCGTCACGCGGTAGCTATAGTGTTTCTTCACGTTCTTTTCGATCTCGTTGCCGGCGAAGGCGCCGCCGGCGGCACCCAGAATGGTCATCGCGGTGTTGCCGTTGCCGCGGCCCATCTGGTTGCCGACCACCGCCCCTGTCAGGCCGCCCGCAACTACACCCACGCCGGTCGCATCGCCCCTGAGCGCCACTGCATGGATCGACGCGACCGTGCCGCAGGACGCACACGCACTGTCGCGCGCGGCGAGCCTGGGCGCAGTCTCAAGACGCGGGCTCGCGACCGCAACGCTGGCTTGCGCCGGTGCCGGCGCGTCGGCCTTGCTCGAATGTGCATTCGGCAATAGACCGCCGATTGCGGCAGCACCCACTAGGCTGACCACCATCACGGATGCGGCAGCGCCCAGTACGAGCGGATGTGTCTTTCGGATAGCGATGCTTTCCATGTCAGTTCTCCTTTACTTTTCGTTTGATGCGCGGCCGTCGCGCTGATCGATGCCAAGTGCAAATGAACGACGGCTTGAGTTCTCAGCTTGCTTCTGGTTGCAAGTGCCGTGCCAGAATGCGTTTATCGTGTTTTATCAATTAATTGGACCATTTCAATCAGTGTTGAGGGGCCCGCGCGCCAGCGTTTGTTGTAGTCGACGCACGACACGGCCGACTGGCAGCACGCAGCAACAGATTGATTCATGTGCATTCTTACTTGTCGCTCGCAGGCGACAGCGAACGCCGCAGCGACGAGAAGGTCATTCAACGCGGCTTGCGCGGGCTGCAGTAGCCCCGACCGTCCTGCCAGCCTTGCGTGAAGGACCCGGCGCCCTTTGGCCGGCTGGACGCGCTGTCGTATGCACTTTCGCAGCCAGCCGTGAATCCGCGCTTGTATTCCGGGGGGAAGCCGGCAAGGTTGATCGACTGCGTCACCTGCGCGGGATGCTCGGCCCCGGTACGCAGGCCGGGCTGCGCACATCCGGACACTAGGGTGAACATCAACAACGTGCCGGAAATTCTCATGACAAGTGGCGATGTCCTCACCAGATAGAAAAAGGGCTCCTTGCGGAGCCCTTCGGGTTGCCAACTACCTTCGTAGTCTATTGCAATGCAACGGATATGGCGGCTATCTGATCTATTGTCAGCGCCGAACCGTTGGTTGCAAGGATTGAGTTTCTCATGCTGCTGAAGTTCGCAATCCCGCTCGTAATCTGCGCTGCGGACGCCGCATGATGCATCGACATTGCCAAGGCACCGTGGCAGCCACTGCAGTTCGCCGCATAGAGCGCGGCAGCGTCAATCGCCGCGGCGCTGGTGGTTGCAGTTGCTTGGCTCGAGGCGACGCTCTCGCCTGTGCTGTTCACTGCCGTGACGATGAAGAAGTAGGCGGTGTTGTCAGTCAGTCCGATCTGGACAGAGGGGCTCGTTACGCCGGTGACTTTCGTCCCCGTGGCAATCGTGACACCGGTAGTGGCCGACCAGTAGAGGTTGTATGAGGTCGCGCCTGAAACTGCGCTCCAGGAGACGCTCACCTGCTTGGCGCCGCCTGTCGCAGTCACTCCGGTCGGTGCCGTTGGAACGGTCGCAGTCGGCGCACCGGTGGTCGCGCTGGCCTGAACCGAAGGACCACTCTCGCCCGCGCTGTTCACCGCCGTAACGACGTAGAAGTAGGCGGTGCTGGCGTTAAGTCCGGTTTGCACGAAGGGACTGGTTACGCCGGCGATCTTGGTTCCGGTCGAGGTCGTGACTCCTGTTGTGGTCGACCAATAAACGTTGTACGAGGTCGCCCCCGTGACTGCGGACCAGGAAACCGTCGCTTGGTTGGCGCCACCTGCGGCGGTTATGCCGGTCGGAGCTGCGGGAACGGTCGGCGGCGGAGAATTGGCAGGCAGTGTGCTTGCCGCAACCTGTACCGAGGCAGCGCTCTCGCCGGCGCTATTCGCCGCCGTAACGATGTAGAAGTACGTGGTGCCGTCGGTCAAGCCGGTTTGAACCGCCGGACTGGCCACGCCGCTGATCTTCGTGCCGGTCGTGGTCGTGACGCCGGTCGTGGTGGACCAGTACAGATTGTATGCCGTTGCACCGGTGACTGCGGTCCAGGAGACGGTCGCCTGCTTGGTGCCGCCGGTGGCGCTTAAGCCCGTCGGTGCCGCAGGAATCGTCGCCGCTGGCGTCGTGCCGCTGGTGGTCGCCGAGACTTCGGCCGAGGCAGGACCTCTGCGGCCGCTATTTATCGCCCTGACGATGAAAGAGTAGGTGGTCGATTTAGCCAGCCCGGTCAGGACAAACGGACTGGTGACATTCTTGACCCGTTTCGAATGCACGTCGTCGCTGTCATCTTCTTGGGCAACTTTGGCTTGGGTTGCGTAGACCAGATCATACGA
>PLYS01000606.1:1792-4778 GCA_003153455.1 Betaproteobacteria bacterium | reverse complement strand
TCCGGCTCGCCGAAGATTTCACCGTTCGTGGTCCGCTTGCCACGCATCCGGTGATGACCAGTTCCTGGCAAGATGCGCCGTCGACGTGCGGGATCGGGTTGGCGATGGCGTTGAGCCAGGCCTCGCCAATCTCCGAACTTTTCGGCCCACGCCGAGCGCGTAGATTCCCGGCCAGCAAGGTGCGGCATGGTCAGCGCCCCGCAGACGACAGGACAGCGGCCAGCAAGCTGCCGGCATAATCGGCTGCCCCGCGCGGTTCCATGGCCTGCGCGTTACCCATGTATTCCTTGACCGCGACTAACGCCTCGCGCGAGCGCATTGTGAGATCTGCAATCAGCGTACTGGTTGTCGGAGCAAGCTGCACCGCCGGCACTACGCAGCTTACGATGCCGAGCCGCAGCGCCGCCTCGGCATCGATCTCCTGCATCGAATAGACCAGCCAGGTGAGCGCCTTGCGCGAAACCCGATTCATCATCGCCGAGATCGCAAGCGTGGGCGGAAGATCCTTTTCCATTTCCGGCAGACGGAAGCGCGCGCCATCGGCGGCTATCGTCACGTCGCAAGCCGTCGCGAGTGCGCAGCCAAAACCAAGAGCCGCGCCCTGCACCGCGCAAATGATGGGCTGTGGCGCACCGGCAATGGCGTCATAGACGTCAAGGATTGGGGTAATCAGGTTTTCGCGCATCGCAAGCGCCGTTGGCGAAGGCTTCCCCCCTTTCGGATCACGGCCACGGCAAAAGTCGTCGCCGACGGTACGCAATACGATCACCTTAGCGTTACTCGTCCCCGCGCTACGGAATTCCGCCGCCAACGTCCGTAGCAGATCGATCGTTAGCATGTTGCCTGCGTCGCTACGATTGATCGTGATCGCCGCGACGGTGCCCTCCTGCGTCGTTTTGATGATGTCGCTCATCGCTCTGCCCTTCCCCCTTGTGTGCCGCGGTCTAACGCCCGGCCGATGTGTTGCGTTTGTCGCCGAATGCGCCCTCGCGCTCAAGCGCGTCGATACGTTCGTCGGTTAAGCCAAGCAGGCGCGAAAGAATGAGCCGGTTGTCGGCCCCAAGCAGCGGCGGATAATGATGATCCGGCTCGCGTTCGCCCGTAAATTTGATCGGATTGCCGGCGACACGCACCCGCTCTCCGTTCGGCCCCGTGAGCGCGAGCACCATGTTGCGATGGAGCACCTGCGGATCATTCAGACTACGATCGAGCGTGTTCACAACNNAGGTTGCTCCACATGCGTTCGGTATTGGCGGTAATGACAACGTCAACGCCGTCGCCGCAGGTAAAGGCGCGGTAGGTCGGAATCGAATCGTGACCACGACCCTGCCGGTTTGGCACCTGATTTGAGGCGAGATAATACGTCGCCTGGTAGGACAGCATCGCGACTTGGCAATCGAGCATGCCTACGTCGATCAACTTNNGGACCGTCCGGCTCACCCGTGAGTGACATGGCCCCGGACATCGCCTGCACGATCATGTCGTAGGCCGGACGGTCACGATAAGGGCCGTCCTGGCCGAAGCCGGAAATGCAGCACCAGATGATGTCCGGCTTGTGGGTGGCAATATCCTCGTATGAAAGTCCTAGGCGCTTGAGGATGCCGGGACGGAAGTTCTCGACCACGATATCGCAAGCAACCGCGAGATCGCGTACCAGCGCGCGACCGGACTCGTTCTTCATATCGACCGCCAAGCTGCGCTTATTGCGGTTGATGGAAAGGTAATAGGCACTCTGCGTGCCCACAAAATGTGGCGGAAGCCGGCGCGTCATATCGCCGTCCGGGGGCTCGACCTTGATGATCTCGGCACCGAGATCACCAAGAATTTGGGTCGCATAGGGACCGGATAGAAATTGTGTGAGATCAAGCACCCGCAAATGCGAAAGCGGCCCGGAATTCTTCTTGTCTTCTTTTAACATTACATCCTCATCAAGCGCTTGCCTTGACGCAATTGTGGCGCGGCGAGCCAAGCGCTGCCGAAANNGCGCCAGCGACCTTTTGGCCGTATGTGATGTCGTAACCGCGCTCGCGGATAGTGCTGAGTTCCTTTTCGAGCGTGCGGCGCGCGGGTAACGCCTCTCCGGAGGCTGGCGCGCGCCCTTCCGCGGTATAGATCCGGTCGATCTCCTCTTTGTCGAAGAAAGCAAGAATCGAACGGCCGCTCGCGCCCCAGAGTACCGACATCGGCGTATTCATCGGCACCTGGTAGCGCAGCATCCTGCTGGAATCGACTTTCTCGGCAAAAAAAATCTTACCCTCAGAAGGCAGGTAAAGGCTGAGCACGCAAGTTTCGTCGCAGACGTCGACCAATTGGCGCAAGAACGGCAAAGCGATCGCACGAATGTCGTGCTTCGACTGAACGAGCGCAGCGATGCGAAACAAATCGCGTCCGATGCGATACCGCCGGTGAGTCGTATCCCGCTCGACGAATCCATCCTGCCCCAGCAGCTCCAAAAGCCGGTGGCACGTGCTCGGTGCGAGCGACAACGCCAGCGAGAGTTCCTTCAGCGTCGCGTCGCCGCGCTCGCTAAAGAATCGAATGATCTCAATCACCCGCTTGACCGTGCCGAGATTTTCGCCGGACGAACGTTTGCTCATGCGATGTCACCAAGCTTTTCGTAGGCACCGGCATCGCGCAATGCGTCGACGATACGTTCGGGCATCAGCGGCGTTTCCGCAAAGTGCACGCCGAATTCGGACAAGGCGTCCTCGACGGCGGCGACAATCGCTGCAGCGGCCGGAATCGTGCCACCCTCCCCGGCGCCCTTGACGCCGAGCGGATTGAGGGGTGTTGGGCTCTCGATGTGCGCGATTTTGCAGGTCGGGACGTCGGTCGCCATCGGAATGAGATAATCGGCGAAGGTCGTCGTCAGCGGCTGTGCATTCTCGTCATATTTCATCATCTCGAACAGCGCATTGCCGATGCCGTGCGCAACACCGCCCTGGATCTGGCCGTCGACGATCAATGGGTTGATGATGTTGCCGCT
>PLYS01000606.1:1549-1781 GCA_003153455.1 Betaproteobacteria bacterium | reverse complement strand
CCGGTGCGGGCGATCGCAATACCATCCTCAACGTCGATGTCGCTCTCCGGCACGCCGAGCGTCAGCGCCGCCAATTTGATGATCTGCGCTCGCACGACCTCGCCGGCGATCATGGCAGATGAGCCTGCGTTAACGGCCTGCCGGCTGGCGAATGCGCCGACGCCTTGCGAAATCGCCGCCGTGTCGCCGACGGTCATGACGACATCTTCAATTCGGCAACCGACCCGGTCGG
>PLYS01000606.1:0-1495 GCA_003153455.1 Betaproteobacteria bacterium | reverse complement strand
CCTTCGGATAGTCTCCGCTATCGTAGATGAGCGGCTTTCCATCGCGGAACGTCAAGCCGACCGAATAGGGCATCTGTTGCGGCTGGATGAAATTGCGAAAGCGGACTTCAGCCGGATCGAGTTTGAGTTCACGGGCGACCCGATCCATCAGCCGTTCCATGGCGAACACTGCCTGCGGCCGCCCGGCGCCGCGCACCGGCGTAGTCGCCACCTTGTTCGTCAGCACCACCCTAACATCGAGCGCATAGCTCGGGATCACATATGGCCCCGGCATTGTCGCAGCGGCGATATAGGGCATGATGATGCCCCAGGGCACGAACGCGCCGGTGTCGTGCAGCAGCGTTCCTCGAACGCCGAGAATTTTTCCGTCGTGATCGACAGCGATGGAAACGTTCCAGTACTGATCGCGCTCCTGCGTGGCGCAAAGGAAATGTTCACGCCGATCTTCGGTCCACTTGACCGGCCGGCGCAGCTTAAGCGCGGCCGCAGGAATGACGGCCTCCTCGGCATAGAAGATCGCCTTCGGGCCGAAACCTCCGCCGACATCNNTCATTCGTTGAATCCGGGCTTGCAACGACGGCCCGCGCCTCCATCGCCATGCCGCCGCCGCGGTGCTGCCAAATCTCCTCCGTGAACACGTGCGCCGCCGAGGCGAAGGCGGCGGCCACGTCACCGTACCCCATGCGAAATTTCGAGGCGGTGTTGTCGTCGAGTGTCGCATGGGCCCGTGACGCATTCGGCTTCTCGGCCTCGCGGCAGTCGCTCACCGCCGGCAGCACCTCATAGTCAACATCGACGAGCGCAACGGCATCCTCGGCAATGTAGCGGCTCTCCGCCAAGATGACCGCCACCGTTTGACCGACGTAACAGATTTCTTCGCGCGCCAGACAATGTTGGGTGAGAGACGCCGCGATAGCCGGGTTCGGCACCAGCATCGGCATGCGACTGGTATCCATCGGTGCCGGCAAATCAGCGGCGGTCAGCACCGCAGCTACGCCGGGCAAACCAAGCGCCGCGAAGCAGTCAATTCCGCGAATTCGGGCATGGGCATGCGGCGAGCGCACGAAGCACGCATGCAGCATGCCCGGAAACTTCAAATTGTCCACAAACCGGCCGCGGCCGGTTAGAAGTGCCGGATCTTCCAGCCGCGCAACGCGCGCACCGAATTGCTTAGCGCCCATGACTCAGTCTCCCCGCTGCGCGCGTAAACGGCGTGCGGCCTCGAGCGCCGCCGCTACAGCGCCGGCATAGCCGGTACAGCGGCACAGATTGCCGGCGAGCACATCTCGCACCTCTTCCTCGGACGGATCGAGGTTGTCGCGCAGGAGCTCAGTCAAGCTCATGAGCATGCCGGGCGTACAGAAACCGCATTGCAGGCCGTGCTGGTCGCGGAACGCCTGTTGCAGAACACCAAGCTCGCCGTCCGCCGGGGCCAGGCCCTCGACCGTCATCACCTCGCAGCCATCGGCCTGAACGGCGAAGGTCAGACACGAAC
>PLYS01000228.1 GCA_003153455.1 Betaproteobacteria bacterium | reverse complement strand
CCCATACCAGCGACTCTCAATGGCTTGTTGAAGTTCGGACTTCCGTCCGCTGATTTGCTGGCGATCGAACGCAACAATGTGCTCGCGCTTTTTCCGCAACTCGAAGCGGCTTAACGAAGATAGATATTTAAATATATTCTGGCACCAAACGGACGTGCCGACCCATCGGACGCATGTCTGCTATTGTTTTGTGATTACATGACCTTCTGTCATGGGCCAGATGAGGTCGGGGTGCTACATCGCGACTGACCGTCGCCCATTAAGCGTTCCGGATTGAATGTTAGTTTAGGACTGGTATTGGCGCCGCCGGTTTGGTTGTAAGCCAGGTGACATCCTCAGGTGCCGGCGGTCGGCAATCGAGGGGCCTGGCCGATGACTGGTGCCAGCTTGAGGATCGGATCGAAGGCGAGTCGAGCGAAATAGAGACCCTTGCGCGTTGCTCCGAAAAGCTCAATATCGCGCTTAGGCGGGGCGTCAGAACGGCCGAAAGATCAGATTTGCAGAGCAGTCCGCTGACCTGATTTTGGCTGCGCGAGAGCAACAACTGATATGGTTGGAGCCCAGGCGGAGGGTAAATGATTAATCGGCTTTGCGCTTTGATCGCGCTCGCTTGCCTGGCGTTCGGCAGCACCATTGCCCAAGCGCAGAGTTATCCTTCAAAAATAATCACCATCGTGGCGCCTTCCGCCCCTGGCGGAATTACCGATACCCTGGCGCGATTGCTGGCGCAGCACTTCAGCGAAGCTTGGGGTCAGCTCGCCATTGTTGAAAACAAGCCTGGTGCCAACCACCAAATCGGCGCGGAATTAGTCGCCCGTTCGGCGCCTGACGGGTACACGCTGTTCGTGAGCCCGGAAGCGACCTTCGTGGTCAATCCCAGCCTCTATGCCAAGCTGGCTTACGATCCGGTGAAGGATTTTGTGCCAATCAGCGGCCTTGTCAGCATCCAACACTCCCTGATCGTGAATCCGTCGCTGCCGGTGCGCAATGTCGGCGACCTGATCGAACTTGCAAAGCAGAAGCCGGGCCAGCTCACCTACGGAACTTTTGGCATCGGATCTAGCGGCCACATCAACATGGAGATGTTTCAGACTATGGCAGGCGTGAAATTCCTGCCAATCCACTACAAGGGAGCAACGCCGGCGCTCACCGATGTCATCGGCGGCCACATCCAGATGATGTTCCTGAGCGTAGGCAGCGCTATGCCGTCGGTTCGGGCAGGCAAGGTCAACATGATCGCAATCGGGAGCAAAGCCCGAATGCCACAGCTTCCCGATGTGCCGACTGTCGCCGAGAGCGGACTTGCGGGCTTCGAGGCGGTGTCCTGGTTCGGCCTGTTTGCACCAGGCGGCACGCCGCAGGAGATCGTCAACAAGATAAACGCGGAAGTAAAAAAGATCTTCAGTGACCCGGACTTCCGTCAAAAAAGTTCTGGAACCGCAATTTATGGAGCCGATGATGAGTTCGCCTGAGGAATTCGCCGAATACGTTAGAACAGACCTGCAGAAATGGAGCCGCGTGATGCGGGCGGCGAATGTGAAGATACAGTGAGGGCATATCATGACCGAGTCGAAGAAAGGCCTTTCGGCCGATCTCATCAAATTCCGTGACACGTATGTCGAGTTATTCGGCGTGCTGCCGACGCTACCGGCCGCGCGCTTCGAATTCTCGGGTGAGATCAATCCTGAGTTTCTGCGCC
Source organism: Betaproteobacteria bacterium (assembly GCA_003153455.1). Classification (GTDB taxonomy): domain Bacteria; phylum Pseudomonadota; class Gammaproteobacteria; order Burkholderiales; family SG8-41; genus PALSA-1004. The sequence goes on along the minus strand of PLYS01000228.1, from coordinate 1,057 downwards.
TGGCGGAGCAGCTGCGCGCACATGCGTTCTACTCGGATGTATTCGATGCCAGAACCACGCAGCTCATCCTGTTTGGCATGCTGCTTATCGAGCACAATCCGGCGGCGCAAATGCACGCGATCGCCGCGCGGCGCGCCGGCGCAAGCTGGCAGGAGTTGCACAAGGTACTAGAACTCGCCGCGGCCACGAAAGCGCTGGGGCCGGCGAACCAAGGCAGCGCCATGCTCAAAGCCGTGCGCGACAAAGAACGAACCGGCGTATAGCGCCTGGTCGCTCAGTTTGGCGGAATTGGGCGGCCGTTATTGACGCAATTTCGGCAGCAATTTAAGCGCATTGGTGCGTTCGATCGCCGCAAGGCCGTCGGCATCGAGCCCCATATCGCGCAAGCCCGATATGGCGAGGTCGGGAGACCAGAACGGGTAGTCGCTGCCGAAAAGAAGCTGTGAGGTCCCGACGAGATCACGTATGGCATTGAAGGCAGCCCGGTTGGTGACGCTGGCGATGTCGTAATAGAACCGCTTTAGCTCGGCCATCACACCGTTTGGTATGCGCGCCCCCAGTTCCTTGCGCACGCCCGCGAGCCCAACCATGCGACCGGCCACCATCGGTAGCGCGCCGCCTCCATGGGAGAAGATGAAACGAATATCAGGGCAGCGCGAAGTCGTGCCGCTGAACAACAAACTCAAAATCGCGCGCGTAGTGTCGAATGGAAATTCCACCGTGGGAGCGGGAATGTCCGGCAGAACCTTGCTCAAGAAGCTCGCAGCGACCGGGTGGAAATAGACCACCGCCTTGCGTTCATTGAGCGCGTCGAAGACCGGCGCAAATGCCGCGTCGCCGGGCCAGAGATCAAGGCAATTGGTCATCAACGCAATGCCGTCAGCCTTGAGTACGTCGTATGCGTACTCGATCTCGCGTAGGCTCCTCTCGACGTCGCCTAGCGGCAGGATGGCAAACAGGCCGAAGCGTCCCTTGTGGTCTGTTGCCATCTGCGCCGCGTAGTCGTTGCACTCGCGCGCCAGTGCAGCAGCAGCCGCCGCGTCGCCGAACCATATTC
>PLYS01000431.1 GCA_003153455.1 Betaproteobacteria bacterium | reverse complement strand
ATTACAACACCGACGACATGGAGCATCGCGTGCCGGAACTGATCCAGTTCGCCACGACCGTCATGACGCTTAACTCGGGCGACCTGATTGCCTGCGGCACCAATCACGAGGGGCTGGGTGCGGTGCAGGACGGCGAAACGGTGGAGATCGAAATCCAGGGCATCGGCCGCATGTCGCTCAAGGTGAAAGACCCGCTGAAGCGAACCTGGGAGCGCGGCGTCTACATGGGCGCCGACTCGACGCATCCGGAGGCGGTCAAGCGGCACCGGCCGGCTAACTTGTGACTTCGCGGGCCTGACCGGGATGAGATCATGTACTTGATGAGTTTGGGCTTTGCCGTGTTTTTCGGCATCTTCGCGCAGCACACGGTGGCCCAATCGTATCCGAGCAAATCGGTGCGCATCATCGTGCCGTTTCCGCCGGGCGGCCCGACCGACGTGGTGGCGCGGCTGGTCACCACCAAGCTCAATGAAGCGCTCGGCCAGTTCTTCGTGATCGAAAACCACGGCGGCGCCACCGGCACCATCGGCTCGGCCCTCGCGGCGAAATCGCCGCCCGACGGTTATACCCTCATCATGCACTCGACCAGCAGCTACATCAGCAAATTTCTTTATCGCAACGTGAGCTATGGGCCGGCCAGGGACTTCGCCCCGATCATCAACTGCGCGACATTTCCGTTCCTGCTCACCGTACACAGATCGGTGCCGGTGAAAAGCGTGGCCGAGCTGATCGCATTCGCCAGGAAGCATCCCGGCCAGCTCGCCTACTCATCGCCGGGCGCGGGCAGCGCCGGCCAGCTGGTGACGGAGATGTTCCGGAGCGCGGCCGGGCTCGATCTGGTGCATGTGCCGTACAAAGGCGCCGCCCCGGCTGCGGTGGCGTTATCCGGAGGCGAGGTGTCGCTCGCGTTCGACTCGGTGTCCACCGCCAAGCTGCACGTGCAGCAGGGCCGCTTGCGCACGCTCGCGGTCACCACGGCCAAACGCACGCCGCTCGCGCCGGACATGCCAACGCTGCAGGAGAGCGGGATTCCTGGATTTGAAGCCTACATCTGGTTCGGCATGTTCGGACTTTCGGGGACGCCGCCTGCGCTGCTTGCCAGGCTCAACACCGAGATCGGCAAGATTCTAGCGAGCGCGGAGATGCACGATCGGCTGCTTGCCATCGGCGCGGAATTCACCCCTAACACGCCGGAGCAGTTCGCGAGCTTTATCGCCGAGGACGTGCCCAAGTGGCACAAGGTTATCATCGATACCGGGGTGCGGGTGGATTGACGCGACACTCTACTGTCTGAATTGAGAAGAGTATGGCGTTGCTCCATAATTCGCCGTCATCCGACGACATGAACCCACTACATTAGGCAGAGGACCATCCCATGAGCGATGAACAGTATGAAAGAGGCAAAGCCCTTGCCGACAAGGTGCTGGGGCGGGACGGGCAGAAAAGACACGCAGACATCACCAGGATTTCGCCCATGCACGGCCGGGCGATACTCGAATACTGCTATGGCCAGGTCTGGTCCCAGCCTCTGATAGAAATCAAGACCAAATTATTCATACTCATAGCCGTGTGCGCTTCCCAGGGCGAGTATGACGCGGTTGCAAGACAGGTCCGCGGCGCTCTGAACCATGGTGCCACCGAGAAGGAAATCATCGAGGCAATTACCACGTGCGCGCCCTATATCGGTTATCCGCGCACCAATTCCTCGCTGCGCGCCGCCCAGGCCGTTTTTGACGCCTGGAAAGACAAACCGGAGTGGCATTCGGTCTGACTTGCATCGGTAAATGGGGTCACCCATTAGCCGACTCCGGTGTAACTTTTCCATCAGCCAAAAGGCTCTCCCCGCTCACTCGTAATTACGGAACGGGCAGGTCGACCCCGTTTGGGCGGACGTGTCGCGCATTTCAATGCGCTCTCGATCTCGTCGTTGAACCGCTCGCCACCCAGAGGCCAGCCGCGGTTAACAGTATCTCGAATCTCGCCCAGCTCACCCGGATCAAGTTCGCTGCGGAAGAGTTTCCGATAAGCACGTTGCCGTTCCTCTGCTGTGCCGCCGACCCGCAAGCGCACAGAGGCACCACGAGCGCCGACGCAAAGAACCCATGCAAGGCTACCAGTCGCTCGCGCGCCGTTTCAGCCCCGACTTCACGGCCTCGGGCGCATCCGGAGCGGCACCGGCGCGCACTTTGACGAGTTGATTGCTCGTGTTGCGCAGGCGCTGCGCGAGGATCTGCGTGAGCTTGACGAGGAGTTTCGCGCCGACGGCAGGATGCTCGCGGATCAGTTGCTCGATCGCGAGGCGCGTGAGAACTCCAACTTCGACTTCCTCGAGCGCCGAGCACGTGGCGTAGCGCGGTTCGCAGTCGAGCATCGACATCTCACCGACGGATGCGCCGCTCTTGATCACCGCGAGCCTCGATGGCTCACCTCGCGCCGAACGCTTGGTCACGTCGACCGTGCCGCTCAGGACCAGCATCATCCAGTCGCCGATCGTGTCCTCCTGGATCAGGATCTGGCCGGGCTGCGCACGCACGCGAAGCATGACGCCGCCGAGCGTTTCGGCTTCGTCATTGGTGAAGTGGTCGAGCAGGGCCGAATTCTGCAGCAGCGCCGCGTTATCCTGAGCGAGCCCGTGGCACAAGCCGAGAACTTTCAGCCCGCCCGCCTGCAGCTCTTCTTCGATCGTTGCCATCGGCTGACCCGCCGCTACCTCGCGGGTTGCTGTTGCAGCCACGCGCCAATTTCTTCAACGGCGGCATCGGTTGCCGCCATCAGCGCGCGCACGCCGCCGGGCGCATCGGCGCTGGCTGCGGGTCGCTGCACGACGAAAACCTGCTGCGCGACCAACCGGTCTGCGCCGCCTTTGGCTTCGATGAGCGTCGCGCGCAGGCGCACGAGCCCGCTGCTGTTCTGCGTCGTGTCGAAGAGCTGACTGAACTCCTGCAGCTCCACGCGCAGCGCGAGCGGCACCGAGCTTTCGCCGGGATTGACGACCGCGCGCTTGAGACTCAACGATTCGCGCAGCCGCTGGCGCACGAGTTGCGCTGGCGGCATGCTCCAGCGCGCCTGCGCATAAGGCCGCAGCTGCTGCGCGTCGGAGTAAGCGAGACGGTAGAGCACTGCGGCGCTATCCAACGCAGGCGGCGCTTCGACCTCCTGCAGCACGATGGGGGGCAGGGCGGGGCGAGTCGTCGCGGGTGTTGTCAGCGCGCCGGGCCCGAAGTCGTATACCGCCGGACGCACGGGCGCTGAGGGCAACGACGAGCAGCCGGGCAACAGGCATGCAAGCAAAAGCAGCGGCAGTGCGCGACGCCGCTTCAATTCGTTCTCCCTGGCGCCATGAAGCCCGGCTCACCCGGTCCCGGCACGATTGGGCCGCCGCCGTAGATCAGCGACTGCGGATTGTCGTTGAACGCGTTGAACACACGCGTCGCCTGGCGCACGGTGGTCGACGTGTCGTCGCTCACGCGGTGCACGCGCGGCAGCGTCGTCGCATTGAGCGTATTCGCGGTGGATACAAGCGCTTCGGTCGTGTCGCCGAACTTGTCGAGCGCGCCGCCTTTGTCGCTGATGCGCCGTGCCGTCTTGCCGAATTCGGCTGCGGTCGTCGTCGCTTCGGCGGCAGTCTTCGAAATTTCCGTCGATGTCGTCTCGAGCGCACGCAAGGTCTTGCTCGCATCCGCCGCCACCTTGTTGACGGCGCCGGCAGCCTTGTTGATGCCGTTCGCCGCCGCGCCGAGGTTGGTGACTGTAGCGACGAGCGCCGTCTGGTTCTCCGGACTCAGCAGCTGCGTCACCCGCACCATCGTTTCCTGCGCCTGCGACATGATCGCGGTGCCCTGATCCGTGAGCTTGCTGAGCAATCCGGCACGCATCGGGATGCGCGGCGGGTTGCTCGCATCGCCGACCAACTGTTCTTTCGATTCGCCTTCGTCGTCGAGCTGCACGAATGCGAGCCCGGTCACGCCCTGATAGCCGAGCGTCGCAAACGTCGACTTGGTGATCGGCGCCTTGTCGTCGACCGCGATGCGGACGAGTACGTTGCCCGTCGCCTGCGGGTCGAAGCCGATCTGCGCCACCTTGCCGACGTCGATGCCGCGATAGCGCACGGCCGCCTGCGGCTGCAGGCCGGACACGGCTTCGCGCGTGGACATTTCATATACACGGCGCACACCGCTGTCGCGCGTGAGCCAGATGGCGAGCGCGACGAGCATCGCGCCGACGAGGAGCACGAACGCGCCGGCGGCAAGGGCATGGGCTTTGTTTTCCATCGTGTCTTCCTTTCCAGAAATTGTTCCACAGCTAAAACTTGGTCAGCGGCTAGCTCCTAGATATCTCGAATCTCCCCTCGCCCCGGTCGGGGTGGAGGTGGCTTTTCGTCAGTCCTCAGTCCTGCCCTTCCTACACTGCAAACGGATACTCCCGCAGCAGTTCCATCGCGCGCTGGCCGCGCGCGCCGAGGAAAAACTCGTGAACGAACGGATGCGTGAAGGCAATTACGCTCTTCGGCGGACCTAAGACGATGACGCGCTGCTCGGCAAGCACGGCCACGCGCGTGCTCAGCTCGTAGAGCGTATCGAGGTCGTGCGTGACCATGACGACGGTAAGCTGCAGCTCCTGGTGCAGCGAGCGCAGCAGCGAAACGAAACCATCCGCACTCTCGGGATCGAGTCCCGCCGTCGGCTCGTCGAGCAGCAGCAGCGGCGGGTCCATCACGAGCGCGCGCGCGAGCGCAACGCGCTTGACCATGCCCCCCGAGAGGTCGGCCGGCATCTTGTACGCGTGCTGCGCGCCGAGCCCCACCATCTGCAGCTTGACGAGCGCGACGTCGTGTATCAGGTCGTCAGGCAGCGTCTTCAGCTCGCGCAACGGGAAGGCGATGTTTTCGAGCACGTTGAACGCGGAGAAGAGCGCGCCCTGCTGGAACAGCATGCCGACACGGCTCGCGGCGCCCGTCTCGCCGAGCTTTGCGACCGGCTGTCCGAGAATGTTGATAGTGCCTTTCGCGGGTGTCTCCAGGCCGAGAATCTGCCGCAGGAGCGTCGTTTTTCCGGTGCCCGAGCCGCCGACGAGCGACACCACTTCGCCGCGCTCGATCGCAAGATCCAGGTTTTTGTGGATGACGAATTCCGCGGCGGGCGTTTTGAATACCGTCCACAAGCCGCGGATGTCAACGATGTACCGCCCCGTGAAGCCGGAAGAACCGGTTTCGCTTGCGGCGCTCATATGCCGATGTCCTTGAACACGACTGCGAAGAGCGCGTCCACGAGGATCACTACGGTGATCGAAGTCACGACCGAAGCGGTAGTGCCTTTACCGAGGCTTTCGGTATTCGGTTCGACGCGCAGCCCGAAGTGACAGGCGATGAGCGCGATCAGCAAACCGAACACTACCGACTTGCCAAGCGCGAGCCCGAGGTTGGCGATGTCGACTGCTTTCGGCAGCGCGTTCACGAAAAAAGTCGGCGAGATGCCGAGCGCGAGATCGGCGGCGATCATGCCTCCGGTGAGCGCCATCAGCGTCGTCCACACGCTGACGAGCGGCATCACGATCGCGAGCGCGAGTGCGCGCGGCATGACGAGCCGGTAGCCGTGCGCAATGCCCATCACGCGCATCGCATCGAGCTCTTCGGTCACGCGCATCACGCCGATCTGCGCCGTGATCGCAGAGCCCGAGCGGCCCGCGATCAGAATCGCTGCGAGCACCGGTCCCAACTCGCGGATGAGCGAGACACCGAGGATGTCGACGATGAACGCGTCGGCGCCAAACTGTTTGAGCTGCTGCGCGGTCAGGTACGCGAGCACGACGCCGATCAAAAAGCCGACGAGCGCGGTGATCGGCAGCGCGGTTGCGCCGATGCGATACAGGTGGCCGGACATGTCGCGCCACGGGCCTTCGCGCGGATGCGTGACGAGCTTCACCACATCGAGCAGCAGTTGACCGATGAGGCGCGTCAGATCCTTCACGTGCCCGAACGCGTGCAGCAGCAGGCCACCGAGCGCATTGAAACGTCCCCACCACGTGGGTTCGGGAATCGTCGGCGCCGCAGTGGAATATTTGGCTACACGCTCGATCACCGCGCGCTGGCTCGGAATCACCTGCACGTCGGCAGGCCACGCGCGTCCCCACTGATTCCACAGCAGTTGTGCCCCGAGATGATCGAGCCCCTGCACGGGCCGCAGGTCCCAGCTTTTCGTGCCGGCGGGCACGGCTTGCAGCGCAGCAACGACCGACGCCCACACTTCACGCACTGTCAGCTGCGCCGCTGTCCAGCGTCCCATGACGACTGCGCAGGGACCGGTCGGTGTCTGCGTGAGCGTAATTCCAGGCGTGGATGCGTCCGTGGAAGATTGCGGCGTACTGACGGCCATGACGTGCTGGGTTTTTCCCTGAGGCGGAGCTGAAACGTGGCGTGGGCGAACGATAAACGATAGGAAATTCAATCCTGCCTCTTTTCGCGCGTCTGGCCGATGGCGACGGTCTGGCGCTGATTCAGCGCTGCCGAGCATTGCGCTGAGAGCATGTTGCGCCTGCGCTCGGCCGAATGCAATGCCGGTTAGGTCAAGATGGTCGCGGTCTGCGATATCTACGACGCCCTCATCAATCCCCGCCCCTACCGGAAGGGGAACTTCGACAACAGGACAGCTCTTGAGGCTATAACCGGCCTGGCCGAGAAGGGTAGTGTCAGCTGGAACAGCGTACGGCGACTCGTGGCCGCGAATCGGAGAGACCGGCCGCAGCCGGATGCGTGTGTCCTCTCGCTGGAAAAGAGGGGAACCCCGCCCGCTGAAAACAATTACGGCATTTTTGAAGAGGAAGCCGTGCTCGAACACTGGATATCGGATTGAAATTATTTCGCGCCAGTGCCCCGGCTTCATCCTGGCGGGCGCCCCGGTCTATAGGCAAAGAGAACCCTAACGCGAGCGCGCGCACTACGACGACTCGAAACAGGGAATACCTGGCACCAACCACACAGACGCTGAAGCTCATAGACGATCCTGAGCAACTTATTGAGACGCGGCCCCGCCCACTTTGTCACCGCGTTACACGTTCGCTCAATTTATGGCACTCCGTATCTGCCCGATTCGTTTTATTTGACCAATTCAACGTCTTGACGTAGCCTAAGCTTCCCATAACACAAAAAGGAATCAAACATGGCCAAATCAAAGAAGCAAATTCGCAAGCCCAGAAAACTGTGGACGACGCAGGACATCAAACAACTGAAGCAAATGATCCGGCAGAAAGTGCCGACGAAGACAATTGCACGGAAGCTCGGCAGAACCCTGGCTGCCTTGTATATGAAAGCCTCTCAGAAGGGGATCAGCCTCGGGAATTAGTGTAAGGAGAGGCAAGGACCCGGGGTTCTGAAGAGAACCAGCCCCCCCGGTTCACGCTCTTCTACTTGGAAGCGGTCCTCAACGCAGATATTCGCGCTGCCATTTCTTGTAGCTCTCGCCGTCGACCAGGCGCTCCATTTCCTGAGGTGAGGCAAGCTTCGGCTTGAGATCGGCGGGTGCGCCGCCGTTGTAGAGGTGAGTGTAGGTCTCGTGCAGCGCTTTGACCGCAGCCGCAACGGGTTGGTGGCCCTGCAGCAGAATCCGGGCGCCGCGCGCGGCCAGATCCTCGCGCTTGAGCGACGCGGGCGCCGAGCCGACGATGATCGGCAACTTGATCGCCGAGTGGATCGCATCGATCTGTTCGATCTTCTCAAGCCCGACGATGAAGATCGCGTCGACACCGGTGGCCGCATATGCCTTGGCGCGCGCAACCGCGCCTTCGACGCCCTCGACCTTGAGCGCGGACGTGCGTCCCGCAATGATCAAAGACGGGTCGCTGCGCGCCGCCACCGCTGCACGCAGTTTGCCGACCCCTTCCTCGATTGAGGTCAGGCTTTCCTTACCTTCGGCCTGTCCGAACGGCGTCGGCAGCACCGTATCCTCGATGGACAAAGCCGATACGCCGGCATGCTCCAATTCCTGCACCGTGCGCATCACGTTGAGCGCGTTGCCGTAGCCATGGTCGGCGTCGACGATCAGGCTCAGCTTGCTCACTCGCATGATGCGCCGGATCTGGCCGGCAAACTCGGTTAGCGTCAGCACGATGAGATCGGGCGCCGCCAGCGTCGTGTTCGACGCCACCGATCCCGCCAGCATGCCGATTTCGAAGCCGACGGCCTCCGCGACGCGCGCCGACAGCGGGTCGAACACGCTTGCCGGCGACAAGCACTTCGACCCGGCCATTAACGCACGCAGCTTTTTACGCTGTTCACTGTGGTTCATGATCTGCGGTCCTTTATCTCAACCGGTAGTTGCATGTCGGATCTCCTGGTTTTTATCTGGCGCCAGGAGTTTGTCGAACTTAGTCCCGACAAACTCCTAATGCAAAACCGGCGCCAATGGAATTGCAATTGTATCGCGACTCGATCGAATTCTCTAAAGCCGCTTGATGTCAAGCAGCCTGTCAGACTTGACGGTCCGACAGGCTGCTAACCGCAAAACTGCCCCATTTTTGTGAATAATGCTTAGTTCGACACAGTCGTTTCACGTCGGTAGGCACGCAGGAACGACATTTCGACGGTTTTATGATGACACTTTCAAATTTTTTCCGCAGGCGATTTTGCCTTAGGAACTTGTCGGAATTGAGTCCGACAAGTTCCTAGGTTGTTGGATGCAGAAAAAAGGGGCACGATTCTGTATTTTATATGACCTTATCCTCCGCATATGACGTCCGCCGCGACGATTGAGTCGGTGCGCGCATGGGTTGACTCAGCCCGGCGCGTGGTCGTGCTGACCGGCGCAGGGATTTCGACCGACTCAGGCATCCCGGACTTTCGCGGTCCGAACGGCGTGTGGACGCGTAATCCTGCCGCAGAGCGGCTCTCGGACATCCGGCATTACACTGTCGATCCCGAGGTGCGCAAGGCATCCTGGCGCGCACGGATGGAACATACCGCGTGGAGCGCAACGCCCAACGCGGGGCATATTGCGCTTGCGGGGCTCGAGCGGCGCGGCAAACTGCACGCTCTCATCACGCAGAACATAGACGGGTTGCACCTGCGGGCGGGCAACTCGCCGCAACGGGTGATCGAGGTGCACGGCAATCTGCACCAGGCGATGTGCCTGGCGTGCGGCTGGAAGGGGCCGATGCAGGCGGTGCTGGACCGCGTGCGGGCGGGCGACGAGGATCCGTGCTGCGAGACTTGCGACGGGATACTCAAGAGCGACACGATCTCGTTCGGCCAGGCGCTGGTGCCCGCAGTCATCGACCGCGCCATGCAGTCGGCGCATGAGGCCGACCTCCTGCTCACGGTGGGTACGAGCCTTAAAGTTTTCCCGGTGGCTAACGCAGTGCCCATCGCACACGCCGCCGGCGCGCGCATCGTGATCATGAACGCCCAGCCGACCCAGTTCGACGAGATTGCGGACGCGGTACTGAACGGTTCGATTAGCGCCGAGTTACCGCAAGTGTGCGCAGCAGCAGGGGGATGACGCAAATCCTGCCTTGCGGCCCAATATCCTGCGCATTATTCAAGGAACCTTTCCTATGGCCGCCGCTACACGCATTGATCCAGAGCGCCTGATCGATTTCGCAACCGCCGTCTACGCCGGAGAAGGCGTTCCGGAAGCGGATGCTCGCCTCATTGCCGACACCCTCGTGCAAGCAGACCTTTGGGGCCATCAATCGCATGGCGTACTGCGGCTCGGCTGGTATTGGGAGCGATTTCGCAACGGCGTCATGAAACCGGTGACCGAGCCGGAGTTCATCGTGAACGCCGGCACGATTGCGGTGATCGATGGCCATGACGGCGTCGGGCACGTGCTCACAAAGCTCGCTGCAAAGGAAGCCATACGGCGCGCCAAAGCGCATGGCATCGGCGCGGTCGGCGTGCGCAACTCCAATCATTTCGGCACCTGCATGTACTACACGCTCATGGGTGCGCCAGATGGCTGCATCATGCAGCTCACGTCCAACGGCGGGCCCGCGATGGCGCCGTGGGGCGGTCGCAAAAAAATCATCGGTACCAACCCGTGGTCCGTCGCAGCGCCTGCGGGCCGGCACCCGCCTTTCGTGATGGACATGGCCAATACCGGCGTCGCGCGAGGCAAGATCTATCTCGCACGGCAGAAGCGTCAGCCGATCCCGTTAGGCTGGGCCATCAACGCGGCGGGAGAGCCAACCACCGACCCGCAGGAGGCAATCGACGGCATCATCCTGCCCATGGCCGGGCATAAGGGCTATGCGATCGCGGCTGTCGTCGACATGCTGTCGGGTGTGCTGACGGGCAGCGGTTTTCTCTCCGCCGTCCATAGTCCCTACAAGACCGCCGAGAAAAGCAACTGCGGTCACCTCGTGATCGCGCTGAATATCGAAGCGTTCCAGCCGCTCGCGCAGTTCAATGCGCGCATGGAGCAATACATCGGCGAGATCAAGTCGGTGCCTCTCGCCCGCGGTTTCGATGAAGTTTTCTATCCCGGAGAAATGGAAGCGAGAAACGACGTGGCAAATCGCAAGGAGGGACTACAGTTTCCCGAGGACACGCTGGCTGACCTTGCGCGTATCGCTCGCGAGACCGGACTTGAATCCAGCTTTAGCACTGTGAGCCGCCCGTAACGCGCACGATGCCCACGACACTCCCTTCCCCTGCGGCTCCGGCCCTGAGTTTTAAATCGTGCTCTTGAGCGCGTCCGTGAATTGCTGCGGCGTGACGATGCGAAATGGCACGCGTTGAATTGTCCGCCGCGCAAGCGCGAGCAAGGCAAGGTCCTTGGTGACGAGAAAATCCGCGCGGCAATCGCGCGCGAACTCGAGAAACTTCTGGTCGCTTGGGTCGCGGCAAACCGGCAACCGCCCACAATCCCGCTCTCCCGCCTTACCGCTCTCCCGCTCTCCCGTCTTTGCCATTTGGGTCAGCCGACGGCATTCGGCAAGGCATGCGGCTTGCGATGCGGCATCGAGGGTCTTTTTCGGCAGCGGATAAGCCAAAACCCGTACGAGTTCCTGCTCGCAGGCCGCATCGATGGAAATTTCAGCTTGTCCTGATCCGACCGCCGCCTTGATGGGTGCGATGCCCTGATCGTCGAAGACCAGCCAGTCGAGCCAGATGTTGGTGTCCAGAATCAGACGTAACGGCAAAGGCAGTCTCCGATCAGGAAATCGAGCGGGTGATTTTGGACCATTTTAGTGCCATTGGAGGCAGTGTAACTTTTCCATCAGCCGGAAGGCTCACGTGTAAACTGTGTTTCAATTTGTAAGTGCGTCATGGAATTCAGAATCAGCAAATAGGGTAGTGGCGCTGCGCATTTGGCAGCGCGGTGCTAAAACTTGAACCCAACCCATTCCGATCAAGACCGCGTGCGCATCGACAAATGGTTGTGGGCCGCACGCTTCTTCAAAACCCGGGGGCTCGCGCAGGCGGCGGTCGCTGGGGGTAAGGTCAAGCTGCACGGGGAGCGCGTCAAGCCGGCGAAAGAGGTCAGGGTCGGAGACGAACTCGCGATCCACGTCGGGGAGTACGAGTGGAGTATTACGATCAAGGGACTCGCCGACCGTCGCGGGTCAGCCGAATTCGCGCGCAAGCTCTACGACGAAAGCGAAGAGAGCAGCACGCGGCGCATCGCCCAGATTGCAGAGCGGCGCGCGCACGGCAGCGTGTGGGGCGAACGCAAGGGTCGGCCGACCAAACGTGAGNNAAGAGTATTATGGACAGTGGTGATCAAGAGAAAGGCATCCGGGCACATCATGGTTGGTAATAGCTATGGCGCGATGGGCGGCTATCGCACAATCGGTTTGGTTGCGGCTTTACTCGTAGGTGCATGGCTCGGCACGAGCGTGTTTCAAGCCGAAGCCTTGGGGGCCGAGGCCTACCCCCAGCGGGCGATACGGCTTATTGTGCCGTACCCGCCTGGGGGAGCGGGCGACATTGTCGGTCGGATGTTGGGCTCAAAGCTCGGCGATGCGATGGGCCAGCAAATCGTGGTCGACAATCGTCCTGGCGGCGGCCAGTTGATCGCTACCCAGTTGGCCGCGAAGGCGGCGCCCGATGGCTACACACTGTTCCTCGCCAGCGCGACGCATGCGATCAACCCCGGTCTGCTGAAGAAGCTGCCCTATGATTCGATCAAAGACTTCGCCGCGATTACCCTGGTCGCGGACTCGCCGCTTATTTTCATCGCACATCCGTCGCTGGGCGCAAACAGCATCAAGGATCTGATAGCGCAGGCCAAATCCCGTCCGGGCCGTATCAACTATGCGTCTTCGGGGCCCGGCACCGGCGGTCATCTCTCGGTTGAGCTGCTGAAGTGGATGACCGGCATCGACCTCACGCATGTTCCGTACAAGGGCGCCGGCCCCGCTCTGACCGACCTGATAGGCGGGCAGGTGCAGATGATGTGCACCAGCCCGCTGCCGGCGCTGCCGCACGTGAAGTCCGGCCGGCTGGTGGCGCTGGCGATGACGAGCCGTGCGCGGTCGCGCGCGGCGCCGGAGATTCCGACCGTGGCCGAAACCGTGCCAGGCTATGAATCCACGCTGTGGTACGCACTGCTGGCGCCCGCCGCCACGCCGCCTGCGGTCATCAAGCGGATACACGCGGAGACGGTCAAAATTCTCAAGTTGCCGGGGGTGACCGAACAGCTGTTAGCCCAAGGGGCGGACCCCATAGGCAACAGTCCGCAGGAACTCACAAGATTCCTGCAAACGGAAATCGATCGCTGGACGAAACTCATACAGCAAGCCAACATTCGCGCTGACTAGGAGGAACATGAGATGTCAGGAAGTGTGATTCTTTTCGATCCCACTGCCCAGCGGCAGGAGGGTCGGCAGCAGGCGCGGCGGACGCTGGACGGGCTCGCCGGCACGGTTGTCGGTTTCATCGACAACGCCAAACCCAACTTCAATCACCTCGTCGACGACCTATCTGAGTTATTGGTCAGCCGCTATGGCGTGAGGCAAGTTATCAAGCGCAGAAAGCGGGCGGCGTCCGTGCCGGCGNNGATTGAGGCTCGTGCACGTCGTGGAGTATCCACGACAGTGTAGAAATGGCGAAGCGCGGGCCGGCGGCTATGACAATATGCTCGAGCGCCTTCACCACGCTGGGTCGCGCCCAGGCGTCCGCGCTGGGTCATCCCAGCTTGCCGATCGCCGTCATTCCGCATCCATTTGGCCTTCGTACTCGAGATGAGGTACGACAGATGGCCGAGAAGTGCGTCGACGAAATCGCGAAGCTTGCGAGCGAAGCGGCTCCGGCATGAGTGAGAACTCGTCAGCCGCCAGTCGCGGCCGGTCCTCTGGAGAATGCGCCGCGCGAATCGAGGCGCCCGATGACCTCGATGCGATCAACAAGCTTTATCGCGAGCGGCGATGGAGCGACGGGCTGCCCATCGTGCCGCCGACAGTCGAGCGCGTCGATCGCATGCTCCGCTGCACGCGCCGCACACCCGACGAGGTCGTGGCGAGGATTGCGCCGGGTTTCGGGGCGGCGACTGTCGAACGCATCGCGATCAACGCCGTCCTCGCGGGATGCGACCCGGAGTATCTGCCGGTCCTGATCGCCGTAACCGAGGCGGTCGCCTCGCCGGAATTCAACCTGCAAGGCATTCAGGCGACAACCAACCCGGCCGCGATCTGGATTATCGTTAACGGGCCCGGAGCCCGGCGGCTGGAAATCAACGGCACGTTCAATTGTCTGGGCGAAGGGGCCTGGGCAAATGCCACCATCGGCCGCGCGCTGCGGTTGATTCTGCGCAACGTCGGCGGTGCGCTGCCAGGCGAAATGGACCGTGCAACCCACGGGCAACCGGGCAAGTACACCTTTTGCTGCGCTGAGAACGAGGCAGCGAGCCCCTGGCCGCCGTTGCACGTCGAGCGCGGTTTCACGCCTGAGGCGAGCACGGTGACCGTCGTCAGCGCCGAAGGCACGATGAACATGAACAGCCACACGAAAGATGCCGACGAGTTACTGCGGGTGATCGCAGAGACCATGATCCATCCGCCGAGCAACGAATACACGCACGGTGGCGAGCCGTGGCTCGTGATCGGGCCGGAACACGCGGAGATCCTGAACCGCGCCGGCCTGAGCAAAGCGGAGGTCAAGCGTCATCTTTGGGAGCGCTCGAAAATGCGGGCGGGTCGTATGAGCGCAAAGGATCTCCAGCGGGTAAGGGACTCGCGTGGCGACGAATTGGGAGAGATCGGGCCTGACACTATGCTGTCCATAGCGCACCGGCCCGAGGAAATCGGGATCGTTGTTGCCGGCGGCCCCGGCACGCACTCAGTCTACGTTCCCTGCTTCGGAAATTCGCGGGCGGTCACCCGCGAAGTGGCTGAGGTCAAATAACTTGACGGAGAGTGCCCCATGATGCGACTGCCCTATGTAACTGCAATGATCGTAGTCAGTTGTGCCCTGGCTGCCGGAGCGGCGTTCGCACAAAGCTACCCGAGCAAAGCGGTGCGCATCGTTGTGCCGCAGCTCCCGGGCGGCGGCAACGATACGATAGCCCGAATGATCGGCCAGAAACTGACTGTCTCGCTCAAGCAGCAGGTCATGGTCGATAATCGTCCGGGCGCAGGCGGCTTGATCGCCGCGGAACTGGTGGCGAAAGCCCCGCCCGACGGTTACACGCTGCTGCTCGCCAACGTTGCGACGATGGCGATCATCCCCAACGTGCAGAAGAAGGTGCCGTACGACCCGATCAAGGATTTCGAGCCGGTCAGTCTGGTCGCGACGGCCCCATTGCTGGTGGTCGTCCATCCGTCGCTGCCGGTCCATTCGATAAAGCAGTTGATCGCTTTGGCGAAAGCGCGACCCGCGCAACTCAACTACGCATCGAACGGCGTGGGCAGTTCCACCCATCTGGCCACCGAAATGTTTGTCATGATGGCGGGAATCAAGATGGTGCACGTTCCCTACAAAGGCCTGTCGGCGGCGACGAGCGATCTTCTGAGCGGTCAGGTGCAGGTGATGTTCTCGAGTGCGGTCGCGATGATGCCGCAAGTCAAGGCGGGGCGCCTGCGCGCGATTGCGATGACGGGCGCGAAACGCTCCGCCGCGATCCCCGACGTGCCGACTGTCGCCGAGGCGGGCGTGCCCGATTACGAAGCGGGATCATGGTATGGAATCGCCGCGCCGGCCGGCACCCCGGGCCCCATCGTCGATCTGCTGAGCCGGGATATTGCCGCGGCGACGAAGTCGCCGGACGTTATCGAGCGGTTGACCTTCGAGGGGGTGATTCCGGTCGGCAACTCGCCGGCAGAGTTTTCCGCTTATATCAAGAAAGAGTTTGCGCGCATCGGCAAGGTGGTCAGGGCGTCCGCTGCGAAGTTCGAATAGAAATCGATCTTGCCATCGCGTCGGTGCAGATTCTCTCGCCGCAGGTGCGCGCCGGGAAGTTGCGCGCACTCGCAGTGACCGGCGAGAAGCGCTCGCGCACGATGGCCGACGTGCCGGCGCTCGCGGAACAGGGCTTCAACGGCTTTTCTGTGCTCGCGTGGGGCGCCGTCTTCGGGCCGGCCGGCGTACCCAAGCCTATCCTCGACAAGTTTCACGGCGAACTCGTCAAGCTCTTCAACCAGCCCGACGTGCGCAATCAGTTGGGCGATCAGCTCGGCATGGATATTGTCGCCAGCAGCCCCGCGGCACTACAGAAGTTTCTCGTGGGCGAGATCGAACGCTGGGGCAAGGTCGTACGCGAGAACAACATCCGGGCGGAATAGTCCGTCCTTACCCGAATTGGCAGTGGTTCAGATCATGCTGATGCGCGGGACTGCACTCGCCGCAGGAAATCGACGAAGAGCGCAGCGAGTTCGTCCTGCTTTGCGACCCATTCTTCGTTCGGACTCATATCGACGTCGTGTTCCTCGGGCATCATAACGTGCAGTTCGCTGTCGGGCATGAGCCGGCTCAGATTTTCGCCTACGCGGCGTGAATGGATCCTGTCGTTGCCGGGAACAATGCAGGCCGGAATGTCGATTGATCTCAATTCCGCTTCGCTCGCGCCGATCACGGGCTTGTTGGCATCGTCGCTGAAGTAACTGCTCCAGTGCGACATCGCAGCGATGAAGCGTGGGGGATCGGCTTGCATCAGCCGGTCGCGGTTCGCGGGCCTGTCCTTGATGCATTCCATGAAATGCTCGGTCGCGCATACCGCAGCCATGCCGCCCTGCTGTGCGGCGGCGATGTACTCGCCGTAGTACTTGTGCGCGAGGCGCTCTGCGGCATAGGGGCCGCCTGTGATACGCCACAGCAGCAGCGCCCGCACGGCCCCGGGATGCCTTAACGCAACAATCAGCGACAACCGGCAGCCAGACGATCTGCCGCCGATGTACGCGGGAAGCGCGTTGAGTTGGGACAGCAGTTCGTAAAGATCATCGGCCCAGAGTTCATGCTCGGGCTCGTTGCCTTCGAGCACGACATCGGAAGCCCCGCAGTTGCGGCGGTCGTGGATCAAAACGCGGTAGCCCGCATCCGCGAGCAGCCGCGCGATCGACCGCATATGCTCAAGGCCGAGCCGGCCGCCGGGAGTCAGCGCAACCCACTCGCCGCGTGTGCCGAGAACTTCGTAGTTGATCTTCGCGCCGCGTACGTTTGCCAATGGCATAACACCGCTCCTGGTTTGGATTCCCCGCGCTCCCGGCGACTCAGTCGGCGCGTATGCCGGCATCCTTGATGACTTTGCCCCACTTGACCAGCTCCAGCTTGATGTGTGACGCAAACTGCGCGGGCGTGCTGCCGACCGGTTCGACGCCTTCAACGGCGAAGCGCTCGCGGATGGCCGGGGTCCGCAGGACTTTCACGATCTCGCTGTTGAGCCGGGTCACGAGCGCGGGCGGCGTGCGCGCAGGAACCAGGACGCCGAACCATGGGCTGACCTCGTAGCCGGGCACGCCGGATTCGCCAATCGTGGGCACGTCCGGCAGCGCGGCGGCGCGCGCGGCGCTGGTAACCGCCAGCGGCCGCAGCCGTCCGCTCTTGATGTGCGCGAGCACGGACGGTATCCCGGTGAAGATCAGCTGCACCTGGCCGCTGATCACGTCGGTGATGCCCGGCGTGCTGCCCTTGTACGGAACGTGCACCAAACGTACATCCGCCATAGTCTTGAATATCTCCGCCGCCAGGTGCGGCGCGCTGCCGCTGCCGCCCGAAGCGTAATTGATCCGGTCCGGCCGCGACCTGGCGAGCGCGATCAACGCCTTGACTGAATTTGCCTGCAATGCAGGATTGACCACTAGCACGTAGGGCGTTATCACCAGCAGCGTGACCGGCGCGAAGTCGCGCACCGGGTCATAGGGAAGGGCGCGCTGCAGGTGCGGACTCAAGGCGAGGGTGCCGTTGCCGCCCATCATCAGGGTGTAGCCATCGGGCGCCGCGCGCGCTGCCGTTTCGGTGCCGACGATGCCACCCGCGCCGGTGCGGTTATCGACGACGACCTGCTGGCCGAGATTTTCAGCGAGCTTTTGCATGACCATGCGTCCCGCGATGTCGATGCTGCTGCCGACCGGGTAGGGCATGATGAAGCGTATCGTCTTGTGCGGGTAGTTCTGTGCGGACACAATTCCGGCAGACAGGATACAGCCGGCTACGATCGTTGCAACCAGATAGGGCAATCGCGTCATGTTCAACTCGTTTGCAAATGACTGGTACCGGTTTTGGCAGCCGAAATAATATTAACCGCCATAGTGTAGCCGTATTCCAGGCACTCCCGGCGCATTGCCGCATGCCCGGCGACACATCGCCTTGCGTGCATTGCCGCGGCTTTTTCCAGACGCCGGTCGCGGCCTGAGTATCAATTCGCCATGCACAACTTCTTCGGGTAAAATTTAAACGCTAGTAAAGAACCCCGCCGCTTGCGGCGGGGTTCTTTACTTGTGGGTTTAATTCATTAAGCGCGGAGGTAAATATGGATGAAATCAAAACGGATGCCAGTCCAAAGGCAATGCTGGAATGCATGATGCTGATCCGGGCATTTGAGGAAAACAACAAAGCATTGAACGCGGCAGGCAATTTTCCAGGAACCTGCACCTCCATTGGCCAGGAAGCCTCCGCCGTAGGCGTAGTCAGGGCGCTTGTTAAAAATGATCTTATTCTGACCAATCATCGAAGCGCGGGGCACCTGATTGCCAGGGGAGCGGATCCAGGCCGGATTCTCGCCGAGATCATGGGCCGCAGTACCGGCTACTGCAAGGGCAAAAGCGGAACCCTGCATGTTTCCGCAAAAGAGCTGGGAGTGATCCTGACTTCAACCATTGTCGGTGGCGAACTGTCGCTTGCCACTGGTGTGGCGCTATCACAATCCGTGCTCAAACGTCAGGGTATCGTGGCCTGTTTCTTCGGCGATGGCGCAGCCTGCGAAGGCATTTTCCACGAATCGCTCAACCTTGCCGCCATGTGGAATCTGCCTATTCTGTACGTATGTGAAAACAACCAGTGGCAAGCATACGTGCGCAGGGACGAGACGATGCTCACCGACCATATTAGCAAGCGTGCGTCAGCCTACGGGATCGAGGGTATAACTGTCGACGGAAACGATGCGGAAGCCGTATGGGCGGCAGCGAGGGATGCATCTGCCAGGATCAGAAATACCAAAAAACCGATCCTTCTGGAGACCTACACCTACCGGCTAAGCGGACATTTCGAGCCGGACGACATGGCTTATGTCGATCCGGAAGAACTTGCCGAATGGAAATCCAAAGACCCGATCAGCCGCTTAAAAGCCAAGATGCTGGAAAGCAAAGCGCTCACGTCGAACGATGCAGCGCAGATGGAACAACGCGTACAGCGAGCTATTTCCGATGCCGTATCGTTCGCTAAGGCTTCGCCATTTCCCGAGTCTAGTCAGCTCACCACCGATGTTTACGCATGAGGTAGCGCCATGTCAGAGATGATCGTCAACCAAGCAATCGGCGAAGCGCTAGCGGAAGAAATGCGGCGCGACCCGACCGTCATTATGTTCGGAGAAGGCGTTGCAACCAAGCGGAAGGATCTCGTCGCAGAGTTCGGGTCGGAGCGCGTGCGCAACACGCCCATGGCCGAAGGAATCATCGCCGGCACCGCAGCCGGTGCCGCGGCTACCGGCTTGCGTCCCA
Source organism: Betaproteobacteria bacterium (assembly GCA_003153455.1). Classification (GTDB taxonomy): domain Bacteria; phylum Pseudomonadota; class Gammaproteobacteria; order Burkholderiales; family SG8-41; genus PALSA-1004. Next base: position 11,611 of record PLYS01000431.1, on the reverse strand, counting down.
TCGTCGACTTGCTGTTCGCACCGTTCCTCTGTTTGGCGATGGATGAGATCATCAACAGTGCCGGCAAGCTGCGCTATATCTCTGGCGGCCAGTTTTCCTTCCCGCTTGTCGCCATCGCCATGACAGGCGGTGGCTGGACCGTCGGCGCACAGCACAATCACAACAACGAGGCCTGGTTCGTGCATAGTCCCGGACTTAAGGTGGTCATGCCGTCTAACGCCGCAGATTTCAAAGGCCTGCTCAAATCCGCTATTCGTGATGACAACCCGGTGATCTTTTTCATCGACATGCCGCTGATGTATCAAGCGGGTGAAGTTCCGGCCGGCGAACATATCGTACCGCTGGGCAAGGCCGCCACCCTGCGCGAAGGCAAAGATGTCACCATTATTTCCTACGCAAAAGTGGTCCACACTTGTATGCAGGCAGCGAACACGCTTGCACAGATCGGCATTTCAGCAGAGGTCATCGACCTGCGCTCGCTCAAACCGCTCGATGAAAAAGCCCTCATCGACTCGGCGCGCAAGACCGGGCGCGTGCTCATCGTCCATGAGGCGAGCCGGATGTGCGGCGTCGGGGCGGAGGTTGCAGCGATTATTGCCGAACAAGCGTTCGACGCGCTCAAGGCGCCGGTGCTCCGGCTAACCGGCCCGGACGCCCCCGCGCCTTCCAGTTATGTGCTGGAGCAAGCCTTCATGCCTCAGGCGGATGCGGTGGTTGCGGCGGTCAAAAAATTAATGGGGTAGCGGCGACAGAGCCCCGCCGTTTGCGGTATCGGCGCGCCTCGTCGGCCAGGTCCACGCAAGCGTTCCGCTTGAATGCGACCTACCAGTGGCTCGCGTCACCTATAAATCTCGATCTCCTTCCAGGCAACCCACGAAGTAGTCTTTAACGTTTCGATCTTCACATAGCGAACGTTGTTGGCCGGCTGATTAAGCTCCAACCACTGATCGTCCGTGGTGTTGCCGTCCAGTGTTCCGATCGGAGTGAGACTGTCAGGCGTCGGGCCTCCAGAAATTGTGTGCGTCGTCGGCCCCGGCGGATCTTGTGCAACATTCAGTCGCACTCTTGAAATCGTCACGGGTTTTCCCAGATCGAGTTGGATCCAGCTTGGCGCATAATTACCCGCGTTCCAGACCGTCGTCACATCGTAGTCGAAGGCGAACTTCGGCGAACTCGCGGGAGCGCTGCTGGAGGCTGTCGCTGACGTGGGGACGATCTTCGCGCCGTCGCCGCACGCGCTTAACCCCAAGACCAAGCTTGCGCCGAGACCCATCACCATGGCGCAGGCCGGCCGCCCCTGCTGTCCTCTGGCAGGGCCTCGTGTGCTCGCGATCTTTCTCACCATAGAGTTCATCTCTTTCTCCTGCTGCAAATTTACGCCTTGAAGAACAGCAAGGATGACGTACTGCTAATCAGTGTACCATTGAGGGCCACGATCACGGTCCGGGACGAGTTTGGTGGCATGGCGATCAACGGAAAGAGAGGTAGCGGTGCCCAATAAAGCTTGTAACGGTCGGTACCAACACCCCGGCGATGTGTGCGATCAGTTCGCGAAATTGCTCGACTCCGAGCGAAATAAGTACCCATCGGGCCAAAACAAGGCTGACGATCAAGGTCTGCAAAACCGCGAAGAGATTGACAGTGGCAAACCAGAGCAATTGCCGGGCGTGAGGTGAGCGCTGTTTTTTGAAGACCCAAGTTCTCATTATGAGAAATGCCGTTACCATGCCAGAGAGATAAGCCAAGACAATCGCCACCGGGTACGGTAAGCACATGCTATACAGAACGCGGGAGCCGACATTTACCGACGCGGCGAGACCGCCCGCTACGAGAAATCTGAGAAACTGGCCGGATATTTCACCATCAGGCATGCGAGCCTCCAACGAGTCCGGCCAGCCGCTTTCCGATCCGCATGCTCTCGGAGATCGATCTGTCTTCCGGGTAATAGTGCGAGGTGTCCGCGACGAACAGACCGCGACATGCGCTTTGCATCGGGGGCAACTGTTCGAAGAAACGCGGCGTACAAACTGTCTGCGCGAACTCATACCGAAAAGCATTTGCCGCGAGAATATCTGTCCGGTCGAAGTCCGGCCGCATCCGCTGAAGATACCCGACTGTTTCTTCGATGAACGCCTCCATCGGGCGGCCGTACTTCTCATGGGTTTGCGGCATGTAATACGGTGCGTAGATCACGGTTGAGGGCAAGGGTGCAAGATTGGAATATTCAACCAACCCTGGAATTGCGATTGCCGGATCGTTTATATTGGTCCAGAAGTTCTCGGAAAAGGGGTGCCGCAGTTTCAGGCATACGCAAACAACGCCTATATTGCGAATCGCTTCGATTTTTCGGCGCTCGTCGGCCGGGCCGTCGGGCATGAGCCGCGTCAGATAGGGGAGGGGAATTGTGGAGACCACGCGATCGTAAGGAACAAACTTGCCGTAAACCTGCACGCCTTTCACGGTGCTGTCCTGCGATACCACCCGGGTGATTTGCGCATCGAGACAAATCCTGCAGCCGAGCGCTCGCAGCTTTTCCTCGATCGCATCGAGCAAAGTGTCAGAACCGCCCTTTAGATAGCCCAGCCGTTCCACAAACATGTTCTTCCGCGACAGCGCGACCCGCCGGATCCGTGTTCCGAGCCACGCAGCAGATAACGCATCCCGATACTCGTAAAACTTATAATGAAAAAGCGGCCGCCACAATGTGTCGTAGGCACGCCGCCCGATCCACCGCTGAAGCCACTCGGTCACCGGCACCCGGTCGAGGGCACGCCAGTCAGTGATTCGTTTTACATGCATGATGTGGACGGCGTAGCGTATTTTAGATACGAGATCCAGGCCGGGAAACCGGAGCAAAGCCAACGGTGTTCCCCATCTATACAGTCTGCCACGGTAAAAAAAGCCCATCTTCGTCTCGCGCCAACGAAGCTTATCCGAAATGCCGAACTCTTCCAGATAGTCGAACAGCGTCTGGTCTGTGGCGCAAATAAAGTGATAATAGCGCTCGATCTTCATTCCGTCGAAATCAAAGCTCGCCGACATCCCCCCGATTCGCTGGTCGCGTTCATAGAGCGTGACGGAATGCCCCGCCTTGGTAAGTTCGTAAGCCGCTGCCAGTCCCATGGGTCCGGCGCCCAGCACGGCAACGCGTTGCCCCATATCAGAACTCCAAGACCACTTTGCTGTAAGTCGGGTCGTTGAGGGTCTCCTCGATGGCTTTCGCAAAAGGCGTGTAGGGGACACCAAAAATATCGGGCCAGTCGATCACTTCAAATTCATCCTGGGCAGTCAGTGCGCCCAGTTGTTGGGTGGTGAACGGGGGATTCTTGTCAAAGAGCCCCCACATCCAAAGCAAGGCATAAAACAAGCGGGAAGGAATCCTGGTAACCAGCGCTGCGGCGCCAGTCGCTCGCTTTATTTCACGAATGATGTCGATGTAGTCCACCTTCTCGTGACCGGATATGTTGTAAATACCATCGGCAATTCCGTTTTCGATACAACTGATGATGATGTTGCAGAAGTCCCCAACGTAAAGAGGCTGCCGCATGTAGCGGCCATGCCCAGGTATGGGGAAAACCGGCACCTTCTTCATGAAGCGTGAGAGCCAGCCTAGATGCTTGCGATCAAACCAGCCGAACATCAAGGTCGGGCGCAGTACCGGGCAGGGAATGCCACTTTCCAACACCATGTCCTCCTGATCCCTTTTGGTGTTTGTGTAGAAGTCATCGGCTGCCGATGCCACGACCGAGGAGCTGATGTGAACTAGGTAAGGCACCTTATTGGTCTTGATGGCGTCAAGGATCAAGCGCGTGGAGACCAAGTTGTTGCGGACAAACTCCTGGTAATCGTTGCCACCGATCTGGGCCTGCAACATTACTATGACGTCGGCACTTTCAAAATGCCGCTGCCAGTCACCTGGCTCAGCCAGATCGGCATACTCAGCGGTGATATCAGGCTGAACCTGTTTCAGGGCCGCCAGATTGGCACGGTGCTTGTCGAGAACGACGATATTGGCATAGCCCTTAGCTTTCAGACGCACGACGAGGTTTTGACCAACGAGACCGGCACCGCCAGGTAAGACAATCCTGAGGCTATGGTTACTTACCATCTGCGCACCATCAATGACTGATCGGCAATGGTCAGATTCCAACCATTGATTGGAACGTAATATTGGTGCGGGCAAGCGAAACGCTGTCCACTGATGGTCTTGTTGCCGTACGGGGGAAAAGAGCCACGGGCACGCTTGCCTGCATTTGACAGGATGGGCCGGCCTGACCTTCTGCCTGCAGTTTCAGTGTTGCCCCCATTTGGTCAGACCATAAATAGCCCCGATAACCGGACTGTAGTGCCTTTTTGTCAATCGAATTGGCGATATCTGGCCTGGGCTTTCCGATGAGAGCATATCCAACTTCCTGGCTCTGGCTATTTATGAAGCGAACAACCTGCGGGTAAGGTCTGCCGATAGAATCAAAGATCCAGCCGCTCACCCGAACAAAATGAGTATCGCCGTCAATTAGCTCCACGGTTTCGAGGTAACCTTTGCAGGCGGGTAGGTTCGGTTGTTGTACAGACGTACCCAATTGTTCCCGGGCATCGCGGAAAGGATACATGCCAAAAACAGAAACGTTCTGCGCCGAAGCCTTTTCGGCTACGGGCATTATTGGTTCAACAAAACGGTAAATACGTCTGATCTGCGTGCGATCGTTGATGTGAAGTTCAAGCGCAAGCGCGGCGATTTTTCTCTCGAATAACTCATCATCTTGTGGTCGCAACGCCTGGCGTTGCAGATTGACCATTTGGAGGCCGAGCACCGCAAATAGCAGCAGAGATTTTGTACTCCTTGCTCTTATTGCGGCAAGAATAGAAGGTGAATAAAGCACGAATAAGGCGCTCCACGCCATTAGCGCAGGCGTTGTATAGCGGCTACTCAGAGCTTGGTTTGCGCCAAGGATCAGACGACCACCAGCGGTTCCAAAAGCCGTGCCGCCGACGTAAAGGATAAAGAACAACATCGCAAGTTGCAGTGTCATCTCTCGGGGCTTGCGCAGTGCCTTGATGGCAAACCAAGCCGAACCGCCTACAAGAACCAGACCGGCTACTTGCGCGATAAGCTTGCCAGGTTCCCCTCCGCCAGAGAGGTAGTGGAAAGGGCTGCCCAGGTAAAGTAGAACGTACTGAACAAAACGAGAAGGATAGTGCTCTAAAGCCTGCCAGAGGGAGCCGTACTGGTGTACTGCTTCGTAGCTGTGAAAGTACAAGAAAAGCGTGGCCACGGAAAGGGCCGCGAGCAGGCCAACGCGTGCTAGCCTCTGTCGCATGAGGAACGCGCAAAACGCCATCAAAGGCAACGCAAGGATACCATTGGCCATAGTACCCACGGACGCCACGCCAAAGCCACACGCAATAAGAAAATAGCGATTGGAAGGACTCTCGACGGCTGATTTGTGAAGCCAATACATTGCGCATAGCGGCAACAGTTGGGCCAAGATGAATTGGCTTTGGAAAGCCCATGTCAGGTTTTCGTACTGCATCCACTGGAATAGCCACGCTGTCACAAAAAGACCAGGCAAAATCGCGGCAGTTGCTGGCGTTTCTGCCGTTGCCGCAGCGCGCAGTATTCGCCAAAACATGAACGCACTCGCGCCAACGAAAAAATAATTCGCGGCAATCAGGAACCAACCCGCACCGCCAAACCACCTGAGGTCAGTCCAAAACAAGGCGTGAGCCAATACGATGCGGTGCTCGTTATGCGGATCCCACCATGCGCCGATGTACCCATCAGCTACGCGCGCATAGAACCCGATGTAACCATGCCACATATCCGCAAATGGTACAGGCGAGTAAAAGCGGAACCCGCCGACAACCGCCAACCCGACAACCAGAATGGCCAACACCCCAAAAGCCAGTAACAATGTTCTATCTTTTAATACCATGGTACTTCTCTTCATATATCCATGCGGTTGAAAATGAACCGGGGCAGGTGCCTGACAAACATCATGATCAATGCCCACCTGGCCGGTGCATACACAACTGGTTGGCCTTGATCTATGCCTCTAACGATGATCTGCACAACATCTTCCACATTGGCGAAACGGCCGCCTTGCTGCTTTAGATGCGCGGTCATTGGGGTATGTGTTGGCCCAGGCTTGATGAGAACCACTTTGAGGTCAGTGTCTGCGAGGCGGTGATGGAGGCCCTGCGCATACCGCGCGATCAGCCCCTTGGCTGCGCCATAGACATAGTTTGACTTGCGTCCTCTGTCGCCAGCCACTGAACCAATAATCGCCAAGGTACCTTGGTTGGCTTTTTGCATATGCCCGACGAAGGCCTCTGCAAATAGCACGGGTGAGATTCCATTTATCGTCAGCGCGTCATGGCATGCGGCCAGATCCTGTTGGCAAGCCGCCTGATCTGGCAACGAGCCATGGGCAATCAATACGGTATGCACTGCTCCCTCCGCAGCAATTGCATCAACAAGTGTGCGAATGGCGAGGGGGTCAATGAAGTCAGATTCAAGCACACGAATGGTGGATTGTGGGCTGCGTACGCGCAGGTCTGCGGCCACTCGTTCTGTCTTGCTTGGATTACGGCCGACTAACGTCAAATCGACCACCGTATCCTTGACCCACAAACGGGCGCAATGTTCACCAATAGCCGATGTTGCCCCTATGATGACGAGTCGTTTTTTGTTGTCTGGCATAATCTAATTTCCCATCAAGCGCCGCGATAGTGACGAACTAATGCCCGGGTCACGGAATCGTTGAAATTCTTTGAGGCGCGGATAGCCTGCTTCAAAAAGGCCGCGCGGCATACGTGCATCCTTGGCGAGGTAAATTCGTCCTCCAGCTTCGAGTATGATGGCGTCAAGCCGTTCGAAGAGCTTCAGCGTCGGCTCGCCCCTGTTGGGAAAGTCCAGCGCCAAGGTCACGCCCGGTCGCGGGAAGCTCATCATTCCGACGGGTTGGCGATCGCCAAATGTTTTCAGCACGGCCAGGAATGATCCGTCACCGGAGCGGGCGATTTCACCCAGCATTGCCTGCACCGCGTCACGCCCGATCTCACGCGGCACAACGCTCTGGTACTGGAAGAAACCCATTGGGCCATATATCCGGTTCCATTCCAACAGGTTGTCCAGCGGATAAAAGAAGGACTCGTAATGGGCGATGCGCCTACCTGCTTGACGTTTTTTGAGATTGAAGTAGGCCATGTTGAACAGTGGCAGCGACAGCCTGTTAACCAGGGATATCGGTGGTACAAAAGGCACCGTTATCATTCGGCTTCTTGGTTCTGGGCGCGAGCCTGCATCGGTCGGGTTACCGCGCATGAAGAGCCCACGCCCGCCGCCCGCGGAAACGCAGTCAATCCAGGAAACCGTGTGTTCCCAGTCGGATTCTGAATCGTCGGCAAGACTGAAAAACTCGTTCAGGTTGGCATAAGGCACGGTCTCGGTGTCGAGCCATGGGCCAGCCACCCGGCGCAGTTGAATTTCGGCTTCGGTGATTACACCGGTCAAACCGAGACCACCCACGGTGGCGGCAAACCAGTCGGGCAGAAGATCTGGTCCGCATTCAATGGTTGCACCGTCGGTACGGGTCAGATTGAGCCGCTGAACATGGTCGCCAAAGGAGCCTAAAACGTGATGATTCTTGCCGTGCACATCGTTGGCAATGGCGCCACCCACGGTTACAAGTTGTGTACCGGGTGTAACGGGAAGAATCCAACCGCGTGGAATGACCAGTCGTTGAATGTCACGCAACAGCACACCCGCTTCACACACAAGCCGGCCCGCGCTCTCGTCAAGGCGAATGAAGCGATCCAGTCCCGTCGTCTGCCACAACACGCCAGCCGGGTTCAGGCAGACGTCGCCATAACTACGCCCCATACCGTGAGCGATACCGGGTCGGCTGCTTTTAAGTTGGTGAGCTACTTGTTGCCGATCAGACAGACACCGGACTTCGTGTTCCCAACTTTCCAGTCTTCCCCACGATGAAACTGCTACCATGGCCAGCCCAGCGTGCCCATCGTCAAAACTGCAACAAAAGCCATTCCCGCCACCAAGCTTGCCTTGTCTTTCAGGGCAAAGACCAACGGGTCATCATGCATTTTGCCCCGATGGGCCTGCATCCACATCCAATTCACCCAGAACAACATGACGGGCACCGCGCCCCATACGAATTCCGGAGTCCGGTATAACTGCATAATGGTGTCGCTATTGAGGTAAAGCGCCAGCACCACCACGGCAGCGTAGCCGGACGTTATGCCCATCGTTTGCACCAATGGCGCGTCCGAGGTGTAATAACCGCGTCCGTGCGTCTTTTTCTTCCCAGATAGCAACTGTACCTCCAGTTCCGCGTATCGTTTGACGAAGGCAAACGACAGAAATAGGAAGACGGAAAACGCAAGCAACCAGAAAGACAGCCCCATACTTGCAGCGGCTGCCCCGGCAACGATGCGCAAGGTGTAAAGCATCCCCAAGGTTAGGCAGTCCACCAGCACCAGACGCTTGAGCCCCCAGGAGTAAGCGCAGGTCAGCACAACATAAAACACCAGCCATGGCAAAAAGGTGCCGCCTATATGCCAAGCTAGTACCAGACTACCGAGCAGTAATAGTGGCGCTAAAACCACGCCCATCCATGCCGGGACCAGGCCGGAGGCAAAGGGTCGGTTGCATTTGCGAGGATGTCGCCGGTCGCTCTCTAAATCCAGCAAATCGTTGGCGATATAAGCCGACGACGCACATAGGCTAAACGAGCAAAAAGCGAGAATGAGTGCCAGCCAAGTATCCGGGTTTGTGAGCTGATGTGCCGCAAACAGCGGGACAAACAGCAGTAAGTTCTTCAGCCATTGGTGCACACGCAGCACCCCGCACCAAGCTGTAAAGCCCAAAGAAGGCGAAGGGAACACCTGTTCCACCGTGCAATATGCCCCCGCTTTCTTGGCCAGGTCTGCAGACGCATTGACAACAACCGCCCGCCGAGCGCGTTGCCACACCGCCAGATCAGCGCGTGAGTTACCCGCATAATCAAAACCGCCACGACCAAAACGTTGCTCAAGGATATCTGCTTTGTGTTTTCCGGCCAGGTTTCTGGTGACATCACTCGCCATCACCTCGTCAAAAACACCGAGGTGCGCCGATATTGCGGTTGCGATGGAGAGATCGGAAGCCGTGCACAAGATCAGCTTTCGACCCTGAGCCCGTTGCTGTTTTAGCCAGTTCAACAAATCGTGGTTATAAGGCAGGGAGCTTGGGTCAAAGTCGCTACGATGCGCCAAATGCCGCTTGAGCACGGCCTTTCCTCGTGATAACCAATATGGGATAAGTAACGTTTCAAATGGGCTATCACGCAGGACTCTCAACGCGGATTCGTGGAGCATATCCGTGCGAATCAGTGTTCCGTCGAGGTCCACTACAAGTGGATGAATGCTCAAAACAAGTTCCTCACGATCTGGGCGATGATCTGATCAACAGGAACCGCTGCGAGCATGACGCTTGAACCATAAAATCACCGAATTCAAATAGAAACAATGTAAGCGTCGGGTAATACCCAACATATCTTAGCCGAGGTGAGTGTGTCAGCGTTTGTCCTATTGCCGAGGGAGATGAGCAGTGGCTCCGCTAGTTTACACAGAAAAGTGCCTTCGTTGAGTGTTAGGCAGAGCGGCTTCATCGAACGTTAGCAAGAATCGCTCGCGCTTCGTCTAGCGTGGTGCTTTGAGTGTTTGCGCGTGGAAGTTCCTCGACAATGCCTGCATATCCTTCTCGGACCTTTTCAATTGCCGCCGTAAGTTTTCCGTCGCTCAAAGCTTGAGCGGTTTCCAGTATCCGGTGAGTTCCAGGTAGCCCTGTCCGAGGGAACTGCCGCCGCTCATCGCGCGCACGGCGCCCTCCCAGTAGATGGTGCCGGTGCTCGCGCGCGAGTCCAGTTCCTGGTCGTCCATGCTCGGTTCGAGCGTGAGGTCGAGCGCGCCCGCCCGCAGGCGCATCGCCACCGGGTATTCGGCCCGGGTGCGTGGCGAACGCCAATGGCGTGTCGGCTCGAATGCGACCTCCTGCGGCCGAAGCACGCGCACCCGGCCATCGGCAGAGCGATGGGTGCCACCCGCCCAGAACACGCCGCCTTCACGGGTGCGGATCCCGAATGCCATGAGCGCCGCGCCGTCGGCCATGTTCAGACCCGCCCAGTCCCATCCTGCTGCCTCGGGCGCAAGCGCCTCGCTCGACCACTCGTGGTCCATCCATGCCGACCCCAGGACTTCGAGCGTGCGATCCTTCACCGTGATCGAGCCCGACACCGCGAGGTGCGGCAGGCTGTAGTAATNNTGCGTTGGCCGGAAGTCCAGTGCGAAGCCGATCTCTCGGCCCGATATCCGCGCGATGAATCTGTCGCCTTTACGAACGAGCCTCCAATCGCCCAGGTGCACGTCGGTGTCGAGCTCGCTCGCGGCCGCGAGATCGAACCCTGCGCGTGCCGCGCGCTGATCGTGCATCAGGCGGCCGACGCTCCGATCCGAGATCGCCGCGTGGGCGAACAGGAGCTGGCGCGGCGCGAAGCGGCTCGGGTTGTCCTCGCCTATGCCGGGGCGGTTGCGAAAGAACGTGATCTGCATCCCGAGTTCGTTGCCCGCTTTGGATTTGAGCCACCCGGTGATGTACCACCACTCGTTGCGGTAAGCGGGGTGGCTGCCGTGATCGCGCGGGAAGGCAAGCGCGAGGCCGGGCCGTACCATGGGGTAATCAGTCGCAGCACCCGCCGCTCTCGCAAGCAGCGCCAGCGGGCCGAGCAGGAAGGCCCTCCTCCTCACGATGCGCCCTTCACCAGTCCTCCTTCACCGCGATCACCACGTCCCGGCTCATGGCGCGCCGGCCGCTCGCGAGCGCGGTCAGCACCGAAAACGCGAGCATCACGACTGTAAACGCCGCAAGGGCGCCCCAGGGCAGGTGCAGGTCCATGCTCCAGTGGAACGACTGGCGATTCACCACATGGATAAGCACGAGGCTGATCAGCCAGCCGAGTGCGATGCCAATCGCGAGACCGAGCGCCGAAACGAGAGCACCTTCGGTAGCGAGCATCGCCGCGATCTGCCGCCGCGTCATCCCCACGTGGCGCAACATGCCGAACTCGCGCGATCGCGCGAGCACCAGCGCACCGAAGCTCGAGGCAAGCCCGAACAGTCCGATCACGACTGCGACGGCCTCGAGCGCATAGGTTACCGCGAAGGTCCGGTCGAAAACCCTGAGCGAGTTCTCGCGGATCTCGCCCGGCTCGGCGATATCCATGCGCGATGAATCGGCGATACCCGCGGCGATCGCTCGCCTCACGCTCGCGGGTGCAATCCCGCGATCGAGCCACAGGGCCGCGTCATTCGCGTTTCGATCGTCGGTAACGCGCGCATAGACGTCGCGCTCGATGATAACCGAGCCCTGCTGGCGTGCGTAGTCGCGCCAGATGCCGGCCACGGTGAAGCGCTCGCTCCTGCCGCCGAGAGGAAGTTCCACGATATTCCCGACCCGGTAGCCGTAGAGGTCGATCATCGCCTCGCTCGCCCAGAGCGGCGGCGGGTCCTGCGGTCCCGGCGAAATATGCGGGCCAACCAGCGCAATGGATCGCTC
>PLYS01000588.1 GCA_003153455.1 Betaproteobacteria bacterium | reverse complement strand
CTGATATTCGCTGGCTTAATCGCTGGCTGTGGCGGGGGCGGGGGCGGGGACGTGATAGCCCCTTTAAGTAAGTCCACTGTAGCGGTAATAGGCGACTTGCCCTATGGTTTGTCGGCGATAAACAACAATGGTGTTGCCGACACAACAGAATTCGCGGCCGCTCCGAGTTTCTTTTCTTCCATTAATAAGGACTCGGATATTTCCACTGTCCTGCATGTAGGGGACATTCATTCAGGAAGCGAACCCTGTACTGAGGCCTACGACCGCAGCATAGCTACCCAATGGAGTGCTTTGAAATTTCCCGTTGTCTATACACCGGGTGACAATGAATGGACTGATTGTCAAAAACCCAAGCAAGCTGGAGGGATTACTGATCCTGTAGCAAATCTTGACTTGGTTCGTTCAATATTTTTTACCACACCCGGCAAGGCATTTAACGGATCATTGGATGTTCATTCGCAAGCAATTGAATACGACACCGCATTTCCTGCGGACAAAAAATTCGTTGAGAATGTGTGGTGGTACAAGTCTGGCGTTGCATTCGTCACATTGAATATTCCTGGCGGATCAAATAATGATAACGACATTTGGGGCGGCGCGGCGACGCGGTCTGCTGCGCAGTTGCAGGAAATTTCCGAACGTACATCCGCCAACATTAGATGGCTCGACACTGCTTTCAAAAATGCCGTAGCTCTTGGCGCTATTGGCGTGGTTATACAGATTCAGGCGGATATGTGGGATCTGGACTCAAAGGTTGATGCCACTGGTACGGTGCCGACCCTGTTTACCGGGACTGTCACATGTCCGACTGCCGCAACGACGGGTTGCTCCCATATTTATGAATACAAGCAGTTCATCGATAAGATAGCCTCTAACACCCTAAATTTTAGAAAACCTGTTCTGCTGTTTAACGGCGACTCTCACTTTTACCGGTCAGATAATCCGTTAAAAATAGGGCAGCCATGTGTAATTGAAAGTCTTACGATCAATTCAGCGGCGAAAACAGCGACTCCTAAGGCAGACGGGACTTCGGTAGCGTGCAGCAGTTCTACTGTTCCAGCATTCATCAATGGCGATGCTGATCCATACAAGAATCAACCCCATGGATATGATGCTTCCAATTTCCGTCGTGTGGTTGTGCATGGGTCCACACTTCCGTTTGAATACATTAAGCTAACTATTGATCCTGACGCAAATGCGGCAAACAGCACAAGTGCATTTGGCCCGTTCAGCTGGACTCGAGTGAAGCCATAAGCCCCTCGCACAACCATTAAGAAGCGGGTGATGGACACGCGCTTTTTTTCCGATCAGCGCGTGTCAGGCGACTTCTGTTTACAAACACGAAATAGGGCGCGCGCAGGCCGGGCAGATACGGAATCGGGGTGCGGCCCTCGATCACTTGATGAATCGGCAGCAGGCAGCACAGCGCGGGCAGATGCTCGGCATTGAGATGCACTCCGTCGTGCGCGAACCAGGAGCGCCAGAACCACCGGCTGAGAGCCGAATCGCGCGTGGGCCGCTGTGACGGCGGGGGTGGTGTCACGTAAAAGTCCACGACGCCGAGTTGCCCGCCGGGTCTGAGCATATCGACAGCATTGGCGAGCGCGGCGCGCCAGTCCGGGATCATGGTCAGGGCGAAAGAGAAATAGACACAATCGACCGGCAATGCGGGACGGTAGGAAACCGCGTCGGCTTCCACGACACGCACGTTTGGCCTACCCACGGCTCGCATCCGGGCGCGCTCGAGCAACGCCGGGCAGAGATCCACCAGTTCCACCGAGGAAAAACTTGGTATCGCTGCGCCGAAATAGGCAAGATTGCGGCCGGTCCCCGCGCCCACCTCGACGATGCGTGCGCCTGGCGCTGGGCGCAGCAGTTCGATCAACTCCCTGCGCCCGGGGAGCAGGCGATCGCGAAACGCGTCGTATCGATCCGCCTGCGGCGCGTAGAAAGCCTGCAGCCGTTCAGCGTGGGAATTGCTCCTGGGCATTCCGCGGAGGAACTGCCCGAGAACCGCGACGTCATCGATGAGGCGCTCAAGCTGGCGCATCGGCGATGACGAATCCTGCATAGGTATGCACGCGATCGCTGGCCTGTAGCGATCGCGCAAGGTCATCCGAGAAAGTCAGGACTTCGCGCAGCCGCGCCTGCTGGCGCCCGACCCGGATGGACTCGAGATACTCCGGCCGGGCGTGGGCGCTGCGCAGCAGTATCCTCGCAGCCGGCGTTGCGCGCTCGAGAATCGCGTTCCATTCTTCGACCAGGGCTTCAGGGTAGTAGCAGCTCATCCAATCCATGTGATCAAGGAGCACGAACCGGGATATCGGGTCGTCATGTGCGTGGAGAAACCGCGTAACGGTGCTCGTGTGAACACTAATGCAATCGACCAGGCCATTCTTCAGGGCGCTGAAATTATCGGGCTTCAGATATTCAGGACAACATTGCTGGCCGTAATTGCCCATGACGTAGACGCGCCAGAAGTAGTTTTCGCTGACCGGCAGATGCTTGAACACGTATTCCACCGCCTGGCGGATGAATCCAGGTATGCCGTCCGCGTGCTGCGCCTGTACGAGCTTGCGCTGGGGATGCGGGACGCCGAGCAGATTCATGGTTGCCGGCCGCGAAAGAACCCAGTGCACGCCACGATTCCACAGTTGAGGAGCAACGCGTTCGTCGTAGATCGCGCGCTGCTCAGCCAGATTACGCGCGACGAACAACGCGCTGATTCCGAGTGCAAGCTGCGGCCGCAGCGCGAAGTAGGCCCGGAAGGCGCGTGCGACGAGTCCGGACAGGCCGTGAAAGTAGAAGCTGCCGTGGGGGCTGAAAAACCAATTGACGCGCGGATCCCACCACTGACGGGCGAACTCGGACAACTGGGGCCGTAGCGATCGGCGGTACAGCCATTCGAATCGCGCATGGAAGCCGCGCCCGAATACCGCGAAGAAATCGTCAAATTCGAGCCCTCGTATTCCGGCGATCTTCATCTCGAGAAGCGCATTCTGGCGGGCATTCGCATCGACAGCATAGATGTGCCGCGGTCCGAGCAGCGCGTAGTCGAGCACATTGCAGCCGGCGCTCGTAATCGCGAGCATCGTATCGTTATTCGTGATCGACAGCGCCTTGCGGTCGACGGCCGGGTCTTCCCAGCACGCGTTGTAGACCAAGGCACGTGAACAAACCGCGCTGAATATCGCCTCGTCCACGCGGTCAATCAGAGTTGTCGAGCTCTTCAGGTTGTCACCCCTTGCATGTCATAAAATGGGTGAATTTATCGGCATTGCGTGACGCCTGTGTGAATCGCCGCGTAACTGCACGCCTTTCCCGGGATTACAGTGCAAGTACGACCCCTGCAACGCCGGCTCCGATGGCCGCGCCCGCGAGCACGTCGCTCGGATAGTGCAGTCCGAGCACGATACGGGAGAGAGCGACCAGCATGCTGAACGGCACGAGCACCCATGCGAGCGCCGGGATGTGGCAAGTGGCGACGACGGTAAACGCCACAGCGTGCAACGTGTGTCCTGAGGGAAAACTGAATGCGTCCAGGGGGTCGATTCCGGGACACACATCACCCAGGACCTGGTAAGGGCGTGGCCGGGTGGTTCTTGACTTGAGCAGTTTGTAGAAGAACAGGCCAATCGCTCCGGTGACGAGCATCCGACCGGCGATGATCGCGCCTGGAATACCGAGGGTTACGATGAGGGCGAACATCACCGAATACCAGAACACACCGTCGCCCAGCCGGCTGGCGAGCCGGAGCAGATTCCGGACGGTACGGATGCTGGCGGTCGAGTTAAGACGGCGCGCCCAGCGCCGGTCCCAATCGAGCAATCCATCGACCATGACGCCGACGGTGCGCGCGACACCGTTGATTTCAGGGGGGTAGGTTTCCGTTACGACCGCAATGCGGAGCGTTGTCTGCAGGTGGTGCCGAGGCGCGGTGGGCTGCACGGGACACCAGTGTGGAGCAACGGGGTGACGTTTCGATTACATCCAGTTGAACTTTCGATGACAGGCGCTCAGCCGGTCAGTACGACAGCCCATACTCCACACTCGCCGCGGTCAACCCTCGCTATTCCCAGAACCGCTTGGCGCCGCGAAAACCTTTCCAGACGCGCTTCAGATGCCGCGTGCCCACGGCTTGCATCCCGGCACTCCAACCGAGCATGATGCCCCGCGCTTCGTTTGCTGCTGCGCCCCGGAGCCCACGGCTTGCACGTTCGGCGAGAGACGTCATTTTGACCGCGTCGTTATAGGAACCAAGCTCATCTTGCAGGCGGGCAAGCGCATCCTGATAGTCGCGAGCGCTCTTGCCGTCATGCAACGGCGCAAAGAACTCGGTCGCATAGCGCAGCTTCTTCGAGGCGATGCGCAGACGATGCAATTCGGGCGGTGCAAGATTTGCAAAATGCCTGCCGCGTTTTCGCACGCGCTTGAGCGCGGCATCCAGCACTGTTTGCGCAAACCCGGAGATCGGGCGCTGCATCTCGGAGCGCTTCGCGCCGTCGGAGGGCGGAAGAGGGGCCCCTTCAGGGGATGTGACCCTGAAGACGGATGCAGCGCCTGCGCGTGACAGCGTTGCGCCAGACTCGCGGACGTTCGCATCCCGCAAGCGGGAGCCCTGCTTACTGCTCGCAGGCGTATCATCGAACGCCTCAAGCCACGTTTCGGCATCGATCCAGGCGCCGAGCGCCAGCAACAGGCCTTGTCCGCGTGCCGAGACCACCGCGCGCCGCGCGGTGCGGTTCGCCGCCTCCCGCAGCATTGCGGCCGAGCGTGTCAATGCCGCCATGCCGGGATGTTGTGGATAGCGCGCGCTGACGGGGGGTAGAGTTTCCGCGATGAACACATCCCAGTCGCGCGCCGCACCCAGGATCCGTGCGAGCCAGCGTGTTTCCGCAACCGGCGGCTCCAGTACGGCAGCCGGAAACAATGGCGCGAACGTGCTGAACACGGAGCGCAGCCGCCGCAGCGCGACGCGCATCTGGTGCAGGTATTCCGG
>PLYS01000107.1 GCA_003153455.1 Betaproteobacteria bacterium | reverse complement strand
ATCATGTTAAAGATGGGCTAATGCAAAACCGACGCCAGTGGAATTGCGGGAGAGGATAACAGATATGCGAATTTGCCCGAGTTTTCCCCCAAATTCGACCGCTTCGAGTGAAGTTTATTATGAATGGTCAGCCGGTTTTGCTTTTAGCAGCCTGTGCGGACTGTTAAGTCCGACAGGCTGCTAGCTTAGAGCATTTCCAGCGGGCGCGGGCCGGTGGGCGGCGGGAACAATCGGTCGAGTTCCGCGAGTTGCGGCGCCGTCAGGCTCCGGTGGAGCGCGCCGAAATTTTCCTGCAGCCGCTCGCGGCGGCCGCACTTCGGAATTACGATGACGTCGTCGTTGGCAAGCAGCCACGCAAGCGCGGCCTGCGCCGGCGTCATGCCGAGACGCCGTGCGAAAGCCGCGAGTTGCGGGTTCTTGACGAGCCGCGCCTGCTCGAGCGGCGAATAGGCCATGACCGGAATGCGCCGTTCGCGCAGCCACGGCAGCAAATCCCATTCGATGCCGCGGCGCGTAAGATTGTAGAGCAGCTGGTTGGTCGCAACAGTCGCGCCGCCGGCAACCGCCCACAGCTCCTGCATGTCCGCGAAGTCCAGGTTGCTCACGCCGTAGTGGCGGATCTTGCCGGCGCTTTGCAGCGCCAGCAGCGCTTCCATCGTTTCGGCGAACGGTACATTGCCGCGCCAATGCAATAGATAAAGATCGATCCGGTCGGTCTTGAGACGTTTCAGGCTTTTCTCGCACGCAGCGACGGTGCCGCGCCGCGTCGCATGGTTAGGCAGGACCTTACTCACCAGAAAGACCTCATCGCGCCGCCCGGCGGTCGCTTCAGCGACGAGCTGCTCGGCCCGGCCGTCGCCATACATCTCGGCGGTATCGATCAGCGTGAGGCCGAGGTCGAGACCCAGCCTGAGCGCTGCGATCTCCTCGGTGCGCGTCGCGCGGTCGTCGCCCATGTACCAAGTACCCTGGCCAAAAGCCGGGACGTGCTCACCGCAGGGCAGGGTGACGGTTTTCATGCGACGGTCCCGGCATACATGTCACGCTAGCAGCATGTCGGACTTGAGGGCCCGACAGGCTGCTAAAAGCAAAACCGCCCCATCTGTTGTGAATAATGCGTAATTTCACAGCCGTTTCACCTCGGTCAGCAGGCAGGAACAACGTTTCGACAATTTTTTTTGATGACACTTTCGCATTTTTTTCGGGGGCGGTTTTGCCCCAGGAGCTTGTCGGACTCAAGTCCGACAAGCTCCTGGGGCAAGGCGAAGACCGCGATTATTTCCGAGCGGGCTCTATGGCTGGTCTTTCCTATTGAGCAGTTCGATGCTCACCCCGTCGGGCGCCTGGATGAACGCGATGCGAGTGGTCGGATTGAAGTCGGTGGGCTCCAGGCTGAACGCGACGCCTTGGCTACGGAGCCCCGCGCAAAAGCCGTCGAAATCACCCTTCACGCGCATGCCGAAGTGGTCGACGCCCCATTGCAGGCCGGGCTTCTCCGCTGCCAGCTCGGCAGGGCGCTGGCCGCGCACTATGACCGTGGCGTCGCCGAGCGACACATAGATTTGCGGTGCGCCGCGGATGTCGCTGCTCCTGATGACTTTGCCGCCCAGCTTGTCGACATACCAACTGGCGGCGGCGTGCGGGTCTTTACTGACGAGGTGGACGTGATCGAAGGCGAGGCTGGCATTGGGCATGATGGCTTTCTCTCTGCGGGACGTGGGACGGGCCCGGCGCCGGCGCCGGAACGCTGCGGTAGTGTAGTCCCTGGCGGGGACGCCCGCAAACGGGAGGACCGGCCGCTCGCGGCACATCGCGAACGTCTCGCATCCAAGTTGAAATCGCAGTCCAGTCCGGCATAACGGAATACAATTCGTCTTTGATGTTTCATTATTCTTTTTGATCGAAATGGTCCGACCGACAAAAGGCCTTTTTCCCGAGCTCGAAAAAGACCTCCACTCATTCTCCGATGTCACGACGGGGATTCTGCCTTCGCAGGAGATCGAGGCTTTGCTCGACAGGGGTGCGATAATTTCCGCCATTCCCATATCGCCAGATCAGGTTCAGCCGGCAAGTATCGATCTTCGCCTGGGACCCACCGCGCATAGAGTGAGAGCAAGCTTTCTGCCGGGCAAGAACTCGTCGGTACATGGCAGAATTGAATATCTACGGATGCATGACATCGATATCTCAAAGCCTGCCGTGTTGGAAAAAGGCTGTGTTTACATAATACCGTTGCTGGAAGAATTACGGTTACCAAAAGACATTTCGGGAAAGGCCAATCCGAAGAGCACGACCGGACGGCTGGATGTATTTACGCGATTGATCACTGATTACGGGGCCGAGTTCGAACGCGTCCCGGCCGGTTACAAGGGCAGGTTATACGTTGAAGTCGTGCCGCGGACATTCAGCATTCTCGTTTCACAGGGAATAACGCTGAACCAGCTCAGGCTCCTGCGGGGCAATCCGACATCTTCAGACAAAGAACACCGGGAGTTGGATGAGAGCGAGACGCTGGTGTTCATGCATGATGACACACGCGGGACGCCGATGATCAACGATGGTCTATGGATTTCTGTTGACCTTGAAGGGGTTGGAGATTCTCCTATCGTAGGATATAAGGCTAAGAGACACGCTCCCCTTATCGATTTGGCAAAAATCAATTACTACGACCCTGCGGAGTTTTGGGATTCGATTCCCCGCATTAAGGAAAGAAAGCTGGTTCTGGATCCCGATGATTTTTACATCCTGGTTTCCAAGGAGAAGATCAGAATTCCACCCAACTATGCCGCGGCGATGGTGGCATACGATCCCACTGTCGGAGAATTCCGAATTCACTACGCGGGATTCTTCGACCCGGGTTTCGGGTACGGCAGCCATGACGAGATATCCGGGACGAGGGCTGTGTTGGAGGTCCGAACGCACGAAGTGCCATTCCTGATTGAAGATGGACAAACGGTAGGAAGACTGGTTTACGAACGATTGCTGGCAAAACCCGCGCGGACATACGGTTCGGGAATCGGCTCCTCATACCAGTCGCAGGGACTCTCGCTGAGTAAACAGTTCAAGCGAGTCGATCCCGCGCACCGGGCGCCACGAGCGGATGCGGCCTAGCCCAATCCGCGAGATCTCCGAACATCAGAAACCAGGGAGATGGAATGAAAGTGACGGAGCGCAAGCTGGGCCGGATTTTTCACCTGCAATTCGAGCGCGGTGATCATTTCTACGGGGAACTCAACCCCTTCGTGAAAGAAAAGAACATCCGGTCGGCATCGGTCTTCGTTTTTGGGGCGATGGACACGCTGGATATGATCACCGGTTTCAAGAGCACGCAAGGCTATGATGTTGACCGCCGTCACTTTGATGACCGGCGCGAGCTGGTGGGCCTGGGAACCATTTCCTGGCCCGACAAGCCTCCCGAGGCTTTCGGAGAGGGCGTCACATGGACGGAGCCTCAACCCTACATCCATATCCACATGGCGGTCAGTGGCGCGCCCGGGAAAACCGAAGAAGTCCTCGCTGGCCATTTGAGCGCTGGTATAACGAGGGGGCTCTCTGTCGACATCTACGAGTTGATCTAGAGACCCCATCCTCCACTACCGGCGCGCGGTTGTCTGCTACATAAACCGCGCTCTTCCGAATGCACCTGCCGCGAGTTACTTCAGCGGCGGCGTCTTGCCGGGCGGCAGCGCCACTTCATGCGCGAGCAGCGTCATCC
Organism: Betaproteobacteria bacterium; assembly: GCA_003153455.1. Taxonomy (GTDB): domain Bacteria; phylum Pseudomonadota; class Gammaproteobacteria; order Burkholderiales; family SG8-41; genus PALSA-1004. Next base: position 2,480 of record PLYS01000107.1, on the reverse strand, counting down.
CGATCATGATGTAGTAGCCGATCAGCGCCCCCAGTTCGACTGCGCCGCGCGTGCCAAATGCCTGGACCGCGCGTTCATACGCAACATCCGAAATTTTGCCATTACGCAGCAGCTCGGTCGTGAAATCGAACACCGCGATCTCGTCGGGCTGCATGTCGTCGGGACGGCGCCGTTCCTTGATTGCGTCGATGATGCTTGGAGCAAGGCCGCCCTTCAGCGCGTGCGGCTCGTGTGCCTGCCATTCATATTGGCAGGTGTAGTGTCTGGCCGTAATCAGAATCGCAAACTCGGACAGTCGTGGCGGGAAGCAGGTCCCGTAACGCAGGTATTCGCCGAGATGCTGAATGCGGTCGGTCAGTTCCGGTACGTGCATCAGCGCAACGAAAGGCCCGCGCACGCTGCCGCGCGGTCCGGACGCAATCGCGTCGTAAACACGGCGCTGATCCGGGGACAGCGTGTCGGGTTCGAGGGGGAGAAGCCGGCTCATCTTGATCTCCTTTGAAAATCAGGTGTGCCCGCAGAGTCTAGCAGATTGACCGATCTCGAATAAAATCAACCGTGGCACCCGTCTGTGCGAGGAAAATGTCATGAGCTTGATTGCGGCACTTACCTCATCGTCAATGCGCCTGACACCGAAAGCGGTTTGCGCAGCGGCGATCTGCCTTGCGCTCGGTAATCCCGCGGTGCTGTTCGCGCAGAGTTATCCGGTCAAGCCGATTCGCATCGTGGTTACCAGCTTGAAACCCACGCCACTCGCGCCCGAACTTCCGACCATAGCTGAAAGCGTGCCCGGCTATGAAGTCATCGGCTGGTATGGACTGGTGGCGCCCGCGCGTACCCCGGGCGAAATCGTCGCGAAGCTCAACGTGGAAGTACTGAAAGCGCTGCAGACAACAGAAATGCGGGACCGGCTCGTGAGTATGGGCGCTGATGTCGCCAGCGCGTCCAGCCCGCAGGAGTTTGCGTCCTACCTTGCCGCACAGATCGAGCAGGCGCGGCAACTGATCAGGGAGTCGGGCGCGCGTCCCGAGTAGCGGCAAAACCGGGAGAGCGCAAGAGCGTGAGAGCGTGAGAACGAAGCGGGCCTTTCGCCATCTCCCAACCTCATGGCCTTACTACTTCCGGATCGCGCGCACTCCGAACGTCCACGTGTCAATCGAGCTTGACGCCGAGGCGCTTGCCGACGGCTCCCCATTTCTCCGCGTCTGCCTTGATGACCTGCGCAAATGCTTCAGGCGTGTTGGTGATGACGTCGTTGCCCTGCGCAACGAGCATCTGCCGCACGTCGGAGGCGCGTACGATGGCGGAGATTTCCTGGTAGAGCTTGGTGACGATCGGCCGCGGTGTCCGCGCCGGCGCCATGAAGCCGTACCAGAGCGACGATTCGTATCCGGGCACGCCGGATTCGGCGATCGTGGGCAGATCAGGGAAGGCCTCCAAACGCCGCGGCCCCGTATGGGCGACGAGCCGCAACCGTTCCGTCTTCCAGTGACCCATCGTCGAGAACATGTTGCTGAGCGAAAACTGGATCTCGTTTCCGAGCTGGGCGGTGACGTACTGCGCGACGCCCTTGTACGGCACATGCGTCATTTGCACGCCGGCCATCGACATGAAGAGTTCGGTCGCGAGGTGCGCCGAACTGCCCGGCCCCGACGAGCCGTAGTTGAGCTTGCCCGGGTTCACCTTGGCGTAGGTGATGAATTCCTTCATCGTGGCGGCCGGCAGGGACGGCTGCAGCAGCGCCCCGAACGGCGATGCGATCACCTCGGTGATCGGGGCAAAGTCCCGCATCAGGTCGTAAGGCAGCTTGGTCGATAGCCGCGCGTTAACCGCGTGGGTCGAAGTCACCAGCACCAGCGTGTAACCATCGGGCAACGCCTTGGCGACGAGGTCCGTCCCGACTATCCCGGAGGCGGCCGGGCGGTTGTCGACCACCACCGTTTGCCCCAGGCGCTCGGAGAGTCGAGCGCCCACCAGGCGCGCGATGACATCGCTGCCGCCGCCTGGAGAAAAGGGCACGATCACGCGGATTGGCTTGTGCGGGTAATCCGCCGCCGATTGCGCAACCACCGCACTGGATGAAATCACAGCAAGTGATGCGAGAAACAACTGCGCCGCTGCGTAACACCGCCTTGTCATTTTTTTCTCCTTTAGGAGGTTGCCGGATTTGACTCCGATGCAGCCGTTCTTCAGGCCGGGTGCTGCTCCACGAATTTCCAATCGATCTCGATTCCGAAACCGGGCTTGTCGTTCATATGAACGTAGCTGTCCTTCACTTGGGCGCGGTCCTGGTACATCCCCATCCACAGCGGGTCGCGGTCGGGCGAGCCGTGCGACTCCACGGCGAAGCCCATGCGCGGAAAAGCGGCGACCAGGTGACAGTGCAGTTCGGGCGCATGGTGCGGCGAGATCATGACGCCATGCTGGTCTGCGAGGTGCGCGACGCGCAAGGCCTCGGTGAAGCCCGCGTAGCGGGTGGC
>PLYS01000426.1 GCA_003153455.1 Betaproteobacteria bacterium | reverse complement strand
GAAAATTGTTGAAAGCCTGGGGCGGTCCGGGTGATCCGGGCTTCCTGCAGACGAAGTGCCGCGAGGCGGACGGTTGCTTCTGGCCTGCGCGTGAGCATAGCATCTACGTGGATCAGAACGACTTCGTCTATATCGCGGGCAATGGCCAGGCCCGCAATTTCCACGGTCAGTTTCCGTGGGCGCCGAATTTCGGGGACGATTCGCATATCCTGAAATTCAAAGCGGACGGCACATTCGTCTACCAGATCGGAACCGCGGGCGCGAAGGGCCCGAACAGCAACGATACCAATGGCGGCGTCAACGGCACGCCAGAACCGTACTGGCCGGCCGATATGGTCGTGGATCCAAAAACGAACCTGATGTACATCGCCGACGGTTACGGCAACCGGCGCGTGCTCATTGTGGACGCAGCGACCGGGAAGTACGTGGGGCATTTTGGCGCTTACGGCCAGAATCCTGTGGTAGGTGAAAATGGCGGTGGTGAAGGTGTCGGCGAGGGCGCTGGCTCGTGGCCAGATGATTTCAAAGCCGGCAATATGAAACCGAAGTTCTTTCGCAGTCCTCTTCACTGCGCCAGGCTGGCGAATGACGGTCTGCTGTATGTCTGCGATCGCGGCAACAATCGTGTGCAGATCTTTAAGGCATCGGAAGTGGGAAAGCCCTGCTCAAATCCGAAGGGGGAGGTAGGCAAGTGTGGCTTTGTGGGCGAGATCCACGTTGCCCCCCAGACCATCGGCGGCACGTCGGGTACGGTGAACTTCTCGACCGACGCGAAGCAGAGCTGCATCTACGTCGCCGATCTCGGCAATGACGTAATCTACGTAATCAACCGGCAGAATCTGACCGAACTGAGTCGCTTTGGAGGCGGAGGCCGCCAAGCCGGCGAGTTCCATTGGCCGCACNNAGCTCAGAAGTTCCTGCGCTATGGTGCCACCGGCTGCACCGGCACCGGCAGCGCGGAAGTGGGCAAGTACATCCAGTAAACAGGCATGCTGGCGCCTAAGAGAGGATCGCCAAAGAAACTGATTGCGCTTGTTTGAATTCCGCTGCCTGCAAATGAAATTTTGGACAGCGTGACAACAGGAAAATTGCTCTGTGCCCAGATGTAGATAGGAATCTTCGTGAGTTTAAGAAAGTCCGCGATCACTTCAACGCCGAGAAATCCGTGGGCCGAAGCAGCGTGCGGGTGACACCCGAGACCAGCGGACCCGCCGCTTCGCTCTGGTCGCGCGCAATGAGCCACTCCTTGTCGGCCTGGAACGCGGCGGAGGCGCGCTCGCGGTGCCCCAGGTCGTCCCATTGCAGCATGTAGAAGAGATCGTTCGTGTTCTCACCGATGTCCACGGTCCAGAATCCAACCGGCCGGATGTCGTGCCGCTTCCAGATCTGGACTGTATGCTTGCGGAAACGGTCCACGAGGGCGGGAAGTTTGCCGGGCATTGCATGGTAGGCGCGAAGCTCGTATATCATGGTTGCATTCTCCTGGGTTGGCGTGCGCCGCGAATGACGAAGCGTGCGCGGTTAACGGAAAGTGTAGATTCTAACCCCGGCCGCGTTTGCGCGGGAATGGGAACCACACGGGCAAATCAACGTGAGTCGGCCATGGACATGGCATGATACTTCATGCGGACGAAGATCAGGGGACTGGAACATGACGCTGGACCAAACGATGGTAAACGCGGGCGATTTCCGGGGGACCGCCTCCCCCGCCCGCTTATCAATCGACAGTGTCAGGGACCGCGTCCGGGGCTACAGCTACCGGCCAATCACCGCGGACGACGGGGCCCTCAGCGCGGCCGTCCTCGTCCCCCTCTACCACCTCGGCAATGGTTCGAGGACACCGAAAATTGGTGTCAAAAAGAGTTTTCACACAGGCTCGGCCGGGAACTGCCGATGCTCGTAGGTTCCAATCCGACCCGAGAGACAGCGGGATTTCCAGAAAGTGGTCAGTGGCGCTCATTACTCGATCACCCGGTTCCCGACATCGCCTGACTTGCCGCCCGAAAAAAACGCCTCGGAGCAGCCGGGGTGCGGAAAAGCGCTTGCTTCGCTTTGGTGCTTGGAATAGATTGCCTACCACTGTGCAGGGCGTCAGTCGGGGATCCATGCAGCACAATTCCGAGACCTACGATTTCGTCATCGTGGGAGCCGGCAGCGCCGGCTGCGTGCTGGCCAACCGGCTGACTGCGTCGGGGCGGCATCGCGTGCTGCTGCTTGAGGCGGGCCCGGACAGCCGCCATCCGTGGCTTCGGATTCCGCTCGGCTACGGCAAGCTGTTCACCGACCGGCGCTTCAACTGGTGCTACACGACCGAGCCGCAGCCCGGGTGTCACGGCCGAAATGTCGTCGCGCCGCGCGGCAGGGTGCTGGGCGGTTCGAGCTCGATCAACGGCCTCATCTACATTCGTGGTCAGGCGCAGGACTTCGATCACTGGCGGCAGCTTGGCAACGCCGGCTGGAGCGCCGAGGAAGTACTGCCGTACTTCCGCAAGTCTGAGGACAACGAGCGCGGCGCCGACGAGTGGCATGGAGCGGGCGGGCCGCTCGGCGTGTCCGATCTGCGCGACCGCCATCCGGTCGCCGAGGCCTACGTCGAGGCGGCGCAGCAATGCGGCTATCCGGGCAATGCGGACTTCAACGGCGCGGCGCAGGAGGGCGCGGGCTTCTATCAAACGACGACGCGGCGCGGCGTGCGGTCCTCGACCGCCGTGGCTTATCTCGCGCCGGTGCGCGGCCGGAACAATCTGAAAGTTGTCTCGGAGGCGCTGGCGACGTGTATCCTGTTCGATGGACGGCGTGCGACGGGCGTCGAGTACGATGTCGGCGGCGCGACGTGCATCGCGATCGCGAACGCCGAAGTGATCGTCGCCTCGGGCGCGTTCAATTCGCCGCAGCTTCTGCAATTGTCGGGGCTCGGTCCGGCGGAGCTGTTGCGCTCGCACGGCATTCCCGTCGTTGCCGACCTGCCCGGTGTCGGCAGCGATCTCAACGATCACTACTTCACCCGCCTCATCCTGCGCTGCAAGGAGGCGCTGTCGCTCAACGATGCCGTGCGTCAATGGCATCGCGGCGCAGCCGCGGTGTTGCGCTACGCGCTGTTCCGCCGTGGCTACTTCGCCATGCCCGCGCTGTCGGCGGGTTGCTTCCTTCGCGCTCATCCATCCTCCGAGACGCCGGACATCCAGGCGTCGATCGCGCTCTACTCGGTGCAGAACATCGGCGAAGCATTGCATCCGTTCTCCGGCGTCACGGCAGTGTGCACCCTGTTGCGCCCGGAAAGCCGCGGCCATGTCCGCATCAAGTCGGCCGATCCGCGGCAGGCGCCGGCGATCCATCCGAACTATCTCGCCGCGCAGAAAGACCGCGACACGATGGTCGCCGGCATGCGCGCCTTGCGACGGATCGTGCAGGCGCCGGCGATGGCGCGGCACATCGCGGAGGAAGTTGAGCCCGGGCCGACATGCGACAGCGACGACGATCTGCTCGATTACATCCGCCGGCGGGGTTCGACGGTGTACCACCCGGTCAGCACCTGCCGCATGGGTCAGGATGACCGCGCGGTAGTCGACGAGCGTTTGCGCGTGCGCGGCTTCGCAGGTTTGCGTGTGATCGATGCGTCGATCATGCCGTCGGTGGTTTCGGGAAACACCAACGCCGCGACAATCATGATCGCGGAGAAGGGAGCCGTCATGGTACTGGAGGACGTGAGGGCCCGCGCCTAGGCGATCAGCCAAACGATCCAGATCAGCAGCGCCGCGATCGAGACCGGTGGCTTTCGAGACCGAAGTGGAGAGGATTTCCGCGCGCCCGATCCGGTCGTCAGGAGCGCACCTGCCGAACAAATGCTCAGGAGGCGAGGAGACGGCCCCAGCCCTGGACTGGCTTGCCGAGACCGGCAGCGTGCAGGGTCGCCCAGATCGTGGCCGAGAGGTTGATCAGGACAGGCTTGCCAAACTCGGCTTCGAGCAGAGGAATGGCGTGAATGGTGACCCAGAGGCCGCCGGGAAGGAGCAGGGCTTCGGCGTCGGGCGCAGCCTCGAGCGCGGAGCGGCCGAGATCGACGGCCAGACGCATGCCGTCGGACGTCTTGAGCGTCTCGTTTTCGGCCAACGAGCGCCCGCTCGTCTTGCGGCCGATCACCTCGACGCCGCCAAGCTTCAGGTATGCGGCAACGGCGTCGTTGAGGCCTTCGTGCCATCGCGACCCAATCGCCAGTTTCGTGACCCCGAGGTAATTCAGGGCGGAGATGATGTTCTCCATGTCGGTGGAGAAAGGTATGCCGGTCCGCTTTTCGCCCTCAGCCAGGATCGCCTGGACGCGCTCCCGGCCAAGCGCCGCGCCAACCGGGACGCCGCCGATGACGATGCGGTCGACCCCGCGCTTCATCAGGGTCGCGGCGTGGCGCCAGAGCAGCGGCAGCTCGTGGTCGACGGCCTCTTCGGTGTAGTCGGCGAGATCGAGGTTGGCCGTGACGAGCATCATGCCCGGAGGAGCGAGTCGATAGAACTGGTACGGGACGTTGTCGACGAACTGATGGGGGGTGATGAACCCAAGACGGTACCAGGGCTCCAGATTATCCATGTTGTCCACGATCGGGCTCCTCTTTTTTTCAGTTCGAAGTTCGACGTTCGACGTTCGGAGTAAAGGATAGGAAATTCAACGCCATCTCAGTCAGTATTGGGCCGTCGGAGAGCTGATGTCAATTCCTGTGCACCGATCCACAAGCCGCCCTGCCTAAAACGAGTAGACTGACGTATCCACATGACTTTGCCGACTGAGGAGGAACGCATGGTTACACGCCGCAAATTCGTCATCGTGCTGGGAGTCGGCGCGCTCGCAGCGCCGCTTGCGTCTTTCGCGAAGCAGCAAGGCAGGGTCTGGCGAATCGGCTTGCTGCGCGCCGCAGGTTGCGCATGTGCGACAGCCGTTCTCGTGTCATTGCCGCAGCTGGTCATGGCGCAGGGAAGCTTCCCAGACAAGCCGATCCGGTTGATCGTCCCGACCGCCGCCGGCGCCGGACAGGACATCGTCGCGCGGCTGATCGCACAGAAGCTCAATGAAGCTCTGGGGCAGCCGGTCATCGTGGACAACCGTCCCGGCGCGAACGGCGTGGTCGCCACCGAGCTGGTCGCGCGGGCGCCGGCCGACGGTTCTATGATTGCCGTCGGCAACAGCGGGACCCATGCGATCAATGCCACCCTATACAGGAAGCTGCCGTACGATCCGGTGCGGGATTTCGCCGCGATCAGCGAAGTCGTATCGAGCAGCCCCGTGATGGTCGCCAGCCAGCGCGTTGCGGCGAATTCGATCAGGGAACTGATCGCCGAAGCCAAGAAGGCGCCAGGCAGATTCAACATTGCCGTTGTGGGAGCGACCGGCGAAATCGCCGGCAACGCGCTGAAGCTGCAGGCGGGCATCGATCTCAACAATATCTGGTACAAGGGCGGGGCGCCGGGTACAATCGCCCTGCTTTCCGGCGAATCACAGCTGATGCTGACCAACTATTCAGGCGTCGCGACGCAAGTCGAATCCGGCAAACTGAAATTGCTGGGCGTCACTGGTGCGCGGCGCGTCGCGCAGCTTCCCAACGTCCCGACGTTTGCCGAGAACGGCCTGGATGGCTTTGAAATCGAGATGTGGTATGGGTTGTTCGCACCGTCGAGGACGCCCGCTGCAATCGTGCAGACTCTGTACAAGGAGGTGGCACGCATCGTCAGCGTGCCGGATGTCAGGGACCGTCTGGTCGCGGGCGGCTACAACATCGTCGCTAGCACGCCGGAGCAGTTCTCCGAGAGAGTCAAACGCGAAGTCGAGAAGTTCCGGAAAATCATCCTCGATTCCGGAATGCAGCAGGAATAGGTTTTCTTTTCCTATCTATTGCAACTTGGCTAAACGGCGTGTTTAGGCTCACAATAAGATTCGCAATCTGATCCACAGTCAGAAATTGCCGTGCCTGCTAAGACAAAACTCCCGCTGCCACAAAGGACAATCATGACAAACAAAGCCTCTCCCATTGCCCGCCGCGAATTTCTCAAGTTTTTGGCTGCCAGCCCTTACGTCGCCTCAGCGGGTGGCGTAGCTGCTTTTCTGGGGCAGGACAGTCTGGCGCAAGACATTAAGTCGAGCAGCTTCGCCAGCATCATGCACGACCGCATGAGGGTTGTCGAAAATCCGAAAGACGCGCTGACGGTATTCGATTTGGAGGCAACGGCGCGCACCAAAGTCCAGCCAGGTCATTGGGCGTACATGGCCAGCGGCACTGACGACGATGCCACACTGTTCGCGAATCGCGAGGGTTTCCGGCAGTTACAACTGCGCCCGCGCCGTTTGCGCGACGCCACCAAGGTGGATATGCGCGTGGATCTGTTCGGCACCACGTACAACGCGCCCATTTTTACCTGCCCCACGGGCGGGCAGGGTTCCATGCACACCGATGCCGAACCGGGCGTTGCACGCGCGGCGCGGGCGCGCGGCGCGCCGCAGATGTTATCCACCTCAACGGGCATCTCGATTGAAGAGGTTACCAAGGCGCTGGGCCGCCCGGTGTGGCAGCAGTTCTATGCACCCAACTCGTGGGACGCGAGCGTGCAGTTGATGAAGCGCTTCCAGGCCAACGGCGTGACGGTGCTCGCGCTCACCTGTGACAACATAACGGGGCGTTTCAGTGAGACTTATTTGCGCACGCGGCCCAAGGATATGCAGCAGTGCGAGGCGTGTCACAAGGGCGGGCCCGAGGTCGGCCGCCACCGCCCCATGCAGGATGGCATCGACTTTAAGGGGTTGCGTAGTTCCGACCGGGCGATGGACTGGAAATTCGTCGCACGGGTGCGCGATTACTGGAAAGGCAAATTCATACTCAAGGGCATCGACACGCACGAAGATGCGAAGCTGTGTCTCGAATACGGCCTCGACGGCATACTGGTGTCGAACCACGGCGGCCGTTCCACGGAAACCGGGCGCGGCACCATTGAGGCCCTGCCGGAAGTGGTTGCCGCGGTCGGTAACAAGATTCCGGTTTTTCTCGATGGTGGCGTGCGACGCGGCACCGACGTGTTCAAGGCGCTGGCGCTGGGTGCCACAGCCGTGGGCATCGGCCGGCCGACGCTGTGGGGCTTGGGCTCATTCGGCGAGGCGGGGGTTAACCGCGTGCTCGAAATCCTGCAAGGCGAACTCAAACTGGTGATGGGTAATTGCGGCACGCAAAAGGTCGCCGATATCAATCGCGATTATGTGACGTCGCGGAACTGGAAAAGTTAGGGTGTATACGTTTTCAACGTAGTATTACTGATTCACTATTCATATGATCGCGCACACCAGCATCCCCGTCAGCAATTATAAAAAAGCGAAGAAATTCTATTCCACTGTGCTCGCAACGCTTGGCTATACGCAGAATATGGAATATGGTGAAGCGGCTGGATTCAATGATGGCAAGAATACGGACTTCTGGATCGCGACAAATGAAAAAGGCGTGATTCCGCTGCACGTTGCCTTTGAGGCAAAAAACAAAACACAAGTCAAGGCATTCTATAAAGCTGCGCTTGCGGCTGGCGCAAAGGACAACGGCGCACCGGGATATCGCAAGGAATACTGGCCGGGCTACTATGCCGCGTTTGTGTACGATGCCGACGGCCACAATATCGAAGCAGTGTTCTACGATTACAACGAGAAGTAGCTGGGAGATACCCGCCGTTCTGCGAATGTCATCGGGAGCTATCCGACAGTGAGGGCATCGGCAGCCCGTTGATGACCCGCCAGTGTCCCACTGCGCTGCGCGTGCTTGCTGCGCGTGCTTGGGGTCAGGGCTTTACTTTATAGTCCT
>PLYS01000501.1 GCA_003153455.1 Betaproteobacteria bacterium | reverse complement strand
AATCGCAGGGACGGCTTTATGCGTTTGACGTATCCGAGGGGCGCCTGAACAAGTTCAAGCCGCGGCTCAGGCGCTCGGGGCTGTCCAACGTGCACCCGCTATTGCTCGCCAACGAGAACGACATCAAGGTCAAGCGGCTCGCAGGCAAGATCGACCGCGTGCTGGTCGATGCGCCCTGCAGCGGTTTCGGCACGCTGCGCCGCAATCCCGACCTCAAGTGGCGCCAGACAGAGGGCAGCATCGTCGAGCTCTCGGCCAAGCAGCGCGCAATCCTCACCGCGGCCGCGGCGCTGCTCAAACCCGGCGGCCGGCTGGTTTATGCGACCTGCAGCTTCTTGCGTGCCGAAAACCAGGACGTCGTCGCGGCCTTCCTTGCCGCGCAACCGCAATTCCGCCTGCTGCTGGCGAATCAGGTACTGGCGCAGCAGCATATCGCGCTCGACACCGGCGAATTTCTGCAGCTTTATCCGCAGCACCATGGCTGTGACGGTTTTTTCGCCGCAGTCATGGAGCGCGCCAAATGAGCCCGAACATTCTGTCGCGATTCACCGCCGGCGCGTTGCTGCTCGTCTTCGGCAACGCTCATGCGGCGCCGCCGCCCGTGCCGAACACCAGCAACGGTACCGTGCAGTACGCGTTTACACCCGACGGCCGCGCCGATGACATGATCGTCGAGGCGATCGCCGGCGCGCGCAAGCAGGTGCTGGTGCAGGCGTTCAGCTTCACGCATCGCCGCATCGCCGAGGCCCTGATCAAGGCGCGCGGCCGCGGCGTCGAGGTCATCGTGATCGCCGATTACGAGCAGACCTATCAGATCGAAACCAGCGTCATCGGCGACATTGCGGACGGCGGCGTGCCGGTGCTGCTCGATGCGCAGCACGCCTCCGCGCACAACAAAGTCATGGTGATTGACGGCGACGGCGCGGGGTGCGCGGTGATCACCGGCAGCTACAACTACACTCACGCCGCACAGTTTCGCAATGCCGAGAATGCGGTGATCCTGAAGGGCAACCCGGCGCTGTGCGACGCGTTCCGCAGGAACTGGAGCCTTCACAAAACGCACTCGCTGCCCTATCAGCGATAGCGCGCGGACTGCATGCCGGATAAAATGAACCGCAATACTTCGTGAGTCTCGCTCCGTGACCGCTCTGGAACCGTTGTTGCTGTCGCTGTGGAAAGACCTGCACGACGTGCGCGTGCTGTGGCAGGCCGCAGCGGCCGTGCTGAGCGTCGCGATCGCGCTGGGGGTTTCGCATTTGCTGCGGCCGCGCATGCGCGGCGCCACCGCAAGCAAATGGGAGATCGGCCTCGGCGGCCTGCGCCGGCTGGTGTTCCCGCTCACCGCGCTCACGCTGGTGCTGAGCGGACGCTGGGCGCTCTCGCATTACCAGAGCGTGGGCCTGCTCAACATCGCGGTGCCGCTGCTTACCGCGATGGCGATCATCCGCATCGTCGTCTACATGCTGCGGGTCACCTTCGCGCCAGGCGGCGTGCTATTCGTCTTCGAGCGCACGTTGGCATGGCTAGTGTGGCTCGCCTTCGTGCTGTACGTGCTGGGGCTGACCTCCGATATCATCGAGTTCTTCGATGGCGTGAGCTTCAACATCGGCAAGCAGCGCATCACGCTGCTGCTCATTGGTCAGGCGGTGCTGTGGGTGACCGCGGCGTTGCTGCTCGCGTTGTGGATAGGCCGCGTGCTCGAAGCGCGCCTGATGACCGCACACAACATGGACGTCACGCTGCGCGTGATGCTGACCAAGCTGCTGCGCGCGGTGCTGGTGCTGTTCGCGATCCTGGTCGCATTGCCGGCGGTCGGCGTCGATTTGACAGCGCTGTCGGTGTTCGGCGGCGCGCTCGGCGTCGGCATCGGCTTCGGGCTGCAGAAAATCGCGAGCAATTACATCAGCGGCTTCATCATCCTGTTCGACCGCTCGGTGAAAATCGGCGATTTCATTACCATTGATAACCGCGTGGGCGAAGTCACCACCATGACTGCGCGCTATGTCGTATTGCGCGGCCTCGACGGCACGGAAGCGATCATCCCCAACGAGGCCATGATCACCTCGACCGTCATCAACCATTCCTACAGCGACAGAACCGTGTGCGTGGCGATTCCCATGCAGATCAGCTACCGCAGCGATCTGGACGCCGCAATGCGTGTGCTGGTCGAGGCCGCACAAGCGCATCCACGCGCGCTGAAAAACCCAGAACCCAAAGCGCTGATCACGGCCTTTGGCGACAACGGAATCGATCTCGAGCTCGGCGTGTGGGTCGACGATCCGGAAAAAGGGAGGGCTAATTTGCGCTCCGACATCTATCACGCGGTGTGGCGCGAATTCCAGGCCAGGGGAATCGGGATTCCCTATCCGCAACGCGAGGTGCGCCTGGTAGGCGACAACGGTTCGCAGCACGGTGCGGCTGAGCCGGCCGCAGGCCGTAAATAAGCGTTACGAAACAAAGCTATAACAATTAACTCGAATTTCCTTGAAAAGTTCAGTTTGGAGGCCGGAAATAGCGCTTTGCGTGACGGGGTTAATTCGGTAGACTGCCGTCCAATCTACCCATAATTATTAATACATAAACCCATGTATTCAGGCATATTCAATCTTCCGTGGTGGGGCTACGTGATCGCCACGCTGACGATGACTCACATCACCATTGCGGCCGTCACGATCTATCTGCACCGGCACTCGGCGCACCACGCGCTCGACCTGCATCCGCTGGTGAGCCATTTCTTCCGCTTCTGGCTGTGGCTGACCACCGGCATGCAAACCAAGGAATGGACCGCGGTCCACCGCAAGCACCACGCGCGTTGTGAAACGCCGGAAGATCCGCACAGCCCGCAAGTCCTCGGCATCCGCAAGATAATGTGGGAAGGCGCCGACCTTTACAAGCACGAGGCGAAAAACCGTGACACGCTCGAGAGATTCGGTCAGGGCACGCCCGATGACTGGATGGAGCGCAACGTCTACGCACCGCATTCGGTAGCCGGCATAGTGAGCATGATGATCATCGACATCGCGCTGTTCGGCTTCATCGGCATCACGATCTGGGCGGTGCAGATGATGTGGATTCCGTTCTTTGCCGCGGGTATTATCAACGGTATCGGTCACTACTGGGGTTACCGCACTTTCCAGCCCGAGGACGCGAGCCGCAACATCGTGCCGTGGGGCATCATCATCGGCGGCGAAGAGTTGCACAATAACCACCACGCCTATGCGTCGTCGGCACGGCTGTCGAGCAAGTGGTGGGAGTTCGATATCGGCTGGATGTATATCCGCATCATGGAAATGCTCGGCCTCGCGCACGTCAAGAAGACCGCACCCGGGATCAAACTCGCGCCCAAGACCCAATGCGACCTCGACACCGTGCAGGCGGTAATCACGCACCGCTACGAGGTGCTGGCGAAGTATGCGCGCTCGCTCAAACGAACCTGCACCGAGGAAATCAAGCGGCTCAAGGCAGCGCATGCCGTGCGCGTCGATCGCCGCCTGGTCAAGCGCTGGCTGCATAGCGATGAGCAGAAACTCTCCGCGCTGGAGCTCGAGCGTATGCGCGAAGTGCTGAGTAACAGCCGGGTGCTCGACACCGTTAACTCGATGCGCCGGGAGCTTACCGCACTGTGGCAACGCTCATCCACCAGCAAGGAGCAGTTGGTGCGTCAGCTGGAAGACTGGTGCCGCCGCGCCGAGGCGAGTGGCATCGTCGCGCTGCAGGATTTTTCCAGGCGTCTGCGCTGCTACCAGCTCGCACCGGCGTAAACGCGCAACGCAAAAAAAAGCCCGCTTGCAGCGGGCTTTTTTTATTATTTCAGCTTGGTTTCCTTGTAGATCACATGCTTGCGCGCAACCGGATCGAATTTCTTGATTTCAATCTTGTCCGGCGTAGTGCGCTTGTTCTTGTTGGCGGTGTAGAAATGGCCGGTGCCGGCGGTCGATTCGAGCTTGATTTTTTCACGCATGACAGCCTCCTTTAAATTTCCTCGCCGCGCGCGCGCATTTCAGCGAGCACGACGTCGATGCCCTTCTTGTCGATCGTGCGCAGCCCGTGCTGGGACACGCGCATCCGCACCCAGCGGTTTTCGCTCTCGACCCAGAAGCGGCGGTATTGCAGGTTAGGCAGGAAGCGGCGATGCGTCTTGTTGTTGGCGTGGGAAACGTGGTTCCCATTTTGCGGCTTCTTGCCGGTGATTTGACATACCCGAGCCATGGTTCTGCTCCAGAATTCGGAAGAGGCGCGATTCTACACTATTTTTGCGGTTTGCGGAGCGCGCCGTCGGAGGGCGGAACAGGGGCCCCTTTAGGGGATGTGACCCCGGAGACGGATGCCACGCCTGCGCTCGACGGCGCCGCGCCAGACTCGCGGACGTTCGCTTCCCGCAAGCGGGAGCCCTGCTCACTGCTCGCAGGCGCCCCGTTAGAACCGCATTTCCATGTCCTGCGCCATCAACCACAGGTTCATCGCAGTGATCGCGCCGATGAAAGCCAGCATGGGCAACAGCCGCCAGCGGCTCAAGCCAGCGCCGCTGCCCAGCTGATCCCGGCCCCGGTGGCGAACGATCTGCACCGCCAGCCAGAACCCGAGCACCATCAACGCGGCCTGGATAGTGAACATGACTTGATCCGGAAATAGCGGGGCCATCATCTGCTCGTGCCGTTCGGCAGCCGAAAGAGGGCCAAGGCCAGTACCGAGAGGATTGAGGAACAAGGAGATTACATCCACGCTTTCCCGCGACAGGTGATCCATGTTGTGGGCCAGGTGGTAGACGAAAGCCAACGGCAGGGCGGCAAAAGAGAAAGCCGCGAAAAG
>PLYS01000348.1 GCA_003153455.1 Betaproteobacteria bacterium | reverse complement strand
GCTTGTTCACCAGCGTTTGCGCCGTGGGCACCCATACCACGTCTTTACCCGCTTGACCGACTTCGGGCGTGAATTCCTTCGACGCCGCAGCGGCTTCCTTCGTGGCGGATTGCGCATGCGCCACATTCAATGCGAGAAAAGCAACGGTTGCCGCAACCGCCGATTTGGAAATCCAGGACTGAAAAATCATGAAAACTCTCCGTGAAAAAATAAGGGGCGTCACCGCAGATATGCCGGTGGCCGCAATCCATACTCCAGAGTATAACGCCGGTCGTGTGAAACGGTGTATCGGCATCGCTACTTTGCCGGTGGCGCTTGTTCCAGACACTCGATCAGTAGTTTGAGAGCGGCTTGCCCAAATGCCACCATATTCGCCTGCCGGTCGCTGCTGGCGGTCTCCAGCGTCAACGATTTTTCAATGCCGCCCGCCACCGCCAGCACGCAATGGCCCGCCTTATCGCCATACTTGTTGCCCGTAGGCCCGGCCGCGCCGGATTCGCTCAAGCCCCAATCGGCGACCAGATGCTCGCGAATCACGCGCGCCTTGAGCAGCGCGTAAGGCTCGCTCGACGCGCGTATGCCGTCCATCATGCTTTTGTTCATATTGCGCAAGCTCATCAATGCATCGCGCGTATACATCACCATGCCGCCTTTGCAATAAGCTGAAGCGCCCGGCAAGGCGAGCAACGCGGCGTTAATCAATCCGCCGGCGGAGGATTCGGCGACGGCGATGGTTTGTTTGCGCGCCTTGAGCAAAATGGCGGCTTTCTCGGCGAGCGGCAAAAGTTCTTTCATGCGAGTTCCTCCCGGTTTCAGATACTGGATTGTGTAGCCTGCGAAAACCACATTTTGCGGTATAAAGGCCGAATCACAAAATGCGCAAAACGAATATGCTGAACCGCTTCAATCCAATCGCAACGCTGGCTTGTGCGCTGACACCGGCGACGCCTGCGGTATGTTCATGCTTGCTTGCTTGCTCCTCCCTCGAAAATGACCGCGATCCGGGCGGGTCGTTACCGGTCATCCAGGACACACAAAAAACGTCGTTCCAATGCCCATTTGCTAGGATGGGATAGCCTGCCAGCGATCTGGCGAGTAGCGCCCAAAAAAGCGCCAGAGGTCCGTTGCGGCGGCGCATAAAGGATATAGCGATACTTTCCCATTACCGTGCATTTATGGGACAGTTATTAAGGCAGGCAGGGGCATAGCGCCACGATTTAGCTCCTTCGCCAAACATCGAAAATGGGAAAGTGACGACGCCTATTGCCCGGCAAGAACGCCAATAGATGGACAAGCCAACGACAGCGGCCGAAGGAAAAGGCGGGTGTTACATGGATTTCCAGCAATCATGTCCGATCAGGCTGACAGACCAACCGAATAGCAAAATGTCAGATTTTCAATCGTTGTGAGTGTCCATTGCCCTGCTCTCCACTCATACTGAAGCCGTAATCTTCCTGAAAGTTGAACTGGGTCCTCGTCTGATTGAGGATTGCTTCTCGTCGTCATGAATATGACGAGCGTTAATGCATTCTCAGTCGTGTGCGTTTCTAGGATGGCCACGTGCCGAAATTCATCGGCGTCAAATGTCCATTTGATCGGTGGGACAGTTCCCGTCAATTCAGGGACTTCAACTACTCGACCAATAACATCACTCACAATCTTTTCGGGCGTTACCGCTGGCTTGTCCGAATTTTGAACAAAATGCAGCAGGTCACGGATACCGGCGAGGAAAGCAGGAATGCCGGTGGTACTTGAGGGGGAATCCGGCACCGGCATGCAACCGGTCAAAGCGAAGAGTATTGCCGCAACGCTCAATACGGTTCTAACCATGAACCATGGGTGGCCAGTTCATCTAAATGCAGATGTGCATAGGTGCAATTCAAATTGTTACGCTGAATCGCAGGTTCAATCCAAGAATGCGACGAAAAACAACAGTATAGCGCTGCGTTTTTCCAGCCGTGGTTTTCTTGCCGTGGTGTTGGCGAATTCGCAGCATGTCACAGATAATCTAGCACGATCCGCGAAGCAAACGCAGCGGAAAGGCGCGCTGGCGATCGGCCAAACAAAGGTGTTGCACGACTGTACCTCATGACGCGCCCGCACGCCCGCGCGCATTGCTCTGAAAACTCCCGGCACGTGCGGTGGTAATATGTCCCGCACATGGAATCCCGTGTTAAGGCCTCTGAAAGTACTAATGATACCGCTGGTGCGGTCATGGCCGAAGGGTTGCGCAGCATGGCCACCGGCACTACTCTCCAGCTTGTGGCGATGCAGGCTACGAGCATGGAAAGATGGGAGATGCGGCTCGCTATCCGGGTAGCTGCGTCCGCGCCGAAGTCTGCGTGAGCCTCCTCGACCGCCTGCAAGAGATCCACGCAGCCGACTGGAAGGAAGTCTCCATGCCGGCGTGGGCGGCAAGCCTTGTGTTCTTGCTGGTGGTCGCCTGGTTCTCACACACCGGGCAGCGCTGGGTGTGGTTCCTCGACGGCGCGAATCTCCTGTTTCACGAAGCCGGGCATCCGCTCTTCGGTCTGCTGTGGTCGCCGCTCATGGTCTACGGCGGAACGCTCATGCAGTTGATCCTTCCGGCGGTGGTGTGCGGGTCTTTCTGGGCGCGGCGCGAGGCAGCCTCGTTCGCCGTGGCATGCATGTGGCTGTCGCAGAACTTTTGGAACATTGCACATTACATGGCGGACGCGCGCGCGCGCAGGTGCTACCCCTGGTGGGCGGCGGCGAGCACGACTGGGCCACGGTCTTCTCGAACTGGGGCGTTCTGCAGCTGGACACAGGCATTGCCGGTTTCACCCGGCTGATCGGCTGGGCCGGAATGCTCGCCGCCGCCGGTTGGCTGACCTGGCGCTGGCGCACCGACCGAGGGTTGGCTCGATGACACTGGATCGGTCGCGATGGTTTACGCGTCGCCTCACCCTTCCTATGCAAGCCTCGTCACAAGTTCGGATACGTAGGATGGTGAAGTCCGCAGCACCCCTTAAAGGGAGCGTAACCTATCGGTCAGGCGACGCGTAGGGCCCATTATACGCAGTCCGGGACATGTCACACACCTGCTTCCGGCGCGTCGGCTCGCCGAACTGGAATTGCGCCGGAGCCTCCATGGCGAAGTCATTAGCATCGCTCACTCTTCCGCTCTGATTCGAAGAAACCTCCAACCCAGGATTGCTCCGCTCTCAAAAGTAGCGGATTTCTGCTCAAACAAATCCCAGGTTAACAGGAGCAAACTTCGCAAGCTGTGGAAATGCGTAGAGCATGTCTGCAGCGTTCGCGCCATAGCCAAACCAAGTTGCCAAAGTGGCACCGTATTCCTCGACCGAAGTGGTCGGAATCCAGCGGCCTTCAGTCCCCGCATCGTCGTTTGCGCCCAAGACCAGAGACGGGAAGGAGCCATAAAACCCACCTTTGACCGCGCCACCGATAATCAGATGATGGTTGCCCCAAGCATGATCCGATCCCCTGGTTGAGTTTGGCTTCAGCGTTCGCGCGAAATCAGACATGGTAAAAGTGGTCACCTGGCCTGCAACCCCGAGCGCAACCGTAGCTTGATAAAATGCCGCAACCGCATTCCCAACTTGTGACAATAAGGTTTGTTGCCGATTGATCTGATCGGTGTGGGTATCAAATCCGCCCAGCGACACAAAGAAAATCTGTCTTGCCGGCGCCGCCATCTTGGTGCGTGATTCGATTAGCTTGGCAACTGCCAGCAACTGCGTTGAAAGCGAATCGGTCAGCTTTGAAAAAATCGCCCCCAGCACATTACTGGTGGTCGACAACACTGGATTGAGCGTGGATGCCACCGACAGCGTATCCGCTTGTATCGCGGCTTCAGCCGCGACCAGTGCATCTGAGCTGGTCAATCCGGCTGAAATCAGTTGTTGCAGGGCAAGATACCGTGCCGTATCCCCGACAGTTTTTTGGAATCCGTTCACCGTGAGCCCGCCGGACGCCGGCACCGTCACTGGCTGCGCCCGGTTACCGGAGGCAAACAGGGCGTTTGTGGCTACGGTAATCATTGGCGGCAGAACGATCGCATTGTTGTCAAGACGGTCTGCCATGCGCCCGCCCCAGCCACTATGGGCCAGTGAGCTTGATCCCGCTGCCTGCCACTGAATCTGCTGATCAGCGTGGGAAAAAAGGTTTTGCGGCACCGGCGCGTTGGCCAGGTATTGTGCACGTGTCAGTGGCGCAACCAATGGGCCAGCGTTAAATAGTAGCGCTAGCTGACCGGATTGCCAGATCTGTTGCAGCGGCGAAAGACCAGGATGCAAGGCATAATTGGCTTGACCAAAGGCGTCTTGCAGGGGGATGAGGGTATTTTTCGCCAGGGCTAATCCACCGTTCGCTTGGCTACCGCGTGCCGTCGCGTAGCTGGCATATCCAGCGTTCGAATACGGGATGACCATGTTGTTGCCATCATTGCCGCCGTAGAGGAACAGGCAAACCAGTGCCTTGTAGTCCGTTGTTTGGGCAAATACCGGAGCAGAATATATCGACAACCCCGGCACCAGCGAAGCAAGGGTGAAGAAAGAGCTTTTCTTGATAAATGCGCGGCGATTTGTCATGGCATCACCTCTGAATTAGGGTCTGTGGCGCTGCCGCAATCAGGAAAGCGGCGGAGCGAACGCGAGCCAGCGCATCGGTTGCCGGTAAAGCTTCCACTGCCTGCTGGATCTTGGCTCGCGAGGCAGAATCAAGACTTGCGCCTGACAATAACGTGTCGAGTGAGTCAATCAGCGCCGGCACGTTGCTAGACAGCGGCAGCCATGGACTTAAATCAATCGAGGTCCCGGTCGCACCGGTGACGCTCGGGTCTGGTTTAATTGTCCCGTACAGGATCGCATTCAGAAAATTCCATCGCGCCAGGGCGGTGGCCGTGTTTTCTATTCCAAATTGCGGTGCGACCAATCCGTTGGTGCTATCCGGCAGCGGATAGTCGGGGGGGTAGAAATTGAAGACCGTGGGGGCGTTAAATACCTGCTGTCCTTCCAATTTGCTCGCCTGATTCAAGAAAACGCCGTCGCTACTGCCGCCCAATGCACGAGTTACGCCGGCGACAAATAATGCAGGTTCTCGTAATTGGCCCGCATTTGGCAAGCTTGGCGCGCGTGCTTCCGGATCTAGCAGCACTGCTCGAATCACGGCGGTCATATTGCCTCGAACGCCAGTGCCATCATTGTTGAACACCGTCGCAACCCGCGCAATATAGCCCGGACTGGGATTGCTGGTCACTAGGAACTGAATCATCGCTTTGCTGAACATCGGGCCAACGTTTGGGTGATTGAAAATGAAATTCAAGGCATAATCCAGATCGGCGGTAGGGGGCAGACCCGCCGGCGCAATTACACCGTTCAGTAATACTTTGCTGGAAGAATCGTGGTTAGCAGCGACCGGAATCATGTCGCCAACATAATACGGCGGGTTATGAGGTTTCGGCGTATTGCCGGGAGCAGTAGGATAAGTCCAGCCTGTGTACACCCGCGAAAACTCTTCGATTGTATCCTGATCGTAAGTCGGGATCGGCTTTCCCGACGCATCAAGTTTGACGCTGCCATCAAGATTTAGCTGCTCCAGCCCGATCGTGAATAGTTGCATGACCTCGCGCGCATAATTCTCGTTTGGAGCAGTGCCTTTCGCTGTATTGGCTTTGTCGTTATTGACCATACTCAGGTAATCGCCCATCGCAGGGCTCAACGTTACCTCTTGCAACAATGTACGGAAATTTCCAAAGGCATTGTTGGCCAGCATCTGTTGATATTCTCTGATCGCGTAGGAGCCATGCACTGTGACGTTGGAAATCACAAATATCTGTCCAAGGGCGAAAGCTACGTGCTGACGCAACTGATCGGGCGCATTCAGCGCATTGCGGAAGAAAGCGTTCTCAACTGGAAACGCGGAGTAGTTATCGCGATAGCAGGTCACAGCGGCGCCGGTCGGGCAGCCAACGTTGCTGTTCGGATCGACCGCGGCAAGAAGCGGATATTG
>PLYS01000399.1 GCA_003153455.1 Betaproteobacteria bacterium | reverse complement strand
GCACCGGCAACATGGAGATCCACCTCGACCGACGCATGGCCGAGAAGCGGATTTATCCTTCGATCAACGTCAACCGCTCCGGCACGCGGCGCGAAGAGTTGCTGATCAAGCCGGATATTCTGCAGAAGGTCTGGGTACTCAGGAAACTGCTCTACCCGATGGACGAATTGGAAGCAACCGAATTCCTGGTCGATAAACTCCGCGCGACAAAGAATAACGCGGACTTTTTCGATTCGATGCGTAGGGGTTAGAGGCTAACCTCAGCGATCAGGTCTCGAACAAAGTCCCTGGAACGAAAAAGTCCCGGTCGCCGTTCCCGCAAGCGGGCCTTACGGCTAACGAGTTCCGGCGGCTACTTCTTCGACAGCATGCGGCGAGGATAATGGCCATCGGGTAGCGCGCGCCGTTCCCGCAAGCGGGCCTGCGGCTAACGTGTCGCGGCGCGCACCCTTACCCTTAGGACGAATTGAAAGCGGAATCAGTGATCCGCTACTATTGAATCTTCGCCATGCCCAGCACCCTGAAAATAGCGTCGGCACTGGTTCTGATACTCGCATTCTGCGGCGGGTGTGCCTCGACCTCCGAGGCTCCCCCGGCAGCCGATGCCGAGGCGAAGCGTTTCGAGTCCGCTTCGCGCGTCGCGATCATCTATCTTTACCGGGCAGATACTCCCGGCAGCAGCGCAACCGCCACCATCTGGGTCGACGACCGCATCGTCGGACAAACGTTGCCGGCTACTTATTTCCGCATTGCGGTAAGGCCAGGACGCAATCGCATCGCGGCCATCGCCAGCGATCAGGGCCGGCTGGAAATCGACACGCGCGAGGGCAGCGTTTATTTCGTGGCAATGTACGTCGGCGGCGACGTGGAAACTCCGGGCAACACCATCTTTCGCAGCGTGCCGCCGGAAGTCGGCAACGCCGAAATTCTGCGCTGCTGCACGATGCTGGAAACCTGGCGGCCCAGCCAGTGGCGCGCGCCGTTGTGACACGGCGCCCCCAAATAGCTTAGCATTGGCGTTCTGAGCGGCCCGTACCACAACTTTGCACCTGCTCGAACGCTGGCTGCTCCGAACCCACCCTTTACCTCAAGGAGCACCGTATGGCACGCAAATACATAGATTGCCGGGATTTCCCGAGTGAAATGAAATGCACGCTCGCGATGGCGGCTGATAGCGAGAATGAGCTGGTCGAGGCCGCAGTCCAGCATGCGGTCGCCGTGCACAAACACGCCGACACGCCGGAGTTCCGGAAACAACTGCGCTCGGCTTTCAAGGACGGGACCCCGCCCAAATAAATCACGGTTTCGGGTTGCGAGTCTGAAGTTTCATGTTTGTAACGCGGCGGCTGCGCCGCCGGAGTCAACCCGAAACTGGTTTTACACTTGCAACTCCCCGCGCGGTAAGGGATAATTGCACCCTTTCGGTTACGGCAGCAACCCAAAGGCAAATGCCATGAAAGCCAAGATTCACCCGGAATACAAAGANNTGCCATCCGTTCTACACCGGCAAGCAGAAAATCGTCGACACCGCCGGCCGCGTCGAGAAATTCAGGCAGAAATACGCGCGCAAGCCGACTTCCAAGGGCAAAAGCGTCGCGGCGTAACCACGGTTTCAGTTTTGGCCAAAAAGGCAGCTGCGGCTGCCTTTTTTATTTCGTGGTATAGCTTCAGCTACCGATACCGAGCAATGCAGCCACACCCAATGCGGCGAACACCAGCGCCGCGAAAACGCGCACCGCGCGAAACGGGATGCGGTGCGAAGCGACACTGCCCAGAAACACCACCGCGGACGAAAAAAAGCCCTACTTGAGTGGGGCTTTTTCGGCCGACCATGATTGTTATTTCTTGTTGCCGCCCGCCGCGAAGTCGGATTTTCTGATCATGCCGTTGACCCCCTTCACCCGGTCGACGACCTGGGTGACCTGGAAATCCACCGCGGCGCTCGCGTAGGCCATCGCGCTGGCCCGGTCCATGCCGAGTTTTTCGTTCAGGAATTGTATGGTCTGACGGGTTGCGTCCTTCATCGCCTCATTGAGGTCCGCGTTAAGTCCGATCGGGATCCAGTACTGCGGCGTTTCGGCGAACGGGTTCTTCATCGGCGCCTTCATCGGCAGCGCGGGATCGCCCGCCTTGAGCACGGTCAGCCTAAAGGTCGAGCGCAGCGAGCCTTCCAGCGCGGTCAGCGCGACTTCGCCATCGCCTTGCACGAAATGCGGATCGGCGGCATAAAACATGGCACCGTCGACCTGGACCGGAATATACAGCGTCGCGCCGACGGTGAGGTCGTTGATATCGAGATTGCCGGCATATTCGCCCGGCGGGATCGAATTGGGCTTCTCCTTGGTGTTGACTGCCACGCCCATGGTGCCGTGGAACGGACGCAGCGGGATGCGCGTTTCGCGGCCGTTCTTGTCTTTCAGGATACCGTACCACTTGCCGCCGATTTCTTTGATCGGGCAGAAAGTGAAAACGTTGCGGTAAAGTTCCGGATGCGCGGTGTCGGCGCCGGCTTCCGGCCCCTTGTTCTCCGGAAATTCGCCCGGCAGCGCGCCCTTGCCATGGCGGTTGGAGATGACGCCATAGGGCACCCTCGGTTTCAGCGCAATCATTTCGACTTTCAGTACATCGCCCGCCTTCGCGCCCTGAATCTCGACCGGCCCGGTGACAATGTGCGGACCGTCTTTGACGAAATCATGATCGAGACTGGAGGCCGCTATCGCTTGCGCGTCCTTCAGCACCTGCTCCGGCTGGATGCCGAACTGGCTGAAGTATTTGACCGGGTCCTTACCCTGATCCTCGAGGATGCCTTCGTGCGACACCGAATCGAACGTCACCACGCTCCCCGACGGCACCGCCAGCACCGGCTTGGCCTCGGCATTCGGCAAGCTGCCCCAACGCACCGTCTCCACGGTGGAAGGCACGTAATATCCCGCGCCTTGTTTCAGTCGCATCGGCTTGTCGCCGAGCGGCTGCAGTATCTTGAAATCTCTCGCGTGTGAAACCGGCGCAGCGAACATCCACGCTGCCGCGCACACCAACACCGCACGCCGGGCTATACGCAAACCCACTACTTTTTCCATGATTACTCTCCGCGCTGATGAAACGGTTGCAATACTGGCTTAATAGGTTTTATACGGCAAATACTTGCCGCTCATGGTGATTTTGACGCGATCTCCTTTCGGATCGGGCTCGCGCGTGATGTCCATCTTGAAATCGATCGCGCTCATGATGCCATCGCCGAACTCTTCATGAATCAGTTCCTTGAATGTCGTACCGTAAACATTCACGAGTTCGTAGAAGCGGTAGATCAGCGGATCGGTCGGCACCGCGGTCGGCAGCGAACCCTTGTACGGGACCTGCTGCAGCAGCAGCACCGCATCAGGCGGCAGGCCGAGCAGCTTGCCGGCGGCGGCCGCCTGCTGCTTGGTCATCTGCATCTGGCCCAGCAGCGCGGCGGTCGTCCACTCCTTGCTNNGTTTTGCTCGAGGGTTTCATACCTTTTCTCCTTTCAGTTTAATTGCGGATACTGACTACGACAGACTTGGCCGAGGCGCGCGGTGGAACCAGTAATTCAGTTATTGCAGCCGCATTCCCCAGCCCTGGCATGACCAGCGGTGGATGTTGCGGGTCGTAATCAGCCGGCGGCTGCTCGGTGAAGCCCTTCGAGCGGCTCACCAGGAAATCGACGAGGTGGTTACGGATCGGGTAATACTGCGGATCCTTGTGTATGGTGTGGCGGCTGCGGTTGCGCGGCAGCGTGTTGACGATGATCTCTGCGATGCGCGCGCGCGGGCCGTTCGACATCAGCATGATCTTGTCGGCAAGCAGGATCGCCTCGTCGACGTCGTGGGTGATCATGAACACCGTCTGGTGCGTTGCGGCGCAGATTTTTAGCAGCTCGTCCTGGATCACACCGCGCGTCAGCGCATCGAGCGCGCCGAACGGCTCATCGAGCAGCAGCATCTTGGGCTGGATTGCGAACGCGCGCGCGATGCCGACGCGCTGCTTCATGCCGCCCGACAGCTCTGCGGGTTTCTTGTGCTCGGAGCCGGTCAGACCCACGAGGTCGAGATAGCGCTGGCAGATCGAGTCGACCTTGGCGCGGCCTGCGTCGGGCCAGCGCGACTTGACCGCGAATGCGACGTTTTTCATCGCGCTGAGCCATGGCATCAGCGCATGACCCTGAAACACCACGCCGCGGTCGAGGCTTGGCCCCACGACTTCGCGGCCGTCCATGATTACAACGCCAGCGCTTGCGTCATCGAGCCCGGCGAGAATGTTGAGTATCGTCGATTTGCCGCAGCCGGAATGGCCGGTGATGCAAACGAACTCGCCCTTGGCGATCGCGAAATTGACGTTCTCGAACACGGTGAGCGGCGCGCCGCCGCGCGTGGCCGGAAACGTCTTGGTCAGCCCCTCGACCTTGAGTAAATCCTTGTCCATGCGCTATTCCTGGTAAGTGACGAGCCGGGTCAGCCAGCCGAAAACGAGATCGAGCAGCATGCCGACGACGCCGATGGTAAGAATGGCGAAGATCACGTTGGTAAGCGACAGATTGTTCCACTCGTTCCATACGAAGTAGCCGATGCCGGTGCCGCCGACCAGCATCTCGGCGGCGACGATCACCAGCCACGCGATGCCCATCGAGATGCGCATGCCGGTCAATATCGTCGGCGCCGCCGCCGGCAATATCACGCGGAATGCCTTGCGCAGCGCACTGACTTCGAGCGTCTTGGCGACGTTCAACCAGTCGCGTTTGACCGCGGCAACGCCATACGCGGTGTTGATCAGCATCGGCCACACCGAGCAGATGAAGATCACGAACACCGAGGACACTGCCGCGTCCTTGATGGTATAGAGCGCGAGCGGCATCCACGCCAGCGGAGAGATCGGCTTCAGTACCTGGATGAATGGGTTCAACGCGCGGTAGATGAGCTGCGACATGCCGATCAGGAACCCGAGCGGGATCGCGAGCAGCGCTGCCAATGCGAAGCCGAGGCCGACCCGCGCCATCGAGAACGCAAGCTGGATGCCGATGCCCTTGTCGTTGGGGCCGTGGTCGTAGAACGGATCGGTGACGTTGCTCCAGATGGTCCTGGCAATCATCACCGGAGTCGGCAGGCCGGAGGTCTTACCGCCGCCCACCAGCTTCGCGTACTCGGGGTCGGCGCTCGGAGCTTTCTCGACCGGCAACGTGGCAATGTGCCAGATGCCGAGAAAAAACACGAAGATCAGCAGCGACAGCAGCGCTGCGCGCAGACCCAATGAGCTGGGCATGACTAGGCGGCCTTCTTGATCGCGAAGCTCGCGAGATAGGCGTCAGGCTTGGCGGAATCGAATTCTTTGCCCATCACTTTGAACTTCGAGTAGGCGACGGCCGGTGCTTTCTGCCCGAGATCCGCCATGCGTTTCCTGGCGTCGGTGGCGAGGAACACCTGCTCGGCGATCTGCTTGTAATTGGCGTCGCCCTTGAGGTAGCCCCAGCGCTTCATCTGCGTCAGCATCCACACTGCCATCGACTGCCACGGAAACGGATCGAAGTCGATACGGTCAGGCACGGTCTTGATGCCGCCCAGCCCGTCGGCGAACTTGCCGGTCAGCACCTGCTCGAGCACCGGCACCGGCTGGTTGAGATAATTGGCGGGGGCGAGCACGTTCGCGATCAGCGGCCGGTTCTTGGGATCGCGCGCCATCGCCGCGGCATTCAGCACCGCGCGGTAGAGCGCCGCGAACGTATTCGGGTTTTCCTTGATGAATGCTCCCGACACGCCGAACGCGCAGCACGGATGGCCGTCCCACAGCTCTTTCGACAGGATGTGAATGAAACCGATTTCGTCGTAGACCGCGCGCTGGTTGAAAGGGTCGGGGCCGAGGAAGCCGTCGATGTTGCCGGCGCGAAGATTCGCCACCATCTCCGGCGGCGGCGTGACGCGGATCTGGATGTCCTTGTCGGGATCAAGCCCGTGCTCGGCGACGTAGTAGCGCAGCAGGAAATTGTGCATCGAGTAATCGAACGGCACCGCGAAGACGAAACCCTTCCACTGTTTGGGGTCGCGCTTGTCCTTGTGCTTGTTGGCGAGCGTGATCGCCTGGCCGTTCACGTTCTGGATCGTCGCCACGTTCATCGGTTGCGCCACCGACCCCAGGCCCATCGAAATCGCAATCGGCATCGGCGACAGGAAGTGGGAGGCGTCGTGCTCCTTGTTGAGCATCTTGTCGCGGATCAGCGCCCAGCCGCCGGTCTTGTTGAGCGTGACGTTGAGCCCCTGCTGCTCGTAGAACTTGAGCGGGCCGGCCATGATCAACGGCGTGGCGCAAGTGATCGGGATGAAGCCGATCTTCAAGTCCTTTTTCTCGAGCGGCGCCTTGTCCTGCGCCATCGCGGTCAGCGCGCCGATCGGCAGCATGCTGGCGATCGCGCCCATCGCGGTGTTGACGCCGACCGCCTTGATGAAGCGGCGGCGCGTCGCATCGTGCGGGAACAGCGCACGCACCAGCGATGACTCGACGAATCGCTGGCTCAGGATTTCGGGATCACTGCTGGGCGCGACTGGATCCGCCGCAACAGCGTGCTCGTGCCGATTCAGGTGCCGGCCGCAACTGCAGCCAACCGACAAATCGATATTCGGATCGTACGGATCCCTGAATCCAGACATGGTTACCTCCGCTGAGAAAATCTCATGGTCTCTTTAGCAGAATGCATACCAGTCGCGCGAACGTTTGATCGAGCGGCGTCCGCCAGCGGCCCAAAAATCTGTTTTCATTGACGAAATCGGCAACAATTTAAATGCAGCTCGAGACCGGTTCGCGTCGATCTCTCGAGCCTTCGCACGCTATTAGTGCAAAGTGCACTCAAATAGGGCGTCCAAGTGGTTCTTT
>PLYS01000043.1:10670-12080 GCA_003153455.1 Betaproteobacteria bacterium | reverse complement strand
TGGGCAAGTCGCTTCGGCTCGCTCGGACCCACCCTGGAGCTGCCCGTGTTCGATCGCGGCCGCTGGAAGACGGTTCAACTTCAAGAAGTGCGGGCGAAGGAAGCGGCCTTGGCGTACGCCGCGACTGTGCTCAACGCGCTGCACGAGGTCGAGAATGCGCGCGCAGCGTACGGCGCCGACCAGGACCGGCGCGCCTGGCTTGACTCGACGGTGGCGCAAAACCGTGACGCATGGATGTTGGCGCGACAGCGTTACGATGGCGGCGTCGCGAGCTTCATCGAGGTGCTCGATGCCGAGCGCACGCTGCAGCAGAATCAGGGCTCTCTCGCTGAAAGCAGTACGGCGGTCGGCGACGACCTAGTGCGCCTGTATCGCGCGCTGGGTGGTGGCTGGGAGAACGCGAATCGATGACGAAGCGTCATTATTTCAATGATCTAGGGGCGTGCCGGGCTACGCCGCGTGGCCGCGCGGACAGAGGCGAGTCCGACCGCAGTAGCGATCGCACCGTCCGGCGGAGCCGCAAGATGCTGCCGGTACTTCTCGATGGCGCGGGCGAGCGTCAGGCGCTGCGCCTCATGGAAGGCGGCGAGGTCTCCATCGAGCTGCTGACCGCACTTGACGTTCAACCACATTTGGGCTTCCTCCCTGGTTGGGGAGCCCTGCGCGAGTGATTGCCGTTGATGACGACGCGGGTCTGCCGGCTGTTGCCGCGACGGCGGATGTTGCGGTTACTGCGGCGCGCACGGCGGCGCGAGTTGGTTGGAATTGTCTTCATGTTGACTCCTGATGCGGAGCCAAGTGAAGGCATCTGGTCTATTCGCTGTTACACACCGGGCTCCGACGCCGACGCGAGGTTGTGCTGTTTTTCTCTGTGAACGGCCGCTTTGGAGAATTAGCATGGATGACCGGTGTTGGCCGACTGTTGCCCTTCGGCCAGGCGGCGGAAAACTCCACAAACCGGCCCTTGACAGGCTCCCTCCGAAAAACGAGTAAACTAATCGGACATCCCGCTATTCTTACGGCGTGGGGAGGAGAATCATGATCACCCACCGCAAAGTCGTCATCGCATTCGGCGCGGGCGCACTCGCAACGCTGCCGTTTTTCCGGGCTATCAGGCTATTCGCAGTGGTGTGGGCTACGAGCGTGCTTGTGCAGGATGCCAGCGCGCAGAACTACCCCGACCGCCCAATCCGCTGCGTCGTCCCCTACGTAGCGGGCGCGTCCCCTGATGTGGTTGCTCGAATCATCAGTCCCAAGGTAGCTGACCGGCTCGGCCAATCCGTGGTTGTCGATAATCGAGTCGGTGCCAACACTATCATCGGCACGGAAATTGCCGCCAGATCCCCACCAGATGGGTATACGATTTTGCTCGGCGCAACTGCCTTGGCGATCAACCCGAGCTTGTATAAG
>PLYS01000043.1:0-10638 GCA_003153455.1 Betaproteobacteria bacterium | reverse complement strand
TCAACCTTGTGCACGTGCCGTACAAGGGTCCCCCGCAGGTGTTGACCGATCTTATCGGAGGTCAGATTCAACTGGCATTCGATGTCATATCGACGTCCCTGCCTCACGTCAAATCGGGCAAACTTCGCGCCCTCGCGGTTTCGGGCGCGAAGCGCTCGACGATCCTGCCCGAAATGCCAACGGTTGCCGAAACCGTGCCGGGCTTCAATGTGCTTGGCTGGCAGGGCTTCCTCGCACCGAAGGGCACGCCGCACGAGATTATCCGACAGCTCCATCGAGAAATTGTCGCGGTAGTTACTCTGCCAGAAGTCCGCCAGCGTTTGGAGGAACTAGCCTATGAAGTAGTGGGAAGTTCGCCTGAGCAGTTTGCGGAGTTTATGCGCGCAGATACAGCCCAGTCCGCCAAAGTAATTGCCGGTGCAGGGATCCGACCCGACTGAACTGCGTTCAAATGGGTCTTGCAATGTAGCATCGTCAGTTTCGCTGCTGCCTCGAATCCGTGACGCCGCACGCTGGTGCGACCCCTTGTGAGACGCCGAGCAGTCGCAGGCAAGGTCGGGAATTCGGCGAGGACCTGTCTGAGCGCTCGCTCGTTTAGTGTGTCTTTCATTATGAGCGCGAGTTCCACAGCCGCCGGCCTTGTCGAGCAGCACAGGGCCACCACGCAAGTGGCGGCTCACCGGGGCGGCCTTTTCTTGGGTTACTTTCTTTTGGCCGTGCAAAAGAAAGTGACCAGCCCCCGGGCTGCCCCCGGGGAATTCATGTTAGGTGGCAGCTCTCATGCCTGAAACTCGAAATAGCATATTCGTAGCGCATCGAGTCTTCAAACGCAGCGAAAGGCCAGTCGCTGCCCCATGGCAACCACTCCGGTCAGGCGACCGGCAACTCTCGTCCCGCATCCAACGACGGCCTGATCGTATCGCGGAAGCGATGCAGGTCGACAGCAGTGCCGAGGCAGTCCGGACCGAAGCATAGCTCACGTCACTGCGTGACGCCGCATCCCCTCCTGACCGTAGGAGGCGAAGCAGCTTAGAGTCCGTAACAGAATGAAACACGTGTGCGTTGCAGCCAGAATTGGTGATGGCAAGGCGCCCGGTGAAGGCAATAGTCATTCTATTGCCAAGACGAGCAACGCGGCCAGCGCCGATTCTGGCTGCAACCCTTTTAGGGCTGGCACGAGTTTTGGCCCATGGCATTGTCGAAAGTCCCTTGCTTAGAATGACTAAGCCGCGGGCCTTTCTTCGCGCCCTGAGCCAAAATCGTGACAGCGCATCGCGCGTTTCATTCTGTTACGGACTCTTAGTGTTGCGACCATGTTGTTGCTAGTGTAGATTGTCGGGCCGCTCGTCCCGACCGCGAGTGGCATTTCGGTCGTGATGGGGCGGGATCGACTTTCTTAACGTTTCGAGGGGGGACAGCAATGCGAAGGACTCTGAAAATATTGGCACTCGGCATCTGCGCCAACGGTCTGGTTGCCGCGCCGGTCTCGGCGCAACCTGCGGCCGAAGTCACGCTCACGCGTCTTGGCGACTGCGGCACGCCCCAGGCGCCCACCGAGGTTAACCTGCGCTTCTCCGACACCTACTCCTACGGCGGCCTCAAGATCCAGTTTGTCTTCAGCTGCTACCTCGTCAAGCATGGCGATCAATACCTGCTGTGGGATACCGGCCATTCCATGACCGCCCCCAACGTGGCGCCGAAGGTGAGCGTGGTGGATCAGTTGGCGCAGCTGGGGGTGAAGCCCGAGCAAATCCAGTACGTCGGCATCAGCCATTATCACGCCGATCATACGGGTCAGGTCGCCTCGTTTCCGCAATCAATGCTGCTGATCGGCAAGGGCGACTGGGATGCGATCACCAGTCCCAAGCCAGCCGCCGGCGTGAACGCTCCTCCGTTTGCGCACTGGATCAGCGGCGGCGGCAAGGTCGAGCCCCTGCCAACGGACAAGGACGTGTTCGGTGACGGCACCGTCCTGATATTGAATACACCCGGGCACACGCCGGGCCACCACGGCTTGCTGGTCAAACTGAAAGAGAAGGGCAACGTGCTGATCACCGGCGATCTCGTGCATTTTCGCGAGAACTACGATGGCAACGGCGTGCCGTGGTTCAACGCCAGCCGCGCGGATAGCCTGGCTTCGATCGACCGATTCAAAAAGCTCGCGGCAAATTTCAAAGCCACCGTCATCATTCAGCACGACGCGCGCGACGTGGGCAAATTGCCGGCGTTTCCCGCCGCCGCGAAGTAAGTATCCCCCGGCTGTGCCGGGGGATACTTACTCCGGGATGAAGGCGACCGCGTCGATCTCGATGAGGGCGCCGTGGAGCAGGCCCGCAACCTGGACGGCCGCGCTCGCGGGCAGGTGCGCACCGAAGCGCTCGCCGCGCACGCGCGCGTAGTCGGCGTACTCGTCGAGGCTCGTCAGCCAGGCGGTGATGCGAACGACGTGATCGAGCGAGCCGCCGACGGCGCGGAGCGCCGCCTCGATCTGGTCGAAGCACCCGTTCGTCTGCTCGGCCATCGAGCCGCCGGGGGCGATGTGCCCCGATACGTACACCGTCCTCCCCGCTCCGCTGACCGCCACTGCCTTGCTGAAGCTGGCGCCTCTCGCGCCCGGAACACGCTCTATGCTCATGTCTGCCCCCCTGTTCGAATTTGGGTCAGTATACGAGGATCCAGCGGGGATCGGATTACGATTTCAGTCCCAGGCGGAATGACGGCCTTATCAAGGGAGCAGTTGCATGTCGAAAGTTGCAGTCATCGGTAACACCGCGCGGGCGATTGGCGCCGTGTGCGCGTCGGATCTCGCGCTGTCCGGCCACGAAGTTCGCTATACGGTTTTTCCGGAGCAGAAGGATCAGCTCCCGGAAGTGCGCAAGGCGGGAGGCTTCACCGTCGAGGGCGATGCGAAGCATCTCATCTCGAAGAAAACCGGCTTTGCCAAGCTCGACAAGGTCTGCGACACCACTGCGGAGGCGCTGAAGAATGCCGAGGCCGTGCTGATCGAAGTCGACATCCATCAGCTCGAAGAGAAATTCAGCGCGATGATTCCCGAGTTCGCGCGCGGCGCCGTCGTGCACGTTCAGAGCCACGGTTACTGGCCGGCTGCGCGCCTTACGCCGCTGCTGCGCAAAGCGGGCCGCGAAGACGTGCTCGTGACCGAAGCGCCCGCGCCGACGCATGCCGCGCGGATCAACGGCACGGTGGTGACGCCCAAAGGGCTGCGCAAGGGCATTCGGATCGCGACGGTACCGGCTTCGCGGTCGGACGAAGCGCTCGCGGTTCTGAAGCCCCTGTTCCCCGATTTCGCGGCGGCGGCGTCGGTGCTCCAGACCGGGCTCGAGAACCTGAACCTGATCGTGCATCCGGCGATGGTGCTGCCGAACGTTGGCATGATGGAACGTGCGAAGCTCGACGGTAAGACGATCGGCTTCTACCAGGAGTGCGTAGTGCCCGCGGCGGGCGTGCTCGGAGACGCGCTCGACGCCGAGCGCAGGCTCGTGTGCGAGGCCTACGGCGTTGAGCACACGCCGATGGCGAAGGCGATCGAGCAGTACTACGGCTTCAAGAGCGGCACCTTCTACGAGGCGATGCAGAATCCTGTTTAC
Organism: Betaproteobacteria bacterium; assembly: GCA_003153455.1. Classification (GTDB taxonomy): domain Bacteria; phylum Pseudomonadota; class Gammaproteobacteria; order Burkholderiales; family SG8-41; genus PALSA-1004. The sequence continues at coordinate 7,030 of PLYS01000043.1, read as the reverse complement.
AAGTCTTTCCCCCCCTTCCAGCCCGACATCTGGCGCGAGTGGGAATCGGTGGATTTGCCCTACGCCATCGTGCCGTGCGTGCAGCTTGCCGATCAGGCGGGGATCGCAGTGCCGCTGCACCGCGCGTTCGCGGAGATCCTCGGCGTGCTGCTCGGCGTCGACCCGTGGCAGTGCGGGCCGTCGCTTGCGGACATGGACCTCGAGGGCTCGCCGGAGGCGGTGACGAAACGGATGCTCGGTTTACGCTGAATGAAAAAGGTGTGCGTCCCGAATGGAACTTACTTAAGCGAAAAACCCGGGTATTAACGAAGAATTCACGATTCCGTCGTTCCGGCGCAGGCCGGAACCCAGGGCAAGAAGGGATTCCTAATTCACCTGGACCCCGTGTCGTAGCACGGGGTGACGAGCTTAAGGACCTTACCCTGCCTTCCCAAACAAGAACGGTTTCAACGCAGCCCCAATGAAATCATTCGCCGGCGTAGGGATGCCGTGTTCCCTTCCCAGTTCCCTGACTCGCCCACCCAGCCACGGATACTCCAGGCGATTGCCCGCCATCAGATCGACAGCCATGGAGGACATCACCATCGGTGGCGATGTTCGCGCACGCGCGAGCCGCGCCTCTGCCTTCTGCGCGGGTATCGAAATGCCTACAGCACGCCCCGTCGCAACGGCCTCGTTGAACACGGCCGTGTAGAGCGCCCAGCAGTCATCGTCCTTTTGCACCACGCCCATGGGCGACCGGAGCAGTGCGCACAGCGAACTGTTCGCAACCAACCCGATGAACTTGTCCCACAGCAGAGCGGGGCCATCAGTGCCGATTTCGACCGGAACGCCCGCGGCCCCGAAGGTCTCCTTCACCTTGAGCAGTCTGGCGGATTCCTGTCCTTGCGCCTCAGCCACTGTGAACCCGTACTGGGGATTTTTTTGACGGATTACGCCGGGCTCCTCCAGCGCGGCGTTCATCGATGCGGAACCATAGACGACGTGCTCCCATCCGAGAGCCTTGGCGAGTATCCCCGGCGCATCGATGCCGTTCTGGACAGGAATAACGGCGGTGTTTTCCTTGAGCAGCGGCCGGAGCGTGGGCGCAAGCGCTTCAACAGCCCACATCTTCGCGGTCACCATAACGACGTCACAGGCTCCAATTGCACGCGGATCGAGCTCCGCTTGAATTTCAACGCTGAATCGACCGCTCGGGGCAATCAAGGCCAAACCATTGCGCCTGATCGCCGTCAAGTGTCGTTCGGTTACCAACAGACTGACATCGACTCCGGCCCGCCGCAACACTGCAGCAAGCAGGCCCCCCACTCCGCCAGCACCCACCACACAAACTTTCATTGAAAGCCTTCTTGATGCGTAAGGTTGGAATTCCCACGAAATGCATCGCGCGTTTACTGCCATCGCGCACACCGTGCTTCAAACGAAAAGAGGCCCTGCCATCGCAGGGCCACCTCTCCAACCGGCTCAGACCTTATAGATGCGTTAGTACAGATTCGGCCGAAGAGACCTCGAACTTGCCAGGGGCCTCCACATAGACGCCTTTGACGACCCCGTGATCGACGATCATGGCGTAACGATTCGAGCGAACACCCATTCCGCGTCCGGTGAGATCCAGCTCGAGTCCCAGTTCCTTGACGTACTTCGCACTGCCATCCGCGAGCATACGCACCTTCCCATCGACCTTCAGTTGCTTACCCCAAGCCGCCATGACAAAGGCGTCATTCGTCGTCACACACCAGACTTCGTCGACCCCTTTGGCTCTGAGTGCGGCGGCGTTCTGAATGAAGGACGGCACATGTTTCGCCGAGCAGGTGGGGGTAAACGCGCCAGGCAGCCCGAAGATGACGATCTTCTTGTCCTTGCTGGCGGTACTCACATCGACTTCCTGAGGGCCTATCGGACATCCGGTACTTTCATCAAAGCTTGTCGATTCCATGAGCTTACCCGACGGAAGTGTTTGACCAGCTGCAATCATGTGACTCTCCTTGTTGTTTAAGTTCAACCGGCAAAGCATACCGGAACGTGCGCAGAAATGGAAAACTCCGGGCCATTTCGGACAGGATGCGCGGGGCTCTACACCCCGGGATCGCGACGCGCGAAGATGTGCGGACCGATTTCGGAAACCCGCCGCGCGCCTACGTAGCCGAAGGACCGCTCCATTTCGTCTGAAAGTATCTTGATCGCCCTCGCGGCGCCGGCCTGTCCGCCGCATGCGGTGCCGTAAAGCGTCGCCCTGCCGACCAGCACCATCTTTGCACCGAGGGCCAACGCCTTGACGATGTCGCTGCCGCGGCGAATGCCGCTGTCGAGTATGACCGTGCAGCGGTCGCCGACCGCCTCCACGATCTCCGGCAGCATGTCTATGGTCGCTACGGCGCTGTCGAAGGCGCGTCCGCCGTGATTCGACACGATCACGCCATCGGCGCCCGCATCGACGGCGGCCCTCGCCTGATCACCGCTCAGTATGCTCTTGACGATGAGCTTGCGCGGCCAGAAGTCGCGGAATTTACGGATGTGGTCCCAAGTCATCGCCTGGAATGCCTTGGGACGCGTGCGCGTCTTGCCGTCGAGGATGGTATGGCGGTAGCGCTCGGGGAAGTTGGCGTTCCTGGGCATGCCTTCGTTCATGAGGTACTTGCGCATGACGCGCCACATCCAGCCGGGATGCATCGCCATGTCCACCGCTGCCGTAACGTTGGGCTTGAACGGAAAGGAGTAGCCGTTGCGCTCGTTGTGCTCGCGCCCACGGCCCGGTGCCGCGTCGATCGTAACCATCAGGACTTCCCAGCCCAGGTCCCGCGCACGCGCGACCATTTCGTAGGAGCCCTCCTCATCCTCCCAGGGGTAGAGCTGGAACCACTTGCGTGCATCGGGCACTGCGCTGGTGATTTCTTCCATGGAGGTGAGTGCACCCGTGGCCAGCGTAAAAGGAATGCCCGCCGCGGCAGCGGCCCGCGCCAGCTCCACCTCGCCCTGATACCACATCAGTCCGGAGCTTCCCGTAGGCGCGATCCCGAACGGCAGCTCGATGCGCTTGCCGAAGATCTCGGTGCCGAGGTCGCGCTTCGACCAGTCGTTGAGAAAGCGCGTGCGCAGCTTGATNNTGCCCTTGTCGACGTACTCGAAGATTCCTTTGGGCAGGCGGCGCCGCGCAGCCTCGCGCAGATCGAAGATGTTGTAGCAGCGATTCAGGTCTGTCATCGGATCGTCTCCCTGGTTTTTTGGCCGCTGTTATTCCTGCTATGGCGGTCACCGATTGTTGCCGGACCGCACGAAAGTATCATCCTAGAAAAAGCTATTCACCGCAAAGGACGCCAAGGACGCGAAGGAAAACAAGGGGCAACGCTTGTAATCAAGATCACCATTTTGGTGATTACATCCGTATTCACTTGGTGTTGATTTCCTCGGCGTCCTTCGCGTCCTTCGCGGTTCAACTGCTGGATTTAGGATCATCGGGAACCTCGCATTCAGAAATACGGTCCCTTTGTTCTCGACTCTATCGTCGGCCTGGGATGCGGTCAACGCAGCACCGCCGTCCGATATGGCTGAAGGTCGGTAAATGTTGAACTGACGAAGACGGGCGGATTCTGATGCGCGGGCTGGCTCATCGGGGGGGGCAAATTATTCCGCGCCCTTAGCTGCTTTCTCGGCCGCGTCTTCCGCGTCCGTCAGCTGCTGGGCGATCCTGGCCACATCCTCAATGTCGAGGTGCATCTTGTCGCCACTCCGAATGAACCTTGCAGTAGCGCATGCCTTGATGAGCGCTTCGGATACGGAGACGGTGCCTTGCTCGTCCCCCGGCTTGATGAACACGGCCAGCCGCTCGCGATGGTCGAAGACCTCGCCGAAATGCATCAGGCGCATCATGGTCGCCATTTTCTGATCGTCGCTGACACCACGCTCCCGCAGTTCCTTGGTGGCGGCCAGCATCCCGCGGTTCATCGGGATATCGGAGAACCCGTACTGCTTCCCGTCATGCTCGAGGATGGGACGGGCGCCCGGATTCTCGACCGGCATGCTGAGGTGCGCCGCCACCGCATACACGCCCTGACACCACAGAAACATCTCCGGGTCGACGGGCTGGGTGCGGGTCTCGATATTGAAGAATCCCTTGGATGGCCTTGTGGCGCGTTTGCGGGGCTTTCTGGTGGCCATGACAGATGGGAGGTAGACGGTAGCCGCTATTATCTCATGGCGCTTGCCCGCCTTATTTCAGTGAACTGGGGACCCTATCCAGCACCGGCATCGGCACGCTGTAGGCCAATGTCCTTGGGGGCCGGTGCCCCCGGCCCTTCTCGGGTCGGACCAAGCCAAGTCTTTGTAATCTTGGAAGTTGATCTACCTGGCGCTGGCTATTTCCAGCTTAGACGCTCATTTTTACTGCCAAAAATGCCACGCTACGCGTGCATGTCGCCTGCCCAGCTTTTCCTTAGAGTGCGTTTTTTGCCGACGAAAATGCGCTTCTAAGGCCAAAAACATGGTTGTCTTTGACGTATAGCGGTGGCAAATCAATTGGTTGCGCTGGTCCGACCCGGATCTCATCTACGTGAATCACAACTTGCATATGTTGGCTACCGAACATACCCGCTTCAGCGGTTACTGTAGGATTCACTAGTTGCTCGGAACCAGTTCCTTCTGATCATGCAATGGCCGTCCGGGAGCGCTCGCGCAGGCTTCATGGGCATCGGTCATTACACCACAAACTACCTAGGAGATTGATATGGACATAAATGAGGACGCTAAGCGCAATGCCAATCGTGACCCAATCACTGGAGAACCAGGAGCGCATCCAATCGGGACCGGTGTTGGCGCGGCCGCTGGGGGAATGGCAGCGGGCGCGGCGGTAGGAGCCGTGGCGGGCCCACTGGGTGCAGCCGCAGGTGCTGCTGTGGGCGCCATCGTAGGCGGACTTGCCGGCAAAGCTGCCGGCGAAGCGTTGGACCCAACACGCGAAGACGTTTACTGGAAAGGTCAATATCAGAAGGAACCCTATTACAGTTCTGGACTGACTTATGACGATTACGCGCCAGCATATCGGACTGGATACACCGGTCGCGCACGTTTCGCCGGGCGCACGTTCGATGATGTCGCATCCGATCTTCGAGCAGACTATGAGCGCTCCAAAGGCTCCTCCAAGCTCACGTGGGAACAGGCCAACAGTGCCTCCCGTGCCGCGTGGAATAGGCTGGGACGGAATTCGCCGCAAGATTCCGATTGATAGGGTCGGTATTCTGCCGCAGGCATGGTACAAAGTGCGGTTATGTGCACGCGTGGTAGGCATTGTGGCCGGTCGGTATTTCTGGCAGCCACTTTGGGTCTCCGTACGTAGGAAAAATAGGGTCAGTGTAAGTTTTCCATGAGCCGCGATGTCGGCCGCCGGAGAAATCTTACACTGACCCCAATTACCGCTCTGATTTTTCCCTGAGTTTCTGAATGTAACCGCCGAGCTGCTAGGCGGGGTCTAGTCCCTTTTTGCGCAACACAACTCGAGCAGCCTCAGACCGGAGAAAATTCACAAAGGCCTGCGCAACCTCCCGTTGCATTGATTGTGGAAAAGCAGTGGCGCCGTAGATGATGGTTTGCTGAAATTCCGGCGGCAGCGGATCGAGAATCTGGATACCCGGCACCGGCAGCAGTTCGCTGATTTGTTGTACCGCGATGTCCGCGTCTCCTCGCGCCACCACCGCGCCGACCAACTCGCCCGCACGCGGCGGCACCTGCTTATTCGCCATCACATCGGCGATTCCAAGCCGTTCGAGCACCTTGACGAAATGCATGCCGCTTGCGCCTGCGCTGTACGACACCGCTGCGGCGGCGAGCAAAACGCTTTTCAATTTTTCCGGCGAACTGATATCTGGCTTTGCGATACCCGCCCGTACCGCGAGGCCGGTGCTGGAGCGGGCAAAATCGATGCGGCTGCCCGCCAGCAATTTGCCTTCTTTCATCAGGGGGCCGGAAAACTCCTCCGGACCGATAAATAAATCGCCCAGCTTTCCGCCGAGAATCTGCTTGGAAAGGCCAGAACCGCCCGCATAAGTGATATTGACCTTGTGCCCGCTCGCGCGCTCAAACTCAGGCACCAGTTCGATCAGCGCTTCTTTCGCGGAAATCGTGCTGAACACGATGATCTCCGCACTCTGCGCTGAGGTCGCGGCGAGACTCATGCCCATGACGACCATCGCCGTTGCGAGTGCATCTATTGCCAAGAGTTGCATGCCGTCTCCTCTCGATAGATGTCAACCGCGGCGCGCCGCCTCGATGGCAGCGATGTCGATCTTTCTCATCTGCATCATCGCATCGAANNCACTCTCCGCGCCGCCGTTGCCGACGATTGCGTTCCAGTAACGATCAGTTTCGGCCTGGTCAGCGGTTGCGACCTGAAACGAGAATGCTTCGTTGTGCTTGAACGCGGGTCCGCCATTGAGCCCGAGACAGGGAATTCCCATCACGGTAAACTCGACCGTCAACACATCCCCTTTCTTCCCGGACGGAAAGTCTCCGGGTGCGTGATGTATAGAGCCAACGGATGAATCGGGAAAGGTCCTGGCGTAAAATCGAGCCGCGTCTTCGGCGTCGCCATCGTACCAAAGGCAAATCGTGTTCTTTGCTTGCTTCATGTCACTTCTCCATCGTGATGAGCCACCTGAAGCGGCCGCAAAACGCGGCGCTCGCAATTGAAGGGCACTAGTTTAATAAATAGCAAACCCGGGCAGTATAAGGGATAGCCAACGGCTGGTCCCGGACGGTGCAAGGACTGGAGATGGACATGAGCGAGCCTCTGCGCGTAGACGTCGTTTTCGACTTTGTCTGCCCCTGGTGCTACATGTCCGGGTCGGACCAGCGCAAACTATTGATCCGAAGCGATATGCCATTCACATTTCGGCTGTATATGGTCTTAGAGCGCCATTTTTGTGGCCAGAATCGCTGCTCTAAGAAACGCGTCGATAGTTTCCTGTCACTTAGAACAATGTTTTCCGTGCTGAAATCGACGCTCTAAGGCCGGAAAACACGCGATTTTGAGCGGAGAATC
>PLYS01000545.1 GCA_003153455.1 Betaproteobacteria bacterium | reverse complement strand
AGTTACATCTCGGCACGCGACAAGAACAGCATCGTCAAGGGCACGGTCAAGTCGATCGACGCCAAGGGCGCGGTGATTGCGCTCGAGGGCGACGTCGAGGGGTATCTGCGTGCATCCGAGGTCGCGCGCGACCGTGTCGAGGACATTCGTACGCACCTGAAAGAGGGCGATGCGGTGACGGCGATGATCANNCCCTCCAGTGCCGGCACCACCAATCTCGGCGCGCTGCTCAAGGCCAAGCTGGATACCGTCAACACCGGCCAATAAAGGACGTCCATGACCAAGTCGGAGCTGATCGCGAAGCTTGCGGCGCGCTATCCCCAGCTGGTGGCGAAAGACGCCGAGCTTGCGGTAAAGATGATACTCGACGCCATGGCGAAGAGTTTGTCGCAAGGTCAGCGTATCGAGATTCGCGGCTTTGGCAGTTTCGGATTGAATTACCGCCCGCCGCGCACCGGCCGTAATCCGAAATCCGGTGAGAAAGTGCAGGTGCCGGCGAAATACGTGCCCCATTTCAAGGCCGGGAAGGAACTGCGCGAACGCGTCGATTTCAAGAGGTAATCGCGGCAGAATTTTAGAGCCTCCATCACATTAAAACGCCCCCGTGTTTTAATTATGTTGTTGACTCGTTGGCGTGGCATCATCGAAAGATCATGCCANNTTTTTTTTGCCCGCGCCGTGGACGCTGCCAACATGGCTGGGGGGACATATTGATGCGTATCTTGTTTCTGCTGCTCAAGACCGTGGTGTTCCTGCTGTTGCTCGGCTTCGCATTCAAGAACAGCGACAGTGTCGTGGTGCGTTATTTTCTCGGCATGGAATGGCGGGCGCCGCTGGTACTCGTGCTGCTGGTGTTTTTCGGAATCGGCATCGCGACCGGCGTCATGGCGAGCCTCGGCATCATCGTCAGGCAGCGGCGCGAGATCCTGAGTCTTAAGCGCGAGGTGCGCAGCCATACGCGTGGCGCCGCGGCGCCGGCGGCGGAGTCGGTATAGCATGGGGTTGCAAAACGGCGCGGCACGACATGGAAATTGAATATTGGTGGCTGCTCGCGTTGCCGCTGTTCTTTGCGCTTGGTTGGCTCGCCGCGCGCATCGACATCAAGCAGCTCATGTCGGAATCGCGTGCGCTGCCGACGTCCTACTTCAAGGGCCTCAACTTCCTGCTCAATGAGCAGCCCGACAAGGCGATCGAGGCATTTATCGAGGTGGTCAAGATCGAGCCACAAACGATCGAGCTGCATTTCGCGCTGGGCTCGCTGTTCCGCCGTCGCGGTGAGGTTGAGCGCGCAATCCGCATGCACCAGAACCTGGTCGAGCGTGCCGACCTGCCGCAGCAACAGAAGCTCGATGCGTTGTTCGAGCTGGCGCAGGACTATCTCAAGGCGGGGCTGCTCGACCGTGCCGAGGAGCTGTTCGCCAAGTTGAAAGGCACCTCGCACGCGGAGGCCGCGCTCAAGTATCTGCTCGAGATTTACGAACAGGAAAAAGACTGGAAAAAGGCGGTCGATACCGCGCAACAGCTCACCGTGGTGGCCGGGCAGTCGTACCAGAAAGAAATCGCCAATTTCTACTGCGAAATGGCGAGCAAGGAGATCATGGATTCGCGGCCGGAAGCGGCGCGACCGTACCTCGAACAAGCGCTTGCGCATCACAGGCTGTGCGTGCGCGCCAACATATTGCTTGGCGATCTCGATCTGGCGCTCAATCGACTGGAGGCGGCAATCGACGCCTGGAAACGCATCGAGACGCAGAACCCGGCGTATCTGGCGTTGGTCGCCGACCGGATGTTTGCCGCCTACAAGCAGCTCGACAAGACCGGCGAAGGGCTCAATCTGCTGCGCGGTTACCTTACCAAGTATCCATCGCTCGACGTTCTCAACGTGGTATTCACCTGCATACTCGAACAGCAGGGGCCGGAATCGGCATACCAGCTGGTGCGCGATGAGATGCGACGCAATCCGACGCTGCTCGGGCTCGNNTTACTCGAGGCGCCGGTGCAGCGCCGCCATGATCTCGAGCTGGTCAAGAATCTGGTGCACCAGCATACCCGCAATCTGGCGATGTACAAGTGCGACAGCTGCGGCTTCCGCGCGCGCCAGTACTATTGGCATTGCCCAGCGTGCGGCGAATGGGAAACTTATTTGCCGCGCCGCGCCGAGGAGAAAGGATTGCCTACGTGAACGATCCCAAGGTGATTGTCGCGCTTGATTTTGCGTCCGCGGACGCCGCGCTTGCATTCGCGGTTCGGCTCAAGCCACAATCGTGCCGCCTCAAGGTCGGCAAGGAACTGTTCACCGGCGCAGGGCCGGCGCTGGTTGGAACACTGATACAACGCGGATTCGATATTTTTCTCGATCTAAAATTCCACGATATTCCGAACACGGTCGCGGGTGCTTGCAGGGCGGCGGCGCAGCTCGGCGTGTGGATGTTGAATGTGCATGCGCTTGGCGGCCGCGCCATGCTGGAAGCGGCGCGGGCGGCGGTGGCTGCGAGCGGGCAGCCACCGCCGAAACTCATCGCGGTGACGCTGCTTACCAGTATGGCGGCGCGCGATCTTGCGGACGTAGGCATTGCCGGCGATCCGGCTGCGGCCGCATTGAAACTCGCGAAACTGGCGCAGTCGAGCGGGCTCGACGGCGTAGTGTGCTCAGCGCAGGAAGCACAGCTGCTCAGACGCGAATGCGGCAGCAAGTTCGTCCTCGTGACACCGGGGATCCGCCTGGATGAAAGCAGACGGGACGATCAGCAGCGCATCATGACTCCTGCCGCGGCAATCGCGGCCGGCGCCGATTAT
>PLYS01000650.1 GCA_003153455.1 Betaproteobacteria bacterium | reverse complement strand
CCTTCCAGCGCGGAATGTCGAGCAGCACTCCGCGGCCGACCATGCGGTCGCGCGTCTTATGGATGCCGTTCTTCTTGGCGCCGGTGGAATCGACGAGTCGCGCGTCGTAACCGTTCCACATTTTCTCGCCGTAGAAAATATGGCCCAGCCCATCCCACTGCGTCCCGCACTGCAGCGGCATGGTGACCATGTCGTCGGCATAACGCAGTTTCCCCGCTTCCTGCCGCCCCGCCACCGCATCGGTGCCGGTCGCCAGCATGGTGTGTATTGGATTGAAACGCCCTCCCCACCCCGTGCGTTGCGGACCGTCCTGATTGAAGTCGAGCCCAAGGGAAAACGCCTTGCCCTTCCGCACCAGCGATCCGGCTCTGATGAGATCCGCCGGCTTGACGTAATTCAAAGTGCCGAGCTCGTCGTCCGGCCCCCACTTGCCCCAGTTCTTGAGGCGCTCCGAGGTGGTCTCCAGCGTGCGCAAAGTGACGTCCTGTTTCAGCGCGTTCTTCGGCACCATCTTCATCGGTGGTTGCGGCTTGATGTTTGACATTGCTCTCTCTCCTTCGTATCAATGGAATATTCAGTATCTTACTCAAATCAGTCTGCGCGCTGCCAGCTCGTCCTTGAGGTAGGCGTAATAGATCGGTGCGGCAACCAAGCCCGGGATTCCGAACGCGGCTTCCATGACCAGCATGGCAAGCAACAGCTCCCAGGCGCTCGCCCGGATCTGTGCTCCGACGATGCGCGCGTTAAGAAAGTATTCGAGCTTGTGCACCAGCACCAGAAACACGAGTGAGCCCAGCGCCGCGGAGGGCGAGGCGCTCAAGCTCACAACAACGATGACGGTATTCGAGATCAGGTTGCCGAGCACCGGCAGCAGCCCGGCGACGAAGGTGATAGCGATCATGGTCTTGGTGAGCGGCAGGTGAACGCCAAGCATGGGCAGCACGGCCACGAGATAGATCACGGTGAACAGGGTGTTCAGCGCCGCGATGCGCACCTGAGCGAACACGACGCGCCGGAACGCCTCGCCCAGCCGTGCGGCGCGCTCGACGAGCGCGTGCGCAAGCGGCCCATGGCCTTCCCCCGGCCGGGCCTCGCGCAACGACACCATGGCGCCGATCACCATCCCGATGAGAATGTGGACGACGGTGCGCCCGGCTTCCCTGCCGACGAGCTCCACGTCGCCAGCGTGCCCGCGCAGCCAGGTAACGATGGTGTTCTTCAAGCTGTCGGCATCGGCAGGAAGGCTTCCAACGACCCAGTCCGGCAGGTTGCCACGCGAGCCCTCGATGATCTCGGCCATCTTCTGCAGCAGCGCCGGAAGGCTGCCCGCGTCGCTGCGGAAGAACGCCATCGCGCCAAAAAAGAGCAACATAAGCATCGCCACGATCAACATGGCCAGCAGCGCTACCGCCGCGACCTTGCCGGCCCCGGCGTGCGCCAACCGCAGCCGCGGGGCGATGATGTGCACCAGCTCGTACACCAGCAAGCCGGCGAGCAACCCGGGCAGGAGGTGGAACCGCAGGGCGAACAGCAGCAGGAACCCTGCAATCAGCCAAGCGGCGATCGCGTGGCGGAGCAAGGAGGAATCAGGAACGCTGGACATCAGGTGAGCTTGCTTTATTTGGAGCTTACTGTCAAAGAGCTCGATTCCAGACTCCTCCTTCCCAGGAGATGACCGGGATTTGGACCGGGATCATTGGTTAACTACTGAGCAATCTACAACAATCGCCGGTGGGTCGCAACGGCTTTGCCCTCGCCCCCACGGCTCCGGAACGATTCGCAACAAGTCATTCGGGAACAGACGCATAAATCGCCTACTCACGATGGGGCGATTCATGCGTCTGTCCGCGAATTATTCTCTTGTTCATTATTCTCTTGTTCCGATTGACAGAAAACGGTGACGAAACTAATATCAACCCACTTTGAAACCGATCTCACTTACTGCCTTTTTTCCGGCGTACAACGATCAGCACACCATCGAGCGAATAGTCCGCACGGTTGCCGAAGAGATGAAAACTCTGACGGACGATTTCGAAGTGTTGGTTGTAAACGACGGAAGCAAGGATGAAACGAGCTTGATCCTTGATCGGCTCGCATCGGAGTTGCGCTTTCTCCGTGTGATCCATCACGAGAATAATCTCGGCTATGGTGCGGCGCTGATCTCCGGATTCACAAACGCACGTAAGGATTTCGTTTTTTACACGGACGGGGACGGGCAGTACGATGTGCGGGAACTGCACAACCTGCTCGCGCATCTCGAACCGAACATTGATCTTGTCAACGGTTATAAACTTAATCGGGCGGATGCCTGGTATCGAATTCTGATTGGTGAACTTTACCGGCGGGCCATGAAATGGGTTTTCCGTCTTTCAATTCGTGACGTCGACTGCGACTTTCGCCTTTTCCGCCGACATATTTTCGATACTATTTCACTCGAGTCCAGAAGCGGCGTTATCTGTGTTGAGATGGCAAAAAAGTTCGAGCAGGCAGGGTTTCGAATGGTCGAGGTTCCGGTCAGCCACTACCCTCGAACCCATGGTTCGAGCGAGTTTTTCCGCGTCAGGCATCTGGTACATACCTTTCGCGGCCTGCTTAGAATCTGGTGGAGCCTTGTGCTGTCACCCCGACTGCCTTTATGGATGAGTATCGCGGCCAAAAAGTCCTGATCACCGGCGGTCTCGGCTTCATTGGAAGTAATCTCGCGATCCGGCTTGTTGAAGCCGGCGCTTCCGTTACGATCCTCGATTCCCTCGATCCGACCTGCGGCGCAAATTACTTCAACATTGAATCCATTCGCGCCAACGTCGACGTCGTCGAAGGCAACACATGCGATCTAGCGCTTGTGAAGAAGCTTGTCCGCGGCACCCAATTCATCTTCAATCTCGCTGGACATGTCAGCCACTTCGAATCCATGCAGGAGCCATTTGCAGATCTGCAAATGAACACGATCGGACCGCTCACTGTTCTGGAAGCCTGCAAACACGAGAACCGCGAGGCTCGTGTAATTTACGCCGGAACGCGACAGGCCTATGGCCGGCCGGCATCGCTGCCGCTCGAGGAAACTCAACTGCTGAAGCCTGTCGATGTCAACGGCGTGAACAAGATGGCGGGCGAGTGGTATCACATCGTTTACCATCAGGCACACGGGATGCCCGCGGTCTCACTGCGCCTCGCGAATACCTACGGACCCCGACAGCTGGTGAAGCACGCGCGGCAAGGTTTCATCGGGTGGTTCATCAAACAAGCGATCGAGGGCGCGGAAATCCAGGTTTTTGGCGACGGGCAACAGCTTCGTGCGTTTAACTATGTTGATGACGTCGTTGACGCCATGCTTATTGCCGGAATCAACGATAGGGTCATCGGAGACTACTTCAACCTGGGTGGAGGGCAGCCCATGACGCTCGAAGCCTTCGTCCAGCTGCTTCTGCGCATTGCGGGACGCGGTTCCTACCGCATTGTTCCCTTTCCTCCGGAAAAGAAATCCATCAATATCGGAAGTGTCTATAGTTCGTCCGAAAAATTCAATGCCGCTACGGGCTGGGCACCGCGAATTTCGCTCGACGTCGGGCTCGCTCGCACCGTCGAGTATTATCAGCGCTGTCGGGCGCATTACTGGTAACGCACCATGCGCCCGGAAGATTTCGAGCGGCTATATAAACTCGAAGAGAATTACTGGTGGTTCGTCGCAATGCGGCACATTACGGATACGGTCGTTGCCACGAAACTCCAAGAACCCAACCTGCGGATTCTAGATGCTGGCTGTGGCACCGGATACAATTTGGACCACTATTCATCCCGCGATTCGCGGGAGGTTTATGGTCTGGACATCGCCGACGCTGCACTCGAAGGAGTACGGAGGAGAGGATTCAAAAAAGTCGTGCAGGCCTCGATCACGGAAATTCCTTTTCAACCGGATACTTTCGATCTTGTTTTCTCGTTTGAGGTTGTTACGCAACTGCCCTACGAGAGGCACGACGCCGCGCTTCGCGAAATTTATCGTGTGCTCAAGCCAGGCGGTTATCTCTTCATCCGCGTTCCGGCGTTTATGTGGCTCTGGTCTTCGCATGACGACGAACTCGAGGTCTTCTATCGATACCAGCGCGAAGAGCTGTCCGGAAAATTGATTCGAGTCGGATTCGCCATCGAGTGGGCAAGCTATGCGAATGGTTTTCTTTTTCCCGTGATTCTATTGCGCCGATCGATCAAGCATCTCGGAATCGGCAAGGGCACCGATGTGAAGGCGCTTCCCCGTGGTCTTGGCTGGCTGGATCCTGTCTTGCGTGGAATACTCGAGCGCGAGGCGAAGTGGTTCAAGTCGCGCAAGCGCCTTCCGTTCGGTCTCTCCCTGATTTGTTACGCGCAAAAACCCGAAGCTACCGTTTGAAGAAGCTGCGCACTCCGTCGATCACGCGTTCAACCTCCCCGTTCGAAAGGTAAGCGTGGATAGGCAAACTCAGTACACGCGAACACAAGAGGTCTGCATGTGGGCACCGGGCGGGATTGAATTCCGCAAAGGCCCGCTGGCGATGAAGCGGCGTTGGGTAGTGAACAAGCGTCGGGATATCTAACGACGCGAAATGGGCACGAAGCCTGTCTCGTTCCGGGGTTGTCACGACGAAAAGGTGATAGTTGCTCGTTCCGGTTTCCGCCTGCATGCCTAACGGCAAGTCCTCGAATCCCTGACGATACAGAGCCGCAATCTGACGCCTTCGCCGATTCCATTCATCCAGTTTCTTGAGCTTCACCCGTAAAATCGCGGCGTGCAACTCGTCCAGCCGGCTGTTCTGCCCGAAGACCTCCGATGAGTAATTGTCACGCTGGCCGTAATTGCGCAAAAGCCGTGACCGCTCGGCGATTTCGGCATCCGAAGTAACGACCATGCCTCCATCACCATAGGTTCCAAGATTCTTCGTCGGATAGAAACTGAAAGCCGAAACGATGCCGAAGGAACCGCAGCGTCCCCAACTCGCATCGCTCCCATGAGCCTGCGCCGCATCCTCCAGAAGAGGCACTCCGCCTCTGCCTAAATCCTTGAGGCGGGCCGGCATTCCATAAAGATGAACAGGCACGATCGCCTTTGTGCGTGAACTTTTCCTGTCCAATGCGAGGGCGGCATCGATGTTGAAGTCATCCGGCGAGATGTCGATGAAGATCGGCCTGGCGCCAAGCGTGACGACCGCCATGGCAGTTGCGGCCGCGCTTACCGCAGGAACAAGGACCTCATCCCCAGCCTGAACACCAAGCGCACGGAGCCCGATTGTGAGCGCATCGGTGCCCGAGCCGACAGCAATTCCATTTGCGGCGCGGCAATAACGCGAAAACTCATCCTCAAAGGCCTGGACCGACTGCCCAAGAATATATCGCCCGCCGGCCAGAACCTGCGAAATCGCGCCGTCAATCTGCTCGCGGAGCGATTCGTACTGGAGTCGGACGTCATTGAATTCCATCGGTTCCGTTCCACGTCACCGAAGGAAGCGATAGAGCGATAGGAAAATTGATCCGCCGGGCACCCCCACATCGGCAGGCGGATGCATGCGAAGAGAAACCACCTTGGCCCCCGGACCGTGTGTGAGTTTAGTAATTTCCATTCCAAACTCCTCTTACCTGGATTTGGAATGGGATTGTTGGTTAACTACAAGGCAATCTACAACAATCGCCAGTGCGTCGCAACGGTTTCCCCCCCCTGCGGCTCAGGAGCGTTTCGAAGCGCATGTCAGGCGATGTTGGCTGGATGATAGGTCCACAAGTTCTGTGTCCGCATCGGCGCATCCGCGTCCGGTCGATCCATAGGAGGCGAGCGGGCAAAGGAAGCATCGCCGCACGCCGGTGCCGCGCTGCCTGCGCCAAGCGAGCAACCAAGCATCGAGTTCGCTGCCAGTGTCAAGGCTACGTGGGTTCAGAGTCTACGAGGCCCATGCACTGAAACGCCGCAAGTGCACGGGGCCGATGCGCGTCATCGCGCTGACCGAGGATCCGGCAATCATCCGACGCATCCTCGAGCACTTGGGCCTGTGCGCGCCGCAGACGATGCAACGAAGTCCGCCGTTTATGGTTCCCAAGGCTTAGCCGGTGCACGCCACAGCCT
The DNA here is from genome assembly GCA_003153455.1 of Betaproteobacteria bacterium. GTDB lineage: Bacteria > Pseudomonadota > Gammaproteobacteria > Burkholderiales > SG8-41 > PALSA-1004. The sequence continues at coordinate 5,958 of PLYS01000650.1, read as the reverse complement.
GCCGCTCACCTCCCGCCCGGTTCTCGACATCGCCTGAGCGCCGGGCGGCACGCCGCGCGATGACCCTTGATCTTCGTCCAAATAAATGGACAATACGGCCAATCTGATCAGCAATTCGTCAAGGAGAGGAAATACCATGCGTAACACTGAGACCATGCGTTGCCTTACGCTTGCTGCCACTCTTGCCGCGGCTCTGCTCGTTGCGACGCCCGGCGCCGCGCAGGCGCAGTGGAAGCCAGAGAAAAACGTCGAGGTCGTGGTAGGACTCGCCGCCGGCAGCTTCCAGGACCACACCGGGCGCATGATCCAGAAGGTCCTGCAGGAGCAGCGGCTGCTTGGCGTCACCAGCAGCGTTGTGAACCGCGTGGGCGCCGGCGGGGTCGTCGCATGGGCGTACCTGGCCCAGCACGCGGGCGACCCGCAATATCTGCTGGTCACCTCGCCGTCGATACTGACCGCGCACATCACCGGCGCGAGCCAGTACAGCTACACCGACTTCACGCCGCTGGCGATGTTGAGCAGCCAGTACATCGCCCTCGCGGTGAATGCCAGTTCGCCGATCAAGAGCGGACGGGACCTGATGGAACGCCTGAAGAAGGACATTACGTCCGTCACGTTCGCCAACAACGGGCTCGGCAACAACCTGCACATCCTGATTGCACTCGTCGCCAAGAGCGCCGGCGTCGATGCGAAAAAGCTGAAGGTAGCGATTTTCCAGGGTGGCGGGGAACTCACCACTGCCGTGCTCGGAGGACACGTCGATGTGATCTCCACGGCGACCTCCAACATCCTGCCGCATCTGCAGGCGGGCAAGCTGCGCATCATCGGTATCGCGTCGACCCGGCGGCTGGGCGGCGCGCTCGCCACGGTCCCGACATGGAAGGAACAAGGCGTGGATGCCGTGGTGCCGAACTGGTCCGGCGTGATGGCCCCCAAGGGCCTGACGCCGGCGCAGCTCGCGTGGTGGGACGACGTTTTCGCCAAGGTCGTCAAGAGCGAGGATTGGAAAACCGACCTCGAACGGAACTTTCAGGAGCCGGAGTATCTTGCGAGCGCCGATGCGGCCGCGTACCTGCGCACACAGTACGCGCAGCTCAAGGCGGCGCTCTCGGATCTGGGGCTGGCAAAATGAGCAAGCGCAGCGCGAACCATCTCAGGAACGCACCAAAGCCATCAGCGTGCCCGCATACTCGGACGCCATGTCGGGCGGCAGGTGCGCCGCCTTCGCCTGATAGCGCTTGATCGTTTCCAAAACCAGGCGCGGCCGGGCGGCGAGCTTCTTGATGAACGCATCTGCATCGGCGGTGAAGCTCGCCTGCGGCAGTACTTTACTTGCGAGTCCCAGCGTCACCGCTTGTTCGGCATCGACCTGCTCCGCCGAATAAATCAGGTAGGTGAGCGCCTTCGCGGGCACTTTTCCCAGCGCGGCGCACATTGCCATCGTCGGCGGAATGTCGTGCTCTATTTCCGGAAATGCGAAGCGCGCATTACTCGCGGCAAGCGTGATGTCGCAGCCGACCGCGAGCGCTGCGCCATACCCCAACGCGTCACCGTGCACGAGCGCAACCACCGGTACCGGCACATCCCAGATCGCCTGATAGGAGTCGAGCACGGCGCCCATCATCTTGACGCGCACTTCATAAGGCGTCATGCCGGCGCGCGATTCGCCCTTGCCGTCGCGTCCGCGGCAGAACTGCGCTCCCCGCCCGCAGATCGCGATGACGTTGATATCGGTTGCGCCGCCCAACTCGCGCAGCAACGCCGCGAGGCGGACCATCATCGGACGCGTCAGCGCATTGCCGTCTTCCGGCCGGCCGAGGTCGACGCGCGCGATTGCACCGTCGCGGGTAACTTTGAAATCGAATTCGCTCATTGCGTCTCCTACTCGGGAAAAGTCAGCTGCCGCTCGTCGATGATCCGCTTGAATTTCGATATGTCGGAGCGGATCTGCGCGGCGAGGTCCTCGGGCGTGCCTGCTCCCATGTCATTGCCCAGCGAGCGGATGACCGAGCGCACCTTTTCGTCGGCAAGGGCCCCCTTGAGCGCTTCGCTGAGCCTGCGCACGACGGCATCAGGCGTTCCCTTCGGCGCCATCAGGCCGTTCCACCCATTGTATGAGAAGCCGGGCAACGCGGAGGACTTGCCGATCGGCGCCAGCGACGGTATGGGTATCCAGGTGTCGCGGTTCGTCGTTGCCAGGCCGACGATCAGTCCGCCATCGAGAAAAGGTTTTGCGCCCGCCATGAACATCATGTGGATGCGCCCCGCCGCCATTTCTGCCGCTACCGCCGGCTCGCCGCGAAATGGGACGTGCAGGATTCCCAATCCAGTCATCGCGGCGAACATCTCGGCGACGAGATGCTGGCTCGACCCGTAACCGATGCTCCCGTACGACAGCTTGCCGGGATTGGCTTTCGCGTACCGGATGAACTCCTCCACCGTCTTCACGCCAAGCGCCGGCGAGACCGCCAGCGTGAACGCCGCCACGCAAACCTTGCCAATCGGCTTCAGGCCGCTCACGATATCGAAGGAAACCTTCGGCCGGGCAACCCAGTTCGCGGTGTTGGCCGCGCTCGCCTGGACGATCGTATAACCGTCGGGGGCAGCGTTCGCGACGCGCTCCAACCCGATGTTACCCGTCGCGCCTGTGATGTTCTCGACGGAAAGGGGCTGTCCGAGATTCGCGTACATCGCCTCGGTCACCGTGCGGATGCATAAGTCCGATGGCCCGCCGATCGCGGTAGGAACGACGATCCGGATGGGCTTCTCCGGAAACGCGGCCGTGGCAGCCGTGCAGGTTACGAGCGAAATGCAAGCTGCGGCTGCTGCTGTGATATTCGATATCCAGGAATTCATTCGGCCTTCCTCTTTCCGGGCTGGTCCATCAGCGCGTGCGGCCAAGCGCATGCTCGCCGAGCAATTCTACAATGCGTTGCGGAGAAATCGGCGCCTCGGCAATGGTCACTTCAAAAGGCGCGAGGGCATTCTCGACTGCGCTGATGATCGCGGCGATCGCGGGAATCGTGCCGCCCTCACCTGCGCCCTTGATTCCCAGCGGGTTAAGCGGCGACGGCGTCTCGAGGTGCACCAAGTCGACGTGCGGAACGTCGCTCGCGAGCGGCAGCAGGTATTCACTGAAATTTGTGGAAACGGGCTGCGCGTTGTCGTCGTACACCATGCGTTCGAACAGCGCATTGCCCATCCCATGGGCGACTCCGCCTACGACTTGGCCATCGACTATCATGGGATTGATCACGCGCCCGCAATCATGGGCGGCCGTGTAGCGCACGATCTTCACTGCGCCGGTTTCAATATCGACTTCAACTTCGGCAACGTGGGCGCCATTCGAATACACCGCCTGATCGGGCGTAAAATAAGCGGTGTGCTCAAGCCCCGGCGGCAATCCGCCCGCCATCGAGAAGCCCGGCATCCCGATCGACTTCACCGCGATCTCGCGCAGGCTTTTCCTGACATCCGGCGCGCTTCTCAGCCGCACGTACCCTTCAGCAAGTTCCAGATCGTCCTCCTGGCATTCCATCATGCCGGCGGCGATCTTTTTCGCTTTAGCAGCAACCTCGATCGCCGCCAGATGAACGGAAGACCCCGCATTGACCGCGGTACGCGCGGCGAAACTGCCGATGCCGAGCGCAATGGTTGCCGTGTCCGCGGTCACCACCGTCACGTCATTGAAATCGACTCCCAATGGGTCAGCGGCGATCTGCGCCAGCGTCGTCTTATGGGATTGACCCTGCGGCGTTGCGCCGGTATACAACACGATCTTGCCGGAGGTCGAAACCCGCACCGTGGCGCCTTCGTAGGGTCCGAGCCCGGTCGCCTCCACCGCGTTCGCCAGTCCGATGCCAAGATAGCGACCCGTTTTAAGCGCTGCCGCTTGCCGCTGTGTGAATGCAGCGTAGTCAGCGGCTTCCAGCGCAGCAACCTGACAAGCAGGGTAGTCGCCGCTGTCGTAAGTGACGGGCCGCCCGTCGCGGAAAATAAAGCCGACGTTATACGGCATCTGCTCCGGCTGAATAAAGTTGCGCCGGCGCACCTCCGCCCGGTCGAGCTTCATTTCGCGCGCGACGCGATCCATCAGGCGCTCCATGGTCGTCACGGCCTCCGGCCGTCCCGCGCCGCGCACCGGTGTCGTTTGTATCTTGTTGGTGAACACCGACACGACATCGAGCTTGAAGTGCGGGATCACGTAAGGCCCTGGCACGGTCGTCGCGGTGATCCACGGCAGCACGATACCCCACGGCACGTAGGCGCCGGTCTCGTGGATCAACTGTCCGCGCACGCCGATGATTTTCGCTTCCGTGCTGACGGCGATCTCCATGTCCCAGTACTGATCGCGCTCCTGATGCGTGGCGAGGAAATTCTCGCGCCGGTCTTCGATCCACTTTACCGGCCGATTGAGCAACTGCGATGCCACGGCGACGTTGATGTATTCCGGATAGAACGACCCCTTGGGCCCGAAGCCGCCGCCCACGTCCGGCGTGACCACGCGCATCTGGTGATCGCCAAGGTCGAACATGTCGAGCATGCAGCGCTTCAGCCGGTGCGGGCCCTGCGAGGAAACGAACAGCGTGTACGATTGCGTCGATGCTTCGTAGTGTGCCACGGCCCCGCGGCACTCCATGAAGAACGCCCCCCCGCGGTGCTGGTGGATTTTTTCGCGAAATACGTGGGCAGCGCCGCTGAACGCGCGATCGGCATCGCCGACCTTGACGGGAAACCTCGCTGCCACGTTCGAATCCGCTCCCGCATGTGCGAGCGGCGTCCCCTCCTCAAGCGCGGCACGGCAGTCGTTCACCGCCGCCAAAGGCTCGTACTCGACCTCGACCAGTTGCGCGGCGTCCTCCGCGATGTAGCGGCTGTCCGCGATCACGCACGCGACCGGTTCGCCGACATAACATGCCTCGTCCTTCACCAGCGCATACGGCATGCGCGGCTGTTTGATCGCCGGATGCGGCACCAGCAACGGCAGCGTCTGCCCGCGCACGGATTGCGGCAGATCGGCATATGCGATGACCGCCTGCACGCCGGATACTGCAAGCGCTGCGCGCTTGTCGATCTTGCCGACCCTGGCGTGCGCGTAAGGACTGCGCACGAACGCGGCGTGCAGCGTTCCGGGCAAGTGAATGTCGTCGACGTACTGCCCCTTGCCCCGCAAAAAAGCCGGGTCTTCCTTGCGCTTGACCGATGCGCCGAACCAGGTGGAAGCCATTACGCGCCCTCCCGCATGCGCTTCGCGGCATCAAGAGCCGCCGCGACGATCCCCTGATAACCGGTGCAACGGCAGAGGTTGCCTTCGAGCTCGTGCCGGATCGTCTGATCGTCGAGCTCGTGACCCTTGCGGTTCACGATGTCGATGGCCGACATGATCATGCCCGGGGTGCAATAGCCGCACTGCAGACCATGATTCTCGCGGAACGCCTCCTGCATGGGATGCAGCGGGCCGTTCTGCGCCGCCAGACCCTCGATCGTGGTGACCTCGGCGCCATCGAGCTGCCAGGCGAAGACCGTGCAGGATTTGACCGCCTTGCCGTTCACGTGCACCACGCAGGCGCCGCATTGGGACGTGTCGCAACCGACATGCGTCCCGGTGAGCCGCAGCTCCTCGCGCAGAAACTGCACCAGCAGGNNTTTGCCGTTCACCGTCATCGCGACGGCTGCCATGGCATTCCTCCTCGAAATAGAGCCAAACGACCTGTTTGCGCCGCCCTTGTGCCCTCAAGGCGGGACCGGCGGCAGAAAGCGACGAAATCCGACGGATTTTGCCCCGCCAAGGGCCTCCGAACAAGATCAACCTTTGCGGCCGATCAGCTATCGAAGCTCCGGCCCGCTGGTCAAGAGCGTCGTGCCACCATGGCGGGCCATTGATCGCGCGCGCCAGCCGGTCAGCCGGCCGCGACCGCGGCGGCGAATTTCTGGAAGAAATCGTCGGCGGTCTTCTTG
>PLYS01000037.1 GCA_003153455.1 Betaproteobacteria bacterium | reverse complement strand
TGTCCGCCAGGGGGATCATAGAAACAACACTCCAGGTTGCTGAACACGAAGCCGGCTGAACGAAATTCGGCAGCGACGCGCAGGAACGGGACCGAGGGGTCGGTGACGTTCATCAGATTGACATCGCCGGTGAGTATTATTTTGAGTGGCATATGGTCTGGTTTCATTCGTTATAATGTGTCGCCAACAACAATAACATGATTCATTGCGCTGGCCGGCCGTATCCAATCGTCCGCCATCGGAAAATACCGGAGGAAGCATGGCTGCCACCAGGAGTTTGTCGGACTTAGCCCCGACAAACTCCTGATGCAAAACCAGCGGCAATATTGCGGAAGAGGATAACAGTTATGCGAATTTACCCGCGTCTTTCCCGAAATTCGACCGCTTCGCGTGAAGCTTGTTATGAATGGTCAGCCGGTTTTGCTATTAGCAGCCTGTCGGACCTTAAAATCCGACAGGCTGCTAGTGGCTTGCGTTTTGTTTGTTTCGTCGTTGTCAGTTTAGCCGTTACCTGCGCGGCCTGGGCGCAGAGCTACCCGGTCAAGCCGGTCCGCATGATCGTGCCGTTCGTCCCGGGCGGCAACACTGACATCATCGGACGCGTCTTCGCGCCGAAGATGTCGGAAGTGCTCGGCCAGCAGATCGTGGTCGAGAACCGCGGCGGCGCCGGCGGCACGATCGGAACCGAGGTTGTCGCCAGGGCGGCGCCCGACGGCTACGTCATCTTGATGGTTTCCGCGGGACACACCATCAACCCGGCGATGATCAAGAAGCTGCCTTACGACTCGGTCAAAGACTTTGCACCGATCTCGATGATCGCCGACGTCCCGACCGCGATGGTGGTGCATCCGTCGTTGCCGGCGAAGAATCTCAAGGAGTTCATTGCAATCGCACGGGCCCGGCCCGGCCAGATCAATTATTCGACCGCGGGCCGGGGCACCGTCGGACATCTCGCCGCGGAATTGCTCAGCTCCATGGCCAAGATCAAGCTGGTGCATGTTCCCTACAAGGGTACGGGCCAGGCGATGGTTGACCTCGTCGGAGGCCACGTGCAGATGCAGTTCCCGAGCATGCCGGCGGCGATTCAGTACTCGCGTACGGGCAAGCTGCGCATGATCGCGCAGACCGGCAGCCAGCGCTCGGCCGCGGCCCCAGACATTCCAACCATGGTGGAAGCGGGGCTTCCCGGCTTCGTGGTTTCGAGCGGTTTCGGCATGTTTGCCCCCGCCGCTACTCCGCGGCCGATCATCGACCGCATTCACTCTGCTTTGGTGAAGGCACTCAACGATCCGGCGGTGAAGGACAATCTCGCCAAGCAGGGCGCGGAGGTCGTGGCCAGCACGCCGGAAGAGTACGACCAGTTCAACCGCGCCGAGATCGCGAAATGGATCAAGGTTACGCGGGAAGCCGGTATCACTCCGGAGTAATTTGGTCTGCAAATCGCAGCGTTGCGCGGTACAGCACCCGAAAAACCAGGCGGCCTGACCGTCTGTGCGAATAATTTGATATCGGCGCGGCAGTTTGCTATAACGGCGCGGTAATTCAGGCGTCCACTGAGGAGGGTCGTATGTTCAAGCATATCCTGATCCCGACTGATGGTTCCGAGTTGTCGCAGAAAGCGATTCGCATCGGCGTCGAACTCGCCAAGTTTCACGGCGCGCGCGTGACGGGGGTGCACGCTATTCCCGATTACCACCTGATGATCGCGTATGAAGGCGCGTTCGATCCCGTGACGGAGGAGCGCATCGAGAAGGAAGCGCGCATGCGGGCCGAGAATTACCTCGACTTCATCAAGCAAGCGGCCGCAGCGGCGGACGTGCCATGCGACACCGTGTGCGAGACCAGCGATCATCCCTACGATGCGATACTGAAGACCGCCAACGCCAAAGGCTGCGATCTGATCCTGCTGCATTCGCACGGCAGAAAAGGGCTGGCGGCGATTTTGCTCGGAAGCGAAACGCGCAAGGTTCTGACTTACTCGAAGATTCCTGTCATGGTCGTGCGGTAGGAGTTTGTCGCAAGTTGCCCCGACAAACTCCTAATGCAAGACCGGCGCCAGTGGAATTGCGGAAGAGGATCGCTGGTGATTACGCCGCTTGCGGCAATCCTTCCCGTTGTGTGTTTTTGAAGCGGGGACCATTGTGTAAGTATTTGAAGTTATTAAATATATTTTTCTGCTAGCCTAATAGCAGAAAAATATATTGCATAGCAGCAGAAATCGCTTGCAATGAGTCGAATGTTCAGGCATAATAATATTGCGTTGGGCATCTTTACAGGTGCCGGCGCACATTCCTCCAAAACCTCCTCCTTTGGTGGAAACTTAGCGCAGCCCCCTAGGGGTTGCGCTTTTTTTTGCCTGTAACGTGCGCAAACCCGCGCTTGTTCCAGCAGTTTCTTCTAAGTCTAACGTCATGTCTGGATTTGGTTGCTGCGGCGCAATATAAAAGCTTAAGTCATGAGACTAGCCCATTGTGCGATATTGACTGCGGTCAAGGCGGTTTCGTGCGTGCGCGGTTAAGTTATTGTCATAATCGTTTCCGGGATACTTACTTAGTAAGAAGGTTGTTAATGAAGATTCATGAATACCAGGCGAAAGAAATACTGCGCAAGTACGGCGTTGCAACGCCGCGCGGCATCCCGTGCTTCAGTGTCGACGAGGCCGTAGCCGCGGCGCAAAAGCTCGGCGGCAAAGTGTGGGTGGTAAAAGCGCAAATTCACGCCGGCGGCCGTGGCAAAGGCGGTGGCGTCAAGCTCGCGAAATCAAGCGACGAAGTGAAGCAGCATGCAAGCCAGATTCTCGGCATGATGCTGACGACGCATCAAACCGGCCCGCAGGGGCAGAAGGTGCGGCGGCTGTTGATCGAAGAGGGCGCCGACATCAGCAAAGAGCTCTACGCGGGCATGGTGGTCGACCGCGGCACGCAGCGCGTGTGCCTGATGGCAAGCTCTGAAGGCGGCATGGACATCGAGGAAG
>PLYS01000534.1 GCA_003153455.1 Betaproteobacteria bacterium | reverse complement strand
GTTTTGGTCCACGGCGTTACCGGTAATGACCTGGAGGATCACACCGCAAATGCATCCTGGCTGGGAGAGCCGGCCAGGCTGAATCTCTCGATTTTTGGAGGGTAGCGGTCCGTTGAACGTTCACTCGGTAACACTCTGCAATGAAGTTTGGAATTGACCGCCTGCGGGATGAGCCCGCGCTGCGAAAACCGCTGGCGGGCCGCCGGGTGGCGCTTCTCGCTCATCCGGCATCGGTGAACCGCGATCTCGTGCACTCACTGGACGTGCTCGCAGCGGTCGGGGACATCAAGCTCTCGGCGGCCGTCGGTCCCCAGCACGGGCTGCGTGGCGACAAGCAGGACAACATGGTCGAATCGCCGGACTTCACTGATCCGGTTCATGGCATCCCGGTTTTCAGCCTCTATGGCGAAGTCCGCCGCCCCACCGCCGCGATGATGGAGAGCTTCGACGTTCTGCTCGTCGACCTGCAGGACGTCGGCTGCCGGGTCTATACCTTCATCACCACGCTGCGCTATGTGCTCGAAGCGGCCGCGCAACATGGCAACGCAGTCTGGATACTCGATCGTCCCAATCCCGCAGGCCGCCCGATCGAGGGGCTGTTGCTGCGCGCCGGCTGGGAAAGCTTCGTCGGCGCCGGAGCGCTGCCGATGCGTCACGGTCTCACGCTCGGTGAGCTGGCGAGGTGGTTCGTGCGCACGCTGAGCCTCAACGTGGAATGCGAGGTGGTGACCATGGAGGGTTGGAAGCCGGAGAGCGCCCCGGGATACGGCTGGCCACTCGGCGAGCGCGCATGGGTGAATCCCAGCCCCAATGCAACGAATCTGTCGATGGCGCGCTGCTATGCGGGCACCGTCATGCTGGAGGGCACGACGCTCTCCGAAGGACGTGGCACGACGCGGCCGCTGGAGCTCTTTGGCGCGCCGGACATCGAGCCGCGCGCGCTCATTGCAGCGATGGAATCGCTCGCGCCGCACTGGATGCGCGGTTGCCGGCTGCGGGACTGCTGGTTCGAGCCCACGTTTCAGNNGCGCGGGCGTCCAGATCCACGTCGACGATCCTGCTTACGACCACGACGCCTTTCGTCCCTGGCGGCTGCTCGCACTCGCTTTCAAGGCCACGCGGAAGCTGCGGCCGGATTACGAGCTGTGGCGCGACTTCCCGTACGAGTACGAACGTGGGCGGCTTGCCATCGATCTCATCAACGGCAGCCCGCTGCTGCGGGAGTGGGTAGATGATGCCGCCGCCACAGCAGCCGATCTCGACGCGCTCGCCGAGCCCGACGAAGCAGCGTGGCGCGAAGCGCGCGAGGCGGTGTTGCTCTACCGTTGACGTCTTCCATGTCCAAAGCCCATGCCTGATCAAGCGATCTCAGTTTGCCCGAATGCGTTTGGGAAACCACTGGAGGTTCAGCACGTTGATTCATTTTCTGCTGTTCAATCAGGTAGCTAACAATGGTCGTACTCGGATTACGCAATGATTTGAAGGGAGTTGACTGCAAAATCGATGACGAATGGGCTATGCTTAATGGCATTTCTACAAACCATTACACGTTGAGCCACATAAATGGCGAAGCGCAAGACTAAGCCGCGCGTAAAGGGCGAATGCATCATCCCGACACGGCCGCCCACTAGCGCGCTTCGATCCACGCTCATCGAAACGTCGCCATACGAGGAGCGCGAGGTCATCGAGTATTTTGAATCCGAGAGTTCTCGCGATCCGAAAGGGCCCGCGACGGTTGAGCACCTCGAGCTCGTGAAATCGGAAGTAGTATGGGGTCGAGAGCATAAAGTTTGGGACGTGTACGCCACAGACGGCCGGTGGTGGGTTATGACTGAACCAATGAATCTCTACTCCCAAGAGCATTTTCCAAGCCTCGATTACATCCTGTCCTTTCACATCGGGCTCATGGCGCGGGTCGCGGCGCGCGAATCTCGACAGGCGCGCGCGAAGAATTCCGAGTTATTTGCAGCAGCTTTCCGGCGCTGGGAGCAAGCTGCTGAGGCAATTGATCTTGCAAAGGAGGCAGAAGACTTCCAGGCGGTTGGGATGAAATGCCGAGAATGTCTACTCACATTCGCCCGCGCGGCACAAAAGGACGTTTCCACACATAAGCGCACCGATACGCCACCGCCAAAGAGAGGCGATTTTGTTCATTGGGCGGAGTTGATCGCCGAACATGCAGCTTCAGGTGCGCGCGCAAAAGACCTGAGAAAGTACCTCAAGGATGGTTCCAGTAACGCTTGGCAGCTGGTGAACTGGTTGACACATACGTCAAACGCTATTCGTCACGACGCGGAGCTCGTAGTGGCAGCAACCGGTCATTACTTCTATCGCTTGTAATGATTGTAGGCATGGCTCAATCAAATGAGCCGCCACAAACTCCACAGGTCAAAGCCGAACAAAAGGCCGAAAGACCCGCTAAGACCAAGCAAGATACAGCAGACAAAAAAGAAAGCTCCGAAAACTCGTTTGTCTGCGCCCCAACGATCACCTGCAATACCACCGAGCAAAAGACCGAGAGCAAGGGAGAACATGGCCGCGAAGAGGGAACCGAGTTCTGGCCGTCTTTCCGTGGCTATAGACTGAAAATTACCGACACTCTTCTTGCCGCTTTTACTTTCCTCCTCTTCATCGCTACCGTATTTCTGTATTGTGCGACCAGAGCTTTGGTTAAAGGAGTGGAAGATACCGCGCAACGGCAGCTGCGCGCCTACGTTAGTGAGCAAGTTGATATTGCTAATCTTCAAACTTTGAATCGCGGGTATCTTGCCCCGATTGAAATAAAAAATACCGGCCTCACGCCCGCCTATGATCTTCATTGTTGGGCTATGTTGGCGTGGTTGGATGACCCAGAATCCAGAGCCTATCTTTTTGAGGCTCCAGCTCGAACAATTGGCGACCCTCGGTTCGTAGTTAATCCCGGAAGTTCGCATTCTCTGTGCGCTGAAATTGAATTGAACGGGCAGGAGATGAACGCCACCCATAAACGCCTTTACATTTGGGGTGAGATAAAATACTTGGATGCGTTCAAAAAACCCCACACTAAGAAATTCCGGCTGTATCAGCTTGTGCGGTCTGGCACTGCAATATGGGCTTATTGCGATCAAGGCAATGATGCAGATTAGCTCCATCCATCTTAGAAAACCGACCTGTCGCTTGAACATGATCTATAACTTCGCGCTCAACCGCGACCGCCTACCGTTGAGGTCTTCCATGTTTTGGGCAACCTACTACAAGTTGCGGCAAGATAGACTGGCGCAGCGGAAATCTGCTACCTTGTCGGTGTGAAGGTCACGCGCTATTTCGAGGCAGTCCGTAAGCGACCGGATCGGGCGATAATCCGAGAGGAATGGATCGAGCGAGCTATACGGATGCCTCTCCGGGAAATAGTCCAGGCTGATGGCCGGATTCGGCGTTGGGTGCAGGTGCCGGAAATGGAGAACCGGTTTCTCCGTGTGGTTCTTTTGCCCGATGGTGAAACCGTACATAACGCTTTTTTTGACAGAAGGTTTACGCCATGAAAGTTCGTTACTTCGCTGACACCGATACTCTGCTTATCGAGTTCCGAGATGCTCCGGTTATCGAGACCCGCGACCTCGATGAAAACACCGTTCTTGATGTGGATGCCCAAGGTAACATTTGCGCCATTACAGTTGAGCATGCCTCTCAGCGCGCCGGTGCGCCACAGTTTTCGTACGAGCAGGTTGCCGCATAACCGCGCAACCGAACAGACCAATTCAAGGCGGGCTGCCACTGCCGCGCCTGATGAACGCGTCAAAAACCAGCACCGGAAACACGCATGATGCGCAATATTCGTAGCTGCATTCTGATCGCAACGGCGTTCATTACGCTGAATGCGCCGGTACTCGCGCAGACAGCTTATCCCGCGAAGCCGATCCGCATGGTCGTGCCCTTCTCGTCCGGCGGCACCTCCGACACGCTCGCCCGCATTCTCGGCGGATAACATCCTTTTCGTTGGAAATCTTGTAACCCGTAACTACATGCGTTACACTTCGATGAATGATCCGCGGTTTCGAACACAAGGGATTGGCCAAGTTCTTCCAGACTGGCTCAAAATCTGGCATCCAGGCGCAGCATGCTGAACGGCTCGAACTTATTTTGGGCAGGTTGAGCGCGGCGACAACGCCAAAGGATATGGGGCTCCCCGGATTGGGACTTCATCCCTTGAAGGGAGATCGCAAAGGCGTTTGGGCCGTAAAGGTCAGCGCCAACTGGCGTGTTACGTTCCTTTTCACAGGAAAGGACGCAGACCACGTTGATTACGAGGACTACCACTGAGGCTAAATCATGAGAATGCACAATCCGCCACATCCCGGGAAAATCATCAAGGCTCTTTGTCTCGATCCGCTTGGCCTCACTGTAACCGAGGCGGCAAAGGGACTCGGCGTTAGCCGGAAAACGCTGTCCGGAATTCTGAATGGCCGGGCCGGCATCAGCCCGGAGATGGCGGTTCGCCTTTCGATTGCGTTTGATACCTCCGCAGAAAGCTGGATCAATCAACAAACGCAGTACGACTTGTGGCATGCGGAGCAAGGTCGTAAACAGCTTCGCGTACTGAGACTCGCAGCGTAACCAGACGCCCGATCCTGGCTTTGCGAACGCCGCTCAACGCGGGCGTTGTGCCAAGCGGCTTTGATCTGCGTGTCCTGAGTCAAGCTCAGGACATGGTGTGATTCTGATCATGCGGAAATAGTCGGGTCAAAAACCAGCACCGGGAACACGCACGATGCGCAATATTCGTAGCTGTATTCTGATCGCAACGGTATTCCTTGCGATGAACGCGCCGACGCTCGCGCAGACGGCTTATCCCGCGAAGCCGATCCGTATGGTCGTGCCCTTCTCGCCCGGCGGCACCTCCGACACGCTCGCCCGCATCCTCGGCCAAAAGATCACCGAAGCGTGGGGCCAGCAGATGGTGGTGGACTCGCGTCCCGGCGCGAGTGGCATCATAGGCACCGAGATCGCGATGCGCGCGCCGGCCGACGGCTACACGCTGATGCACGGTAACATGAGCCAGTTCGCGATCAACCCGGGCCTCTACAGCAAGCTGCCATACGAAACGCTGCGCGACTTCGCGCCGCTCTCCCTCATCGCCACCGCGCCGCAGTTGCTGGTCGTCAATCCTTCCGTGCCCGTGAAATCGGTGAAAGAGCTGATCGAGCTCGCGCGGACGAAGCCGGGCACGCTCAACTTCGGCTCGGGCGGAGTCGGCACGCTCGCCTACGTCGGCGGCGAGATGTTCAAGTCGGCGACCGGTGTCAACATGGTGCACATCTCGTACAAGGGAACGATCCTCGCGTTGAACGACCTGATCGGCGGCCAGGTGCAGGTCCTCTTCTCCGATATGCCGATCGCGCTCCCGCACGCGAAGACCGGCAAGCTGCGCGCGCTCGNNTCAAAGAGCGCTACGCGAATCTGGGCGTCGAAGCGACGAGCAGCACGCCCGAGCAATTCGCTGTCTACATCAAAGCGGAGGTGGCCCGCTTTGCGAAGGTGCTCAAGGAAACCGGCGCGAAGCTGGACTGAGCAGCCGAAGAAAAATTATTCGCTATTATTCGCCGCTTCATTCAAGACGGATAGCTTCATATCTTAACCGGGCTCCGTCCCACTGTTATAGTCCGCGTGGGCTGGCTTGGCTTAGTGGTCCGTCCCTGATACTCTCATAGCCGAGAGAGGCATCGCCATGGAAAAGTTCATGCGTCTGCTCGCTGCGACAGGGATGCTTGTGCTGGTCGCGCTGCCAGTCGCCGCACAGTATCCCGTCAAGCCGATTCGATTCATCGTGCCCTTTCCGGCCGGCGGAGGGGTCGATATCGTCGCACGGGCGCTGGCCGACAAGCTCACGACACGACTTGGGCAATCGATAGTCATCGACAACAGGCCCGGCGCCGGCACCACCATCGGCACCGAGCTGGCGGCGAAAAGCGCGCCTGACGGATACAGCCTGCTGGTGGGTCCTATCGGCGGGCAGGCGATTGTGCATTCGTATTACCCCAAGCTCGGCTTCGACATTCGCCGCGACTTCGCGCCGATTTCCAAGATTGGCTACGGTACCATCGTGCTGGTGGTGCCGCCGAGCCTCGGTGTGAGTTCGGTCAAGGAACTGATTGCCCTCGCCCGGGCGAAGCCCGGTCGGCTCACCTTTGCCTCTTCGGGCATTCGCGACGCGAACGTCAAACCGGAGTAGCGCCTGCTAACAGAACCAAAACCAACAAAACCAAGGGGACAGACCACTAGCCCGATTGCGAAGCGCGCTGACGGAGCCGTGGTCTCAGCCGCTCAACGCGCCTGCCCCAGCATTGCGGAGATTGGTCATCAGCACGCAGGCGTGCACGCCGCATTCGAAGCGCTGGGCCAGTTCCTCGAGGTGGCGCAGGTAAATCCGATAGTCTTCCTCGGCGAAGAAGCAGGCGATACGATTATTCCCCCGCTGAATGATGTGCAGGGCGACGCCTGCAAACTCAAAAGCGCGCGCGTGGCATTTCGGTATCTCGCTGGACTATGCTTCGGATCCAACGCGACAACCGAGCCACACGCTGACAGCTCGGCTTAGTGGTCTGTCCCTGCAGCTGCTTTCAGCTGCGCTTTCGATTTCCTGCCGGGGGCCGCAGGCGGAATATATCCTGAGATCCGGCAGAGCACCGCATCGATCTGCTTGCCATCTTTGAATCGAATCGAGCGGCACACCATTACATCCCCGCGCGCAGACAGGTCGGACACATCGAGGCGCACCTTCGCAAGCGAGATTCCTGTCGCTGCAGCGATTTCAGAGTCGAGCCGCTCACCGTTGTTTTTCAGATACTCCAGGATTTCCTGCATTTCAAATATTCCTCATTGCAGTCAGTCGTGTCAGCTCGGGCGTGGGCAGCCGTCGCATCGGGGTGCGTATGATACAGTGATTAAACAATGTGCACTAGCCCGGTGAAATCCAGCGCAGGGACGGTCGGCGCGTTATGGGTCGCGGCTCTGCTGGTGTTTCCGTCCCGAATGCCAATGCCCATGCGGTTCTTGAGTCAGGAACACGGCTGCGATCTGGTATCCGAAGGCATGAACTGAGCGCCGGAGCCCGGAGTACACTACCGGCTCAGGGAGTATCGTGCGGCATGACGCCCGAACAGCAGGCCCGGCAGCAAATTGATGCGTAACTTATCGCCTGCGGCTGGGTGATACAGGACTATGCGCAATTAAATCCTGCGGCTGCGCGCGGTATCGCGCTGCGTGAGGTTCCGCTCAAGTCCGGATGCTGCGATTACCTGCTGCTCTTCGATCGCAGGTCGCTCGGTATAGTCGAGGCGAAGCCGGAAGGCACGCTGCTTTCGGGTGTCGCGGAGCAAACCGCGCATTACGCCGTAACCACGCCCGCGTTCTTCAAGGTCGAGCGCGACGAGTTGCCGTTTCTCTACGAGTCCACCGGCGTCGAAACTTTCTTCCGCAATACGCTCGATCCGGCGCCGCGCTCGCGGCGCGTTTTTGCCTTCCACAAGCCGGAAACCCTTATGGAATGGGCCTCTCAGGCCGATACGCTGCGCGCCCGCCTCGCCCGGATGCCGGTCGACCATCCGCTGGTGAAGGCTGGCATGCGCGACTGCCAGATGGAAGCCAACACGAATCTCGAACAGTCCTTCGCCGCCGCCCGGCCGCGCGCCCTCATCCAGATGGCGACCGGCACGGGCAAGACCTACACCGCATGCGCCTTCACCTACCGGCTCATCAAGCACGCCGGCGCCAAGCGCGTGCTCTTCCTGGTGGATCGCGCCAACCTCGGCCGGCAGGCCATGGCCGCGTTCCAGCAATACGTCACGCCCGACACCGGCCGCAAATTCACCGAGCTTTACAACGTCCAGCACCTCACCTCGAATCAGCTCGACCCCGTCGCGCGCGTCATCATCTGCACCATCCAGCGCCTCTATTCGATGCTGCGCGGCGAGGAACTCGACGAAGACATCGACGAGAAATCCGGCTTCGAGCTGGCCGCCGCCGATGACCGCCCCCGCGACGTGGCCTATAACCCTGCGATCCCGATCGAGTTTTTCGACTTCATCGTCACTGACGAATGCCACCGCTCGATCTACAACCTCTGGCGGCAGGTGCTCGAATACTTCGACGCCTTTCTCATCGGCCTGACCGCCACGCCCTCGAAGCAGACCATCGGCTTCTTCGATCAAAACCTCGTGATGGAATACAACCACGAACGCGCGGTGGCCGACGGCGTCAACGTCGGCTACGAGGTCTATCGCATCCAGACGCAAGTCACCGAGCAGGGCGGCAAGGTCGAAAAAGGCTACTACGTGGACAAGCGCAGCAAGGAAACGCGCAAGCGCCGCTGGGAGCAGCTCGACGAGGATCTCACATACGCCGCGCAGGCACTTGACCGCTCCGTCGTCGTGCCATCGCAGATCCGCACCGTGCTGCAAGCCTTCAAGGACGCGCTCTTTACCGAACTCTTTCCCGGCCGCACGCTCGTCCCCAAAACGCTGATCTTCTGCAAGGACGATTCCCACGCCGAGGACGTCGTTCATCTCGTGCGCGAGGTCTTCGGCAAAGGCAACGACTTCGCCAAGAAGATCACCTACAAGACCTATAATCCTGAAACGAAACGCTACGAGAAATCCGAAACGCTGATCCAGGAGTTTCGAACCTCGCCGCAACTGCGCATCGCCGTCACCGTGGACATGATCGCCACCGGNNGCAGATGAAAGGCCGCGGCACCCGCGTGCTCACGCCCACCGACCTGCAAGCCGTCAGCGGCGCCGATGCCCGCGCCAAGACCCACTTCATTGTGGTGGACGCCGTGGGCGTATGCGAGAGCGACAAGACCGACTCCCGGCCGCTCGAACGTCAGCGCACCGTCGCCTTCGACAAGCTCATGCTCGGCGTCGCGCTCGGCAAACGCGATGAAGATACGCTGACTACGCTGGCCGGGCGCATCGCCCGCCTTGACCGCGAAGTGACGGCGCCGCAGCGCAAGGAATTCACTGCGCTCGCCGGCGGCAAAACGCTCGCCGAACTATCCGCCACGTTGCTGCGTGCAATCGACCCCGATGCCATTGCGGAACAAGCTGCCGGCGTGCCAGGCGCCAGCCCCGCCGATGTCGCGCCCGACGCATTCGAGGCCGCGCGCCAGCAACTCATAACAGCAGCATGCGCGCCATTCGACACCCCGGCACTGCGCGACGCGCTCGCCAAAGCTAAGCAGGAAGCCGATGTTAAAAGAAATTGCCGTCCTTCGGTTCAAAGCTATCGAGAAGCTCATCCTCCCACTCGAAAGGATCAACTTTCTAATTGGCGCAAACAACTCTGGAAAAAGCAGCGTTCTACAGGCAATCCAATTTGCGATTTCTGTGGCCCAAACAATGAAGAACTTGGGGGCTGAGTGGCGCAACGGGGAAATGAAACTGTCTTTACCGGCAGATCAGTTGGTTTACTCGCCCCTTCCCTCATTACAAAAACCACAGATTGAGGCTCTACTACAAAGGGCAACGGATGATATAGCAGATGAAAGTCTAAAAGCTTACATAAACTACCGCCTCCAAGTCGATTCACGGCGGCTTAAACGCGAGGGAAAACAGGTAAACATTGGGGCTCTTTCTGTAGACTGCACCAATGCATTCAATGCACATCGAACAGCGTTCCGGCACGGGAAGAAAGTATTAAGTCGTCTTCGACATCTTCTTCACACCGAGCTTAAGCTGAACCGGAATCCAATCCAGTCATCAGTCCACGTTAGTAGCCCCAATCTTGTCACTTTAGCAACCAAGCTAAGTCGGATATCGATTTAAGCGATATCTATTGCCATGAACTCCGCTACCCACAAGCTTTCCTTGCGTACCACAGGATCACGCAGGTAGGGATTGGCAACGGAAAGCTTTTTGCTCATGGACAAATGATAGGATGTCCATTATTTCTATATGTCCAACATTAATGGACAATAAACGATACTAGACAGATCACAGGCTTTGGGGAAGGAAAGTTTGTTTATATATATGATAACAAACAATAAATATTAACGTCTGTCATGAGAGTCCATTATTGACTATTGTCCATTATTCATGGACAATACGTTTAAATGGACACAACAACTCCAGAAAAACACCTCCTCGAAGCCGCCCTGGAAGCACTGCGCGCCCATGGTATTGAGGTCGATATTCTCGCGGACGAGGTCGCCTATGGCCCCACGCGAGCGGATGCGATCGTCCGTATTGGCTACGGCCCCGGCGCCACGGTCTTCGCCGCCGAAGTAAAGCGGCACGTAACCGCTGCAACACTGGGCGCGGTCATTGACCAGCTGCGTCAGCAACCGGGCAAGCCCCCTCTGGTGATCACCGACTACATCACACCGCCGGTCGCGGACCGATTGAAGGCGAACCGGATTGCCTTTATCGATGCTGCTGGCAATGCATTTATCGACCAGCCGGGCAACTTCATATGGGTAAAAGGCAACCGCCCAAAGAACAAATTGCCGCTGGCGAAGCCGACCGTCACGCGCGCATTCGAACCCGCGGGCTTGAAGGTGCTGTTTGCGTTTCTGTGCGATCCAGCGCTGGTGAACTGCCCTTTCCGAGCAATTGCCGATAAGGCAGGCGTCGCTCACGGCACCGTCGGCGAAGTGATGGGTGAGTTGACGCACGCGGGATTCGTCTACGAACCGGGCCGGCAAGGCGGCGGGCGAAAGCTGAAACAAATGGAACAACTGCTGGCCGAGTGGGCCGCCGCTTTTACGCGCAAGCTGAAACCCAAACTGTTCATCGGACGCTATCGGGCACGCGATGCAAACTGGTGGAAGGAACTCGATCCCGCCAACTACGGCATGGCGCTAGGCGCCGAGCCCGCTGCCGCACGGATCACCGGCTATCTCAAACCAGCCGTAATTACGCTCTATGGCGAACGCGCCGAGCCGCGGCTCATCGTGGATCACGCCCTGCGTACCGACCCGGATGGCGATGTCGAAATTGCCAAACGCTTCTGGCGCGTCGAGACAGAGGAAACAAAGAAAGGCCTGGCACCCTTGCCGCTGGTCTATGCAGACCTGCTTGCCACCGGTGATCCACGTTGCATTGAAACCGCGGGACTTATCCGAGAGCAATGCCTTGCTCGATTTAAGCCATAAGGCAGATCTCGTCTGGCTCGGCCGGTTGGTTGCGGACGTGCGCGTCGCGGCACCGGAGGCCGATTTCCTGGTCGCGGGCGCACAGGCGCGTGATCTGCTGCTGATGCACGCGCATGGCATTGAAACGGGACGCGCCACCGAGGATGTGGATCTGGCGTTTCTCGTCGCAAGCTGGGATGAGTTCATGTCACTACGCGAGCGCCTGCTCGGATCGGGGAAGTTCATTACCGAAACGCAAACGCTGCACAAGCTGAGGCACACCGGGATCGGGAAAGCCAGGCTGGACCTGATCCCGTTCGCCGGCATTGAGACCGATGATCGTCACATCAGCTGGCCGCCCAACGGCGAACCCGTGATGAACGTCATCGGTTTCCGTGAAGCCCATGCGGCAGCGGTTCAAGTTGCCCTGCCCGAACTTCAACCGGTCGCCGTGGTAGCCCTGCACGCGCTGATGCTGCTCAAGCTTTCTGCATGGAAAGATCGTCGCCTGCAGCATCCCATTGGCAAGGATGCGCACGATATCCGATTGCTGCTCAAAACGTATCTCGATGCAGGAAATCAGGAAAGGTTGTATTCAGAGGCGGCGCATCTGCTTGATCGCGATGACTTCGATTATGAAGTCGCCGGCGCATGGTTATTGGGTTACGATGCCGGGAATCTCCTGCCCACAGAAGAAACCCCGGGCAATGCAAAGGACTTTTATAGAACCCTACTGCGGGCTGAGGTGGCGGCGGAGATGGAATCCACGTTGATAATCGACATGAGAACCGCCGATCCGACGGCGGAAGTCCAGTTGCTGCGGTCCCTGTTTGAAGGCTTCAGTGCCGCCGACACATTATGAACGCCTCCACACTCGTTCAAAAGCTCTGGAACTACTGCAATATCCTGCGGGACGACGGCCTATCCTACGGCGACTACGTCGAGCAGTTGACGTTTCTGCTGTTCCTTAAAATGGCCGACGAGCAGAGCCGCCCGCCGTTCAAAAAACCATCGCCCATTCCGAAGGGATTCGGCTGGGACGTGCTGGTCAGGCTCGACGGCGACGATCTCGAAACGCACTACCGGCACACGCTTGAAGAACTGGGCAAGCGCCCAGGCATGCTGGGCGTGATCTTCCGCAAGGCGCAGAACAAGATTCAGGACCCCGCTAAGCTGCGGCGGTTGATCGTGGACCTGATCGACAAGGAACAGTGGACCAGCCTGGGCAGCGATGTGAAGGGCGACGCCTACGAGGGCCTGCTGCAAAAGAACGCCGAGGACGTGAAAGGCGGCGCCGGCCAGTATTTCACGCCGCGCGCGCTGACGTCGGCGGTGGTGGAAGTGATGGCGCCCCGGCCCAGCCAAACGATGTGCGATCCTGCCGGCGGCACGGGCGGCTTTGCGCTGGCCACTCACGACTACCTCGCCAGCCATTATGCGCTGGACCGCGCGCAGAAGAAATTGCTCAAGAGCGGAACGCTGTTCGTGGTGGAATTGGTGGACAGCGTCGCCCGGCTCTGTTGCATGAACCTGCTCCTGCACGGAATCGGGGGAGATCGCGACGATGAAGTGCCAGTGTCGGTCCAGGATGCCCTGGCCGGCAAGCATGGCGAATACAACCTCGTGATGACCAATCCGCCCTTCGGCAAGAAGAGCAGCGTCACCATCGTCAACGAAGCGGGCGAACAATCGAAGGAATCGCTCATCATCAACCGCGACGACTTCTGGGCCACGACGAGCAACAAACAGCTCAACTTCCTTCAGCACATCTTCACCATCCTCAAGCAGCACGGCCGCGCCGCCGTGGTGCTGCCCGACAACGTGCTATTCGAAGGCGGCGCGGGAGAAACCATCCGCCGCGAACTGCTCAAGCAGGCTGACGTCCACACCCTCCTGCGTCTTCCGACCGGCATCTTCTACGCGCAGGGCGTGAAAGCGAACGTCCTATTCTTCGACCGCAAACCTGCGCAGGAAAGACCCTGGACCGACAAGCTCTGGATCTACGACCTACGCACTAACAAGCATTTCACGCTGAAGGAAAACACCCTCAAGCGCACCGACCTCGACGACTTCGTCGCCTGCTACAATCCGAAGAACCGTCACGGGCGCAACGAGAGCGAGCGCTTCAAGGCGTTCACCTACGACGAACTCATCAAGCGCGACAAGCTCAACCTGGATATCTTCTGGCTCAAAGACGAAGCGCTTGAAGACAGCGCCAACCTCCCCGCCCCGGACATCATCGCCCGCGAAATCGTCGATGATCTGGAAGCAGCGCTGGAGCAGTTCCGTGAGATTGCAGACGACTTAGGCGAAGAAACGGCAGTTCGAGGTCTGCCGTAAGAGACTTTCATGGTTTCGAACTTTATACCGCGCGAAATGCACTGGAGGATATCGTGAGACTGTCCGAACCGACATTACATGAACTGATCTTGCGGCTCCCTATACCGCTTGCACTGCTAAGCCAGGAGGGTGGCGTCGAGGCTCTGAATGAGCGTTTCACCCGGATCTACGATCCCGCGAGTCTTGAGTCAGGCGAGTTGCGCCGCATCATTGGCAATCCAGACGAGTCCTGGCATCGGGTAAGGTTGGCGCGCCGGGAGGGAGGCGAGCTCGACGCGCAAGCGCAGGCGACCAGAATCCAGAACAGCATTATGCTGGTTGTCGATGAATTCCCGGTTAGCGTGTCCCGCAATGAGCTGGACCAGTTGCGCGACCGAATTGTCGAGCTGGAGCGGCTCAGTTCTATCGATCGTTTGACGGGCGCCTGGAACCGTGTTCATTTCGACCGCGTTATTGGATCGGAACTGAGTCGAAGTTCGAGGTTCAGGCAGCCGGTCTCGCTCATTCTCCTCGACATCGACCATTTCAAAAGCATCAACGACACGTTTGGCCATCAGGCTGGTGATTCGGTGCTGTGCGAACTGGTCCCGATTATCAAGGCACACATTCGTTCCGCCGAATTCTTGTTTCGCTGGGGCGGGGAGGAATTCGTCGTGCTTGCCTCGTCGACCGGCTACCGGGGTGCGACGGTACTGGCCGAGGCGCTGCGAAGCAAAGTGGAGCAGCACTCTTTTGCCACCGTCGGGTCGGTGACGATCAGCCTGGGTGTATCAGAGCATTTCGCGGCCGAAAGTGCGGAGACCTGGTTCGGCCGGGTGGACGAGGCGCTGTACGCCGCCAAGAACGGAGGGCGCAATCGCGTCAGCGTGGATCAGCGCGGCAGCTCGGATCTGTGGATTGCCGAGAAGAAGGGCGCGGCGGTCGTCGGGTTGATCTGGCTGGAGGCCTATGAATGCGGCGAACCTACCATCGACCGCGAGCATCGCGAACTCTTTGAACTGGGGAACGCACTGATCGCTGCCTCGATTGCGAAGGACGCGAACCGTGACTCGATCAAGTCGGCGCTGGACCAACTGCTGGCGCACGTGGTGCAGCACTTCGCTGATGAGGAAGCACTGCTCGCGCAGCATGGCTACGAGCACCTCGCGTCACACAAGCAAGCTCATGCCCGCGTGCTCGCGCGTGCGGGGGAGCTGAAGGCGTCCGCGGAGACGGGCAAGGCAACGCTGGGCGATATCGTCAATTTTCTTGCCAACGACGTCGTCGCCCGGCACCTTTTCTTGGCGGACCGCGATTTCTATCCGTTATTCAAGGCGGCAACTCCCGGCCCACGTTGATGAACCCACCATGACGCACAATATTCGTAGCTGTATTCTGATCGCAACGGCGTTCTTTGCGGTGAACGCGCCGGCGCTTGCACAGACGGTTTATCCCGCGAAGGCGATCCGCATGATCATGCCGTTTCCGCCCGGTGGCCCGACCGACATCGTCGGCCGGCTGGTCGCGGCGAAGCTCGCCGAGCAGATCGGGCAGTCCGTAGTGGCCGACGCCAGGCCAAGCGCGAGCGGTAACGTCGGCCTGGAGATCGCTTCGAAAGCGCCGCCTGATGGTTACACGATCGTGCTCACCTCGCCGGCGATCGCCCTGAGTCCGCTGCTGTACACCAAGCTCAATTTTGACCCGCACAAGGACCTCGCGCCCATCGCTTTGGTCGGCGCCGTGCACAATTTGTTGCTGGTCTATCCTTCGGTGCCGGTGAAGACGCTCCAGGAGCTCGTGCAGATCGCGCGCAGGAATCCCGGCAAGCTCAACTATGGCTCGGGCGGCACAGGCACCACCAGTCATCTTGCGCCGGAACTGCTTAAGAGCCTGGAGAAACTCGACATCGTGCATGTTCCGTACAAAGGCACCGGACATGAAACCGAGGCTGGCACCGGCGGGGGTCGAACCCCTGACCAGCACGCCGGAAGAATTTGCCAATTTCATCAGGAGCGAAGCGGCGCGCTTTGGCAAGGTGATCAAGGAAGCGGGAATCAAAGGCGATTAATAGTGCGACTTGAAGCTTAAGCCGCCCCGAGCGGCCAATTCTTCGAGCTCGATGTAAGAACGCTTGGTAATCTTGTCGACCGTGAACTGCATCTTTCGTACGGATTCCGTAGAGGCGCGCACGGACAATAACTGCAGGCTCTCCTTGACTTCCCATTCGTGGGCGCCCGCTATCCCGGGCGGCGCGTAGATTGCGGTGCCGGGGCCGGCGTCGTATTCCTTACCCTCGAAGTCCCGTACTGTCGCATGCCCGGAGATCACGTAATAGAAAGCCTCGATCGGGTGCCAGTGGAGCGGCTCCAGTGTTCCGGCTTCATAAGTCGCCAGCGCGACGCGGACCCGGTCGGTCGGCACTTCCGCGTGTCCGACCAGCCGTTTCAACGTCTGCCCGTCCGTCACACCGGTCTGCGCTTTCAATGAGCTTTCGTTGGTCACCTTTAACGTCGATTTCACTTCCATTTTCACTCCTCCTCTCGTGACAAGAATTTTCCAAGGCACTGCACGCAGGCAGCGGTAACGGTCATGCGGCTTTGAGACACCGGTAATAGTTCAGTCTGGCAGATCGCATTCGTATCAGTCATCATAACGACTTTTTCCATACTCCACACCGGGTCGTCAATCACGGCCTGCCAGAGAATTAATGGGGAGACGCCATGCGTATTGTTGATGCCCAGGTCCACATCTGGGGCGCCAACACGCCCGAACGCCCGTGGCCGCCGGCGCAGCTTGAACCACACAGTCCGGTGCCGTTTTCAAAGGACGATTTGCTGCGCGAAATGAACGCGGCAGGCGTGAACCGCGCGGTGATCGTGCCGCCGATGTGGGAGGGCGACCGCAATGACCTCGCGCTGGAAGCGGCGCGATTGCATGCGGAACGATTCGCCGTCATGGGCCGAATCGACATGGTGGCGCCCGCATCACGCGGCCTGATGGCGACTTGGCGCCGGCACGGCATGCTGGGATTGCGGCTTGTTTTAAAGAGGCCGCCATTCCGAACGATACTCGCCGAAGGACGTGCCGACTGGCTGTGGGCAGAGGCGGAAGAAGCGGGCGTTCCGATCATGGTGTTGATCGACTCGGCGCAAACGCATTTCGTAGACCAGGTTGCAGAACGCCATCCCGGATTGAAACTCGCGCTCGACCACCTGTGCCTTACGGCCGGCGCAAAAGACGAGTCGGCTTTCGCCGATCTGGACAAACTGCTGGCGCTCGCAAAGCGGCCGAACATCGCGGTGAAAGCGACCTCGTTGCCTAACTTCACAAACGACGGCTATCCCTACCGCCGTCTTCACCCTCACCTTCGCCGCATTTACGATGCATTTGGCCCGAAGCGCGTGTTCTGGGGCTCGGACATCACGCATCTCGCGTGTTCCTACAGCCAGGCCGTTACCATGTTTACCGAAGAGATCCCGTGGCTAACGGTTGAGGACAAGGAGTGGATCATGGGCCGCGGTCTGTGCGAGTGGATCGGTTGGAATCTGCTGTAGTATGCGCAAGCCAGAGCCCGCCTGCCGCAGGCTCTCATGCCGATCGACGCAATGCCCGGGCGCGCGCGGCGCGCCAGGCCATGGCACCCACCACCATCACGGAGGCGGCCAGAAAAACCGCGGCGAGAGGGCGCCCGAATACCGGCAGCAGGCTGCCGTCGAACATCACGAGCGTCTTGCGCAAATTGATCTCGAGCATCGGCCCGAGCACGACGCTGATGATGAGCGGTGCCACGGGAAATTTCCATCTACGGAACAGCAGGCCGACGACGCCGGATACGATCATTACCCAGACATCGAAAAACGAGTTTCTCATGCTGTAAGTTCCGACCAAACAGACGATGCTGACGAAGGGCATCAGGACGGCGGGCCGCGTCATGGCGATGCGGGCGAACAGGCCCACGAACGGCAGATTGAGCAGCAGCAGGATGAGATTGGCCAGATACATGGCTGCAATGAACGTCCAGAACACGCGCGGCGCGTCGGTGAACAGCAGCGGCCCCGGCAAGACGTTGTGCATGCGCAACCCGGCCAGCAGGATGGCGGAGGGAGCCGCAAAGGGAATCCCGAGCGCGAGCAGCGGGATCATGGACCCCATGACGGCGCTGTTGTTGGCGGACTCCGGGCCGACTACCCCTTCGATCATGCCCGTGCCGAACCGCTCCGGCGTTTTCGAGATCTTCTTCTCGACGCTGTACGACAGGAACGTGGAAAGAATCGTGCTCGGGCCCGGCAGCAGTCCCATGAAAAACCCGATGATAGATCCGCGCAGCGCCGGCGCCACCGAGCGCCGCACCTCGTCGCGATTCGGATACAGATCGCGCAGGCGGACTTTCGCCATGATCGGCGGCACGTAGGTCTGAATGCTGACCATGAGAATCTCAGTGACGCCGAACAGCCCCACCGCGAGCGGCACGAATTCGATGCCGGATATCAGACCCTCGGAGCCGAGACTGTACCGTGCAACCCCGTCCATCGGCGAAAGACCGATCGCGCTGATCCAGAAACCCAGTCCGAACATGACCATGCCCTTGACCGGCGATTCGCCCGCCAGGCCCAGCAGCAGGATGAAGGCGAGCAGCATGAAGGCGAGATACTCGGCGGGACCGAAACTCAGCGCAGCGGCGCCGAGGAACGGCGCGCAGAATTGCAGGCCGACGATGCCGATGGTTCCCGCCACAAAGGAGCCGATGGCCGCCATCGCGAGGGCCGCGCCTCCCCTGCCCTGCTTGGTCATCTGATAACCATCAATGCAAGTGATCACGCTGGCAGCCTCGCCCGGGATGTTGACCAGGATCGACGTTGTCGAGCCGCCGTACTGCGATCCGAACCACACCCCGGTCAACATGATGAGCCCGGTTTCCGGCCCCATCCCGACGGTAAACGGCAGCATGAAGGTCATCGTCGCCGCCGGCCCCACACCCGGCAGTACGCCGACGATCGTGCCCAGGAAAGAGCCGACGAAGCAGGCCAGCAGGTTCGTGACGGTCAGCAGGTTGAGAAAACCCTGCAGCAACTGGTCCGTCGCGTCCATGGGGCTAGCCCAGCAGCCCGCGCGGCAAGTCGAGGTACAGCAGGCGATCGAACAGAATGTAGGTTGCGAGGGAGGTACCCGCGGACAATGCCAGCGGCTTTAGCCATCCCTCGAGACTGAGCAGCTTGGCCAGCGCCAGGACCGCTGCAAAGGTCACCACAACGTAACCCAGCGTGGGCATGGCCAGAATCCATGCGGCGAATACCACAATGACTCCGGCAAGCGTCCTGAAGGCATCCTTTTTCAGGATGAATTCAGAGTCGCTTCCTCTGCCAATGATGGATTTCACGATCACGATGGGCGCCGCAATGACTATCATCAATCCGGCGAAAAAGGGAAACAGCCCCGCGCCCGGCAGGGAGAGGCTGCCGAAGCCCAGTTGAACGGAACCCGTGACTGCGACGATGCCGCAGACCAGTATCAGGCAGCCGAACAGCACCTCGCCAACAAAAGCCCATCTCCTGTTCATAGCTACTTCTCTTTGATGACCCCGTTTTTCCGCAGTATCTCCCGCGAAATGTCCCGCTGGCTGTCGAGGTATTTGAGAAGTTGATCGGACGATCGGTAGATCGGGGTTGCGCTGACATTGAGCGCGGCCTTCTGGAACTCCGGTTTGTTCACCTCCATCTCGATTGCCTTCGCCAGTTTCTCCACGATGTTTCCCGGCATGTGCGGAGGTCCGACGATGAAGTTCGGCGAGTCCCACGAGACATCGTAGCCGCTCTCGATCAGCGTGGGCACGCTGCCGTATTTTCCAGGCAGACGTTCCTGACCGAAGGTAGCGAGGAAATTCAGATTTCCGGCCGCGATCTGGCTCGCGGCTGACGCCAGGCCGGATACCCCTACGTCGGTGTGCCCACCCGCAAGTTGCGCGATCACGACAGCACCCGACCCTTCCTGGGGGATGTTCTTGAAGCCGGCCTTGGTATTGGCCTGCAGGATCATTCCGGCCATCCACCAGCTTCCTCCGACGACGCTCAACGCAAACTTCAATTCTCCGGGATGCGCGTTGGCGTACGAAATCGCTTCCTTTATCGTTTTCAGCGGACGATTCGATTTCGCGGAGGAAACGACGATCGGGACGAATGATCCGTGCTGCGCAATCAGCGTAAAGTCACGGTGATCCCACGGCATCAGGCCCTGCATCTTGTTCATGAACAGCGTGGGAAACGCGAGGCCGATGGTATAGCCATCGGGCTTTGCGTCGTGAAGCTCGCGGTAACCGGGCGCCCCGGCCGCACCTGACTTGTTGACGATGACGATGGGTTGGCCGATTCGCGCCGAAACGCCTTCCAGCAATGCGCGTGCAAGCAGATCGCCATCGCCCCCGGCTTCGGTCGGCACGATGAAGACGGCGCGTCTTGCCGGGTAGTCGTCCGCCGCTTTAACGTTAGCGGCGATCGACAATGCCGCCAGCGATAATCCGAAACAAATTGCACCGATGCGCTTGTTCAATTGTCTTGCTCCGTAAAACACGACAGAAGGTCGCTCCGAATCGATTTTGGACCAGAGCCCCCTTCTTGGTCAACGTTTGAATCATTGCCCTGGTTACGGGAATTAGCTTATGCTTTGCGCTGGTGTAGCCTTGGATTCACTTGCACTCACCCTGCCCGGGATGCTGGCAGCCCAAGCGCGCGCGCTCGGCAGTTCGCCCGCGCTGATTTATCGCGACCGCCCGATTTCCTATGCCGAGCTCGCGACGATGGCGAGCCGGCTCGCCGGTGGTTTGCGCGATCTGGGCGTGTGCGCCGGGGATCGCGTGGCGATATGGCTGCCGAATACCCCGGCGTGGATCGCCTCCTTGTTCGCCTGCGCCCGGCTCGGCACGATTGCCATCGCTGCGAACACGCGCTTTCGCAGCGAAGAGATGGCCGATATCCTGGGCCGGAGCGCGCCGAAGGTTCTGCTGCTTTGGCCTGGATTTCGCCACGTCGACTTTCTGTCGATCCTCGAAGACGTTTCATCCGACGCGCTGCAATCGTTGACGGCGATCGTTGCTTATGGCGAGAGCGAGGAGCAATTGCTGCCGACTCGCTTCCGCGGCATCCCGGTGCACAACTTCGCCGCCCTCATCGACCGGACTCCGCTGGAAGAAAGCGTAGCGGCGCCTGGGGCGGGCTGCGTGATCTTCACCACCTCGGGCACGACGCGTGCCCCCAAGTTCGTGCTGCACCACCAGGCTTCGATCACGCGGCACGCCGGGGACATCGCGCGCGCATTTGGCCTCGATGCACCAGATGCCCGGATTCTGCTCACGCTCCCGCTGTGCGGTGTGTTTGGCCTTGGCAACGCCATGGGCGCGCTCGCCGCGGGCCGCCCGCTGGTGATGCTGCCCACGTTCGACGCCGTTGCGGCGGCGCATGCGATCCACCGCTACCGCGTGACCCACTTTCCTGCGGCAGGCGATGTGGTCGCACAGCTACTCGCAACCAGCGGGAAAGAGCGTGCGTTTCCGAGCGTGCGCCTGGTGATAGGCGCGCGCACCGGGCAGGCCGCACCGGCGCAAGCGCGCGGCCTCACTCTGATCGGCGTCTATGGCATGAGCGAGATCCAGGCGATGGTGTCGCGCCACAGCGAGACCGCTCCACCCGAGCAGCGCGAGCTGGGCGGTGGTGTCATGATCGCGTTCGATGGCGCAGTGCGCGCGCGCGATCCCGCGACAGGCGCTATCCTCGGGCACGGCGCAAGCGGCGAGCTCGAATTCCGCACCCCGAGCCAGATGGCGGGTTATTTCGGCGACCCTGGAGCCACCGCTGCCGTATTTACCGCGGACGGCTTCGTGAGAAGCGGCGACCTCGGCTACACGGTTGCCGGAGGCGAATTCGTGTTTCAATCGCGCATGGGCGACGTGCTGCGCCTGGCCGGGTTCCTGGTCAACCCATTGGAGATCGAAGCCGTGCTCGACTCGCATCCCGCAGTGCGCGCAAGCCAGGTGGTCGGCATCGACGGCCCGCGCGGCGTGCGCCCGGTGGCATTCGTGATTCCCGAGGCAGGCCACGCGTTTGACGAGGCCGGCCTGATCGCACACTGCGCGCGGCGAATCGCGAAATTCAAGGTTCCCGAGCGCGCGCTGCCGATCGATGCCTTTCCCGTCACGCCNNCAGACCTTCCCGACGCGGCCGGTGCGCATCATCGTGCCATTCCCGGCCGGCGGGCCCTCGGATATTCTCACCCGCATGATGGGCCCCAAACTCGCCGATCTGTGGGGACAGCAAGTCGTCGTTGACAACCGTCCCGGCGCGGGGACCATCATCGGCACCGACCTCGTCGCCAAAGCTGTGCCGGACGGCCATACGCTGGTCATGGTCTATACCGGGCATGCGGCCAACCCCAGCCTGCACAGCAAGCTGCCGTATGACACGCTGCGCGATTTCGCGCCCGTCACCCTCGGCACCACGCTGCCGATCATCATCGTTGCCCATCCGTCGCTGCCGGCGGGCTCGGTCAAGGAGCTCATCGCGCTCGCCAAGGCCAAGCCCCGACAGATCGCTTTCGCGACCTCCGGCAACGGCAGCGCCGGGCATCTGGCAGGCGAGCTATTCAAGTCGGTCGCGGGCGTCAACCTGCTGCACATCCCTTATAAGGGCAGCGCTCCGGCCATCGCCGATGTTCTCGGCGGTCAGGTGCCGATCACCTTCGACGGGCTGCCGGCGGCGCTGCCGCATGTACAGGCGGGCAAGCTCAGAGCGATTGCGGTGACCAGCCTCGAGCGGTCTCCCCTGCTCCCTGACGTCGCGACGGTCGCCGAGTCGGACTTCCCCGGCTTTTCCGCGGATTCGTGGTTCGGTGTCCTGGCGCCGGCGAAAACGCCTCCCGCAGTGGTAAAACAGCTCAACGCGAACATGGTCAAGGTGCTGCAGCTACCGGAGATACGCGATCGCCTCGTTGCGATGGGTTACAGGCCCATCGCCAATACTCCGGAGCAGTTCGATGCCTTCATTCGCGCCGAAATCGCGAAGTGGGCGAAGGTCATCAAGGAAGCCGGCATCACTGTGGACTGATTGAGCAGCGCGACACGCAACCGTTCCCGGGAAAGGGCTTCGACGTCCTTTTTTCCCGGTTGTGCCGCGGATTGGATGGGATTAATGTAACCGGTGCCAGCCTACGACGATTACAACTCAGCCGGGGCAGGCCCCGCTCGGGCCGGCGTGATTCATAACAAACGAGGAGGTAAACCATGCGGTCCGCACCAAAAGCAGCGTTCGCACTCAGCCTAATCGTCCTGCTGTGCCTGAATTCGGGCCCGGCAACAGCGGCCCAACCGGGGGCCTATCCGAACAAACCGATCCGCTTCCTCGTCGCACAGACGCCCGGTTCCTCCATCGATGCGATCAGCCGGGTGGTTGCCACCAAGATGGGCGAGATTCTGGGCCAGCAGTTCGTGGTGGACAATCGCACCGGCGCGGGCGGCACGATCGCGGGCGCCATCGTCGCAAATGCAGAGCCGAACGGCTACACGCTGCTTTCCGCCTCCCTGTCATCCCAGGTGATCGGACCGCTGATTTACAAGAAGACCACGACTTACGATCCGCTCAAGGACTTCGCGTCGGTCGGGCCGTTCGCGGTCACGCAGAACGTGCTGGTGACAAATCCTCAAGTACCCTATCGCAGCGTCAAGGAACTCATCGCCTATGCCAAGGCGAACCCCGGCAAGATCAATTGGGCCAACTCTGGCACCGGCTTCCAAAGCCATCTTGCCGGCGTGTTGTTCACGCACATGGCAAACATCGACGTGCTGCACGTACCGTACAAGGGTGCGGGCCTTTCAGTGCCCGCGGTCATCTCCGGCGAATCGCACGTCACGTTTGGCCCCGCGCCGGCGTTTATGGGCCATGTGCAGTCGGGACGGCTGCGCGTGCTGGCGATTGGCAGCGAAAAACGCTCCACGCTGTGGCCCGACATTCCCACCGTCATCGAATCCGGTCTGCCTGGTTTCGTGTCGGACGGCTGGGCTGGCATCATGGCGCCTAAGGGTACTCCCAAAGCCATCCTTGAAAAGCTCAACGCCACGCTCGTCAGCGCGGTCCGCGACCCGGCGACCGTCGATGCGCTGAAACGTATCGGCGCAGAGCCGCTCATCGGCTCGCCCGCGGACTTCACCAAGCTCATCGCGAAGGAATGGAAGAATCTCGGGGATGCGATCCGCGTCTCCAACCTCAAGGTCGATTGAATCGCGGCGCGACAAACATTTTGCTCTGTGGTCTTGTGGCCTACTCGATGCTGATGGATTCCCGGCTCGCGCGTTTCATGCAAGGCGGTTATCCGGTTGATATGAGATCTCGCAGTGTCCGCTTTTGGCCGATGAGCGACCTTCCACCGACAGTCGCAAACGACCCATCTCTAACTCATTCGGCAGTTAATCCCGCACACGCGGGCAGTTTTGCAAGAAAACGCTCTACGGCGTGCTCACCGTGCGGATATACCAGGGGAACGAATCCCAGCTCACGACTTTCTCTGCTCCATCGAACAGCGCCGCGATCTTGCCGCCGCCCGCCTTGTAAGAAAATTTCTTGATGTGGTCCGGCGGCGTCGTCGTCGGATTGCGCATGATGTCGATTGCCTGATCGGTCTTGAAAATCTGGAATTTCGACGGATCATTCGGATTGAAGAACTTCGTCTCGCCGCCACCCTTGGCCGCGGGACCGCGCTCATATTCCACATGCACTTCCATGCGCTCGCCGCTCGCCGCCACGAATTCCCAGTCTTCCGAACCCGTCATCGCGCCACCTGAAGCCGAAGCCGTACGCGACATTTTGGCGATGCTCGCATGCTGGTAGACGCCGAAGGCGCCCGGCGCGTCGGCCGCATTCCCGGTAAGTCCGTGAATGATCATCTGCCCGGCAGCGCCGCTCGCAGTCTGCTTGACCGGAATGGCGAGATAGACGAGCCGCGCGGTGGGCCGCGCCGCAGGCTTGCCGTCGCCGCCAATGATCGCCACGCGATCGATGAAGATCATGCGCAGATTGGCGTCCTTGGCAGCGCCCTGCGTGGCGATCACGGCCTCCCATCCCTGCGGCAACATTTTCGCCAGCGCCGCGTCGTTCACGTGGAAATCGAGCTGGAAGCGATGTTCCGCCGCCTGTTCGACCATGGTTTGCGCGGATGCGGCCTGCGGCGTCAGCAACAGGCTTGCGGCGACGAGCGCGCCGGCAAATGCCGTTCTTTGTGTCACGGTGTCCTCCCCCCTAGAAAATTCCGAGCGCGTTGAAATTGCTCGCCGTGCCGCCTTCGAGTCGAGTGTGCTGGACCGTCATGAAGAATTCCCAGGATTTGCGGGCCGCGGCTTCCTTCGCTGCATCCTCGAAGTAGCCGTTGTCGACAAGCGGCGTGCCCATGATCGCAATCGACAGCAAATGAATCGGTCGATTCGCGGCCTCCCCGGAACCGCCGACGACCCCGGAAGGCTGCACGTCGTTGACTGAATCGCTGCCCAGCAGCGCGATGTCGCGCTTCTTCAGCCACGGCATCACCGAAACGTGCAGTCCCGCAGCCTCGCGCGCATGGAGCCACGGGCCTTTCGCCGCGCGCATGGCCCAGCGCCCTGTACGTATCAGGACCGCGTCGCCGCTGCCGATTTTGACGTTGGCAAATTTCTCCCATGCTTCGAGGTCCGCCGGATAGATCGGCGTGTGCGGATCGAGCCACTCGACGTTTTTGAGCAGCGGCATGTCGACGAGTATCGCGCGCGTCGCGAAGCCGGGCCCCATGCGGTCGATGCCGTTGGCGCCGCAGCCTTTCTGGGTCGCAGACGCATGCCCGTTGTAGACCACGACCTTGCCGTCGCGCAGCAGCGTGTAATGGCACAGCGCATCAAGATGGGAATTGGTGCCGTCGTGAATACCGTAGCTGATCGTGTCGAGCGCGGAGCGCGTCACGCCCGGTTTCGGCGGTCCGGCGACGCCGTACCACATCTCGTGTTTGGTTTCGCCGAAATTGAAGTCGTCTATTGTCTTCTCGAGGCTGGCGAAGCGGGCGAGCGAAACGACGACGCCATCCTTGGCGAGTCGCGCGGCCTGCAGCGTTTTTTCCGCTGTGATGAGGTTGAGCGTGCCGCGTTCGTCCTCCTTGCCCCAGCGGCCCCAGTTGGACAGCTCGCGTTCCATCGCCTCGACCTGCTCGAAGGTCGTGCGGTGCGCGGGCTCCTGCGTCGACGGATGCGGCGGGGTAGGTGGCACCGGCACAGGCTTCTGTTCCTGCCCGGATGCCGGACCCGCGAGACTCGCCGCCAGCGCAACTCCGGCAAGCGCAACCATGCCGCAGACAAGCGCTCTCGAGCGCGTTAAGCGAGTAAGCATGACTCCCCCTTGTTCGATTCGATCTTATACGACGTACGGTATACACGGGCGCTGCGCATGTCAAATCGATCCGTTCCGATGGCGATGGGGGCGACCGCGAATACGAGTGATGCGCAACGCCCATACGACACAATAATCTTCTACTGACTGGCTCAAGGCCTTGCGGCATCACCCCAGAATGGATGATATCAATGACCTGCCTTTCTGAGATGTGGCGACCACCGGCTTTCCGCTCCGAAGCTTGCGGCTCCTGACTGAACAGCCGACGCATCGGATGGCAGATTGCATCGGAACGAGTCCGACCCGTCTTCGACGTTCAGCTTAAACGCCTCCCATCAATGGTCGCAAATCGACGCATAGCGGACATTGAGCATTTCGAAACTGGATTCATATAGGAGATAAAAGCAATTCGAGAGCGATCATGGCACAATGGGAAAAAGGAGCAATTTGGGAATGCAGCATTTGCGGAGGTCTGGGCGACGAGGTAGACGATTTAGCAGCACGCTGAGGATTTCCGCTGCGATTGCCCTTGCCTCGTTCATTTCTTTCGGCAGCCAGTTCGCCGCCGCAACGAGCGATCCGCTCACCGGCATACTTTCCGTGCCAGGAGGTGCCGGCATGGGTTTCGCTACTCGAATGGAGAGCTCCCCGTATCGCGATGGCGGAACACGCAACGACTTCGTTCCGTGGTATCTCTACGAAGGCAAATATGTCTACCTGCACGCATCCCGGTTCGGGCTGAAACTGTATGACCGGGACGACAGCCGCTTCGACGTATTCCTCGCGTATCGGTTCGAAGGTTTTCCGTATGACAGGGTGCCGTCGAGCCTGGCCGGCATGGCGGGGCGCGGCCCCGAAGTGGACTTCGGCGCGAGCTACCAGCGCAGTGGCCCATGGGGCGCCGTCTACGGGGAATATTTGCATGACGCCTCCGGCGTATCGGAGGGAAACGAGCTGCGTCTTGGCTACAACTACGAATGGAAGACGGAGCGCTGGCGGCTGCGGCCCTACCTTATGCTCGCCGCGCGCGACGAAAAACTGAACGACTACTACTACGGCGTACGACCCAACGAAGCGACCGCGATCCGTCCCGCGTACCAGCCGGGGGCCGGCGTGAACGGGCAGGTCGGCCTCTATGGCGCGTACAGCCTGACCGAGCGATGGCGGCTCCTTGCAGGGATTGCCGCCACCCGGTGGGCGAATGGCGTTCGCAACAGTCCTATCGTTGACGACCGCGTTCAGCTTTCCGGGATGCTCGGCCTCATGTACGACTTCTCACTGGAGCACGCTATATGGCCGGAGAACAAACCGCTGATCGTGAAGGTTATGTACGGCAAGTCCACCGATTGCAATCTGGTATCCGTAATGCGGCTTTCGTGCGCCTCGACGAGAACAGCAGACCAGACGCGAGTGAGCGCGATTGAAGTCGGCCGGCCGTTCATCGAGCGCCTTAATGGGTGGCCACTCGACTTCGTTGGCTATCTGGGGTTGCTGCATCATGACGAGCGCGACCTCCAACGAGATTTCTGGCAGATTGACGCCTATATGAAAGCGTTTTACTACGGCTTTCCCTGGAGCGATCGTGTCCGGACCCGCGTCGGCTTTGGCGCCGGCTTGTCATATGCCCAGAAGTTGCCGTTCGTGGAGCAACGTGACCAGACATTACGAGGACGCAACTCATCGAAACTCCTGAACTACCTCGACCCGAGCATCGATGTAAGCGTTGGCGATCTATTCGGGGTTCGCACCCTGCGCGAAACTTACTTCGGCTTTGGTGTTTCCCATCGCTCGGGTATCTTCGGCACCTCGCAACTGCTCGGCAACGTCAATGGCGGATCGAACTACATCTATTCCTACATCGAATCGAAGATGTAACCTGCGGAGTAAGGCCGTCAACGTTGGCTATCAACCCAAGGCGATGGAAACGGCAACGGGTGCGATGTTCGACGCAGCAAGGGTGAAGAATCCAATGAAAGTGGCTAAACTGCGTAAAAATTATCAAGGAGTGCCAGTGTTCAATTTGAGGGTGCTTCTTACGTGCGGTTTCGCAGCGCTTATGGGGTTCGGACTGGTCCGGGAAAGTTTTTGTCAGGATGCCACGTCGCGACCCGGTAGAGAGACGGTCATGCCTTCAGATATTTATCCGGATTCCGGCTCCCGGCTTCCCCCGATCAAGCGGGAGGACTTGGACGAGCAGGGCAAGCAGCAATACGATGCGCTGGTCGGCCGCACGGGCGGCAGGTCCCTCGCGGGGCTGAAAGGCCCGGGCGGACTGAATATTTACAGTCCCAAAGCGGCACAACACCTCAGTGGGCTCAGTAATTACCTGCGCTACGAATCCGGTCTAAGCGGCCGCGTCCGCGAGATCGCAATCCTCGTGACGGCGCGTGAAATGGACAACCAGTTCGAGTGGACGGCCCATGAACCGAATGCGCTGAAAGAAGGGGTCCCGCCGGAGGTCATCGAGGTCATCAAGGGCCGCAAGACCACCGAAACTCTTGCCACAACGGACGCGACGATCATTCAGCTCGGGCGCCAGGTGTTCGGTGAGAAAAAGGTGGCATCCGACGTCTTTGCGCGCGCCCGCAAAATTTTTGGCGATCGCGGCCTGGTCGAGCTGGTTTTGTTGATGGGTAGCTATTCGTCAATTGCGGCGCTGCTGACCACTTTCGACGTGCAGCTCGACCCGGGGCAGAAACCGCTGCTGCCGCCCCGGTAAGAGACGCATGGGCAACCTGACGCCGCGCTTGATGCCGACGCCAGACTTTCCTCGATGGGAGGGAAAGTGATGATCACATCACAACAGCCCATCGTGGTCGCGATGTTCGGGAAACTCAACTACGAATAGTTGGAGAAAATGCGGGTAGCCATCAAGTTGTCGGGCGGACGTCCCGACTAGTGCCGTTCCAACTTATTTGCACAAGCTGGAACGGCACTGGCGGTGATTTCCGGGCGCGGTACCAATCAACAGGAGGAAGAAAATGATCTACGTGACAGGCGGCGGCGGATTCGTGAGCCGCGAAATCGTGCGCGGACTGGTGGACGCCGGCCAGCGGGTGCGCGTGCTGGTGGCGAATCCCGAAGAAAGCAAGGGGATCGAGGGCCCGGGCATCGAAGTGGTGGTGGGCGATCGCCGCCAGCCGGCGACTTTTGCTCACACGCTGAAGGGGATAGCTACTGCGCTGCTTCTCACCCGCAACGCCCAGGATCTGGTCGAGATGGACGCGAAGTTCAGCCAGGCCGCGAAGGCCGCGGGAGTGGGCCGCGTGGTGAAGATCTCCGCGTTCGGCGCCGACGCCAATGCCGAAAAAGGGGCGAAACGCGTGCATGGCCAATCCGAGGAGGCCGTCAGGCAAGCCGGGCTGAACTGGACCTTCCTGCGGCCGCAGTTTTTCATGCAGAACATGTTGTGGTTCGTCGATGAGGTCAAGACCAAGGGCACCATTTCCCTGCCCATGAAGACCGGGCGCGTTGGCATGATCGATTACCGCGACATCGCGGCGGTGGCGGTGAAGTGCCTGACAGACGATGCCCACGACGGTCAGGTCTACCAGCTTTCGGGGCCGGAGCTGCTGTC
>PLYS01000554.1 GCA_003153455.1 Betaproteobacteria bacterium | reverse complement strand
GCGATGAACGACGTGATCGGCGGCCGGCTGGACTCGCTTTTCATCGGCATTCCGGCCCCGGCCCCGCACATCAAGGCCGGGCGCCTGCGCGGCCTCGCGGTGCTCGCGTCCCAGAGATCGCCGGTACTGCCCGAGGTACCGACTGCCACCGAAGCCGGACTGCCCGGCTTTGAGGTTACGACGTGGTACGGCGTGCTGGCGCCGGCCGGCACGCCGAAGGATATCGTTGCGCGGCTCAACCGCGAGATCGTCAGGATCATGAATGCCCCGGATACCAAAGAGCGGCTCGCGGTAGTGGCCGCTGATCCCATGACCAGCAGTCCGGAGCAGTTTTCCGCTTATATCAAGCAGGAAATCGCCAGGTGGAGCAAGGTCGTGCGCACGGCAGGGTTGCGGGCGGATTGAACCTAGAAAACCGCCCACGCGGGCTGCCGCGCCCCATATGCCTAGAAACAAGCGGCGTGTTTCTTAGGAAAGCTTTTCACCGCGAAGGACGCCAAGGAACGCGAAGGAAAACAGAGTATTAATCTTGTCATCAAGATCACCGATCTGGTGATTGCATCCGGCTTCACCTTGGTATTGATTTCCTTGGCGGCCTTAGCGTCCTTGGCGGTTCAAATGCTGGATTTAGAATCGTAAATGCCCGCGAAAAAAAACCGCAAGCTTGAACGCGGATAAGATCAGATCGTGAACAGTCGCAGCCGGATGCTCTTGACTGCGCTACTCGTTTTGTCGGTTGCGCCGACGGAGGCGCCGGCGCAGGGCGGCTACCCCAACCGGCCGATACGCCTTGTCGTACCGACCGCGTCCGGCGGTGGTGGCGACATGATTGCGCGCATGGTTGCGCAAGGACTGTCCGAACGTTTGGGAAGGCAAGTGGTGGTGGAGAATCGGACGGGCGCGGGAACGATCATCGGCGGCGAGTGGGTCGCCAAAGCGCCGCCCGATGGCTACACGCTGTTGCTCGGAGTGAGCACGATCGCGATCAATCCGGCGACCTATAAGAAAGTGCCCTACGATGCGATGCGCGACTTCGCGCCCATCACGCAGGCGGTGTTTGCTCCCAACCTGATGATGGTGCATCCCGCAGTGCCGGCGAAAACAGTTAAGGAAATGATCGCGTTCGCAAAGGCGCGGCCCGGTCAGGTTGCGTATGCATCGGCCGGTTACGGCATCAACCCGCACCTGTCGATGGAGCTGTTTTCCAGCATGGCGCGGATCCGCATGATCCATGTTCTCTACAAGAGTTTGACCCCGGGCGTGATCGACCTGATTGCCGGTCACGTTGCTATCATGGCGCCGAACATGATGTCGGGCATGCCTCACGTGCGGACCGGCAAGCTGCGTGCTCTCGGCGTGATCAGCGCGAGCCGTGTTGCGGCTACGCCCGATATCCCGGCCATCGCCGAGGGCGGACTGCCCGGCTACGAGGTGGTACAGTGGTATGGCCTGCTTGCTCCCTCCGGAACGCCTCAAGACATCATTGTGAGGCTGCACAAGGAGTCAGCCGCGGTCCTGCGCCTGCCCGAAAGCAAAGAACGCATTGCTGGCGACGGGGCCGAGGTGGTCGCCAGCTCGCCGGACGAGTTCGCCGCTTTCATCCGGGCGGAAACCGTGAAGTGGGCGAAAGTGGCGAAAGCCGCCGGAATTCAGCCGGAGTGATAGTCATCGGCGTGAGGCGAGAATAACTTTGATTCTCATCGTTCTGTTGCTGAGCGATGCGCGCTGCAAATGATTTTGCATTGACAGTACTTCCGCGCATTGGCTAGACTCCCCGTTCCGCTTCATTCCCGCCGCATTTTCCCCAAGCACTGAGAGGAGTCGCAAAGCCATGGCCGCACGCAAACTGAACATGCGTACTGTGCGATCGGCCCTAATCATCCGGCGTGCATTTTTGCAAATCGGCGCACCGGCCCTGGCGATTGCGCTATCGGGTGTGATGTCGGCGGGGATCGCTCTGGCGGCGGCTTATCCGGAGCGCCCGGTTTCGATCATCGTTCCATTCCCGCCGGGCGGTGCGAGCGATTCGTTGGCCCGCGTATTGACCAAACCTCTGACCGAGGCGCTGGGCAAGTCGGTCATCATCGAAAACCGTTCCGGCGCGGGCGGGAACATCGGAATTGCCGCTGCGGCCCGCGCCAAGCCCGACGGCCATACGTTGCTCGTCACCTCCAGCGTCCTGGTTGTCAATCCGAGCCTCTACAAGCAGGCAGGCTTCGACCCGGTCAAGGATTTCGCGCCGATCGTTGACGCTGGGGCTTCACCGAACGTGATTGCCACCCGCACGGATTCAGGCATCAACAGCATCGCGGACTTCATCGCGCTCGCCCGGAGCAAGCCGGACCTCCTGAACTACGCAAGTGCCGGCATCGGAGTGACGCCGCACCTCGGCATGGAATTGTTCAAGTCCCGCGCCAAGATCAGCGTGACTCACGTGCCTTACGCGGGCGGAGGGCCGGCGATCCTGGCGACCCTGAGCGGGGCAACACAGGTAGGGTCACACAACATCCTGGGCTTGATGCAGCACGTAAACGCCGGGACCATCAGGGTGCTGGTACAGACCGGGAGCAAGCGCTGGCCCGAACTTCCAAACGTGCCGACCCTGGCGGAGGCCGGATACCCGAACACCGAATCGGAAACCTTCGTGGCGATGCTCGCGCCCGCCGGCACGCCGCAGGAGATTGTCGATCGGCTCGCGAAAGAAACCATCGTGATCCTCAAACGGCGCGAAGTCCGCGACCTTCTGCGACAGATGGGTCTCGAGGTGATCGCAGGGGGGCCTGAAGTCTTGCGGGCACGGATCGCCCGGGAAGTCCCGATGTGGAAAGACGTCATCGACAAAGGCAACATCAAAGCCGAGTGATCGGTGTTCGCCGGTACTTCCGCGGCTTAAAGTCCCAAGCCCCGCGCGATGATATTGCGCTGGATTTCCGACGTGCCGACCCCGATGGTGGCCAGGCGCGAATCGCGGAAGAACCGCTGCATCGGATATTCCATGCAGTACCCGTATCCGCCCAGGATTTGCAGCCCCATGTCCGAGACCGCCTTGTACGCCTCGCTGGTTTGCAGCTTCACGACCGCCGCGTCCAGGCGGGTTGCCTTCCCTTGCGACATCAGCCACGCAAACCGGTAAACCAACGTCCGGGAAACGTCCAGCATCACCTTCATGTCAGCGAGCTTGTGGGAGATCGCCTGAAACTGGCCTATTGGCCGCCCGAATTGCTTGCGGGTCTTCGCATACTCCAGCGCGTAATCAAACGCAGCCCATGCCGCTCCGGTTCTGGCGGCGGACAAGCCCAGCCGTTCGTACCAAAGATAGGCATCCAGGGCTTCCCATCCCCGATCCACCTGACCGAGCACCGCGGAGCCCGGTACCTTTACATCGGTGTAAAAAACCTGCGTGGTCCCGATGGCACGCGTACCCATGGTCTTGATCTTCCGAATCTCGATGCCCGGCAACCGGGTGTCCACNNGCAGTAGTCGCTGATGTCCATGCCGGAAGTGAAGATCTTCTGCCCGTTGATCACATACCCGCCGTCGACCGCGGTTGCCTTCGTGGTCAACGCCGCAGCATCAGAACCAGAATGAGGTTCCGTCAGGCCAAAGCAAACCGAAAGCTCCCCGCGCACGAGCTTCGGCAGCAAAGTCTCCTTTTGCGCCTGGGTACCATGCGTCAGTACCGCATAGCCGCCGTAGGTCAGCGTGCGGAAAAGCCATGTGGCGAGCTCTTCAAAATGCCTTCCCGCCTCCTCGAGCATGATAGCCAGGTCGATGGCCGAGCCACCGCTTCCGCCGTACTCGACCGGGACAATCAGGCCGAACCAGCCGTGCTTGCCGAGAGCTTCGTAGGCCTCACGCGGCGGGTGCGCCTCATTGTCGCAACGCTCGGCATATTCCGGAGGACAGACTTCATCCAGCAGCTCCTTGAGGTGGNNTCACATTATCATACGCTCCAAGACGACTGTGCGAATATGAAGATTATTGCTCTTAGCCGGCTGCCATCTTCGGAACCCAGGTGTATATGAGAGTACGTGCCGGGAGCGCAGTCACGCGAGCGGCACGGCCAATTCCCAAAAGTGCCTGGTTTTGCCCTGATCGCGGAGCCGCTCAGCGCTCGAACGGGGAGTTTGCAAGTTTCATCAAATTCAATCGCGAACGACCCATTACTTTCCGTATTCAGGAACCAGAGGAGGACAAAAATCATGGCAGCTCGCAAACTAAACATCATGAATGCTCGCGACAACAAAATCGCAAGCTTGAACGCGGAGAATATTGG
The DNA here is from genome assembly GCA_003153455.1 of Betaproteobacteria bacterium. GTDB lineage: Bacteria > Pseudomonadota > Gammaproteobacteria > Burkholderiales > SG8-41 > PALSA-1004. The sequence continues at coordinate 768 of PLYS01000554.1, read as the reverse complement.
ATGATGAACAGTCGCAGCCTGATGCTTCTGACCGCGTTACTGGTTTTGCCGGTTGCGCCGCCGGAGGCGCGGGCGCAGAGCGACTATCCCAACCGCACGGTGCGCGTCATCGTGCCGACCGCGCCGGCGGGCGGCAACGACACGGTCGGCCGCGTGATTGCGCAGGGACTGTCCGAGCGCTGGGGGCGGCAGGTGGTGGTGGACAACCGCGCCGGAGCGAGCACCATGATCGGCGGTGAGATGGCAGCCAAGGCGCCGCCCGACGGCTACACGCTGTTGATGGGCGTGAGCACGCTCGCGATCAATCCCGCCACCTTCAGGAAAGTGCCGTACGAAGCAATGCGCGATTTCGCGCCGATCACGCAGGCGGTGTTCGTGCCCAACCTGATGATGGTGCACCCCTCGCTGCCGGTGAAAACCGTGAAGGAAATGATCGCGTTTGCGAAAGCGCGGCCCGGTCAGGTGCTGATGGCTTCGGCCGGCTTCGGCACCAATCCGCACTTGTCGATGGAATTATTCGCCAGCATGGGGCAGATCCGCCTGATCCATGTGCCGTACAAGAGCTCGACGCCGGGCATCATCGACCTGATCGCCGGTCACGTTGCGATCATGGCGCCGAACATGCTGCAGTCCATCCCTCACGTGCGGGCCGGCCGGCTGCGCGCGCTCGGCGTAACCAGCGCGACCCGTGCCGCGAGCGCGCCCGATATTCCCACCGTCGCCGAAGGTGGGCTGCCCGGCTACGAAGCGGTGCAATGGTACGGACTG
>PLYS01000166.1 GCA_003153455.1 Betaproteobacteria bacterium | reverse complement strand
TCCTTCTCGCCGAATATCGCCACCAGCACGTTGGCGCCGGTCACTTCCTTTTTGCCTGAGGACTGCACGTGCAGGATGGCGCGCTGGATCACGCGCTGAAAGCCGAGCGTCGGCTGGGTGTCGGTATCGTCGGTGCCTAGGATCGGCGTGTGCTCGGTGACGAAATCGGACAGCAGCTTGCGCAGGTCGTCGATCTCGGTCGCGCATGCCTTGAGCACCTCGGCCGTCGATGGATTGTCGAGCAGCGCCAGCAGCAGGTGCTCGACGGTGATGAATTCGTGCCGTTTCTGGCGCGCCTCCATGAACGCCATGTGCAGGCTGACTTCGAGTTCCTGGGCAATCATCAGTTTTCCTCCATCACGCAGCGCAGCGGGTGCTGATGCTGGTGCGCGAACGCGGTCACCTGCTCGACCTTGGTCGCCGCAACGTCACGCGGGTAAACACCGCAGACACCAGTACCTTCGCGATGAACCTTGAACATAATTTGAGTCGCCTTCTCGCGGCTGAGGGAGAAAAACTTTTGCAGCACCAAGACTACGAAATCCATTGGGGTGTAATCGTCATTTAGCAGCAAAACCTTGAACATCGGGGGCGACTTGACCTTGGCCTTTTTCGCCTCAAGAACCGTGTCTTCGCGATGCCGTGTCGCCATGCTCCGCACCACCGTCCGCCTGCCCGTCTCCAGTTGTCATTTTGACTATAATGCCAGATTTTACAAGTAATAAAAGCGGCCTTTTTTGACAAAAACTTGACTTCCTCTGGCAAATAGCCTAGAAAGCCAAAAGGTGTTTGGCTTCAAGCTTGATCGCAGTACCGGTTTTGCCGTATGCGTCCTTGAAACTCAAACAGTCTCCGGAAACTTTTTCCGGTAATTTTTTAAGTCAAGAAGGAACTGCAATATGGCAACAGGTACTGTGAAATGGTTCAACGATGCAAAGGGTTATGGCTTCATTACGCCGGATGACGGCAGCGAAGATCTGTTCGCGCACTTCTCGGCGATCCAGATGGGCGGTTTCAAGACCCTCAAGGAAGGACAGAAGGTTTCGTTCGAAGTGACCCAGGGCCCGAAAGGCAAGCAGGCATCCAATATTCAGGCCGCCTAACGACTCGGCGCAATCCAGAATACTTAGAATAAAAGCCCGTCCGGCGCATGCCGGACGGGCTTTTTTTTCGTCGAATAAATGAGATAATCGGTCCACGGACCAACATGGGAAGGGTAGCGAGCGCGGCCGTTACGAATCTGCTCGAAGAACCCTTCGGGACGCCCCGACAGATCGCCGAAACACGCCGATCACTTGACTGACCACATTCGAACGGAGAAGAAGAATCATGACTGAAAGACTCGACCTGCTGAAGATTGCACAGGAAGAACAGAGCGGCGATCTGTTCAAGCTGCTGGACAGTATATACAAGCGATCCAAGATCAAGCCGCGAGGCATTTCCGACGCGATCATCTGGGAAGGCGGAAACCAGTACGGCAACGTGAAGCCGGTCGCGCACGCGTTCACCGATATGTTTGCGCTCAACGGCACGCTGATGGCGCTAGACGTCCTGGGCTTGCCGTTCCTCGGCGTGCCCATGATGGCGCAGTTCCGGCACGACACCAAGCTCGCATCGCTTGACTGGTTCGGCAAGCTCGATTACACGTCGCTCAAGTGGTCCACCGCCGGCGACTTCATGGTCAACGAGAAGGGCAAGAAGGTGGTCGTTGCCGGCAAGTCTGCCAATGCGCCGCTGCGCACTGCGGCCGGGGTCTACTGCAATGTCCGGCCCTACGGGACGATCACCAGTGTGCGTTTCATGCCCGGCCTGCCCTACTCGCAGGACAAGAAGAAGTTCCGGGTCGACGCCGGCACCGGCAACATCCACTCCGAAATGAATACGCCGGGGGTCAGGATGGCATACGCCGCGCGTTTGTTCCTGAAGATGGTGCACGAAACAAGGCAGCTCGGGCGCGTCGCCACGAAACCGACCCAGGCCCAGGAGGACACCGTCAACGCCGGGATCATACGGTGGCTGTTGCAGGGCACGAAATTCGAACTCAAGCGGCGCTACTCCGTCGACGCCTACGAAGAAGAAAAAGCGAACGTCGATGCGATCGTCGCCCTGCTGCCCAAGGACTTCAAGGCCGGTATGGAAAACTGGGGCGGCGAAATTTACGAACACATCTCCGACACCAACTTCGGTTTGCTGCTGCATGACATGATGCAGCAGCGCAAGGTCATCGTCTATGCGACGGACCTCGACGGTGACCGGTTGACCGACCTTATGGCGGATGCGCCCGATGCGCTGCGCGCCTGGGGACAGCTGGTCCTCGACCATGTCAAGGCCGGCACGGACATGAAAAAGGTCTGGGCCGACATGGGCTTCACCATGAAAAACGGCAAGGACATGACCAGCGTGATGTACCGCATGCAGGGCGAGCCGATCTACGAACAAACGCTGGGTTCGGCTGACGCGATGCTGCTGCGACTGCTGGCCGGGGATGAGACGGTTGGCGGCGAGAAGCAACCCTACGATCCGAGGATCCACTTCGTCCTGATCAACGAGGCTTACAAGGCCGCCAATCCGGGCAATACCGAACTCGCTCGCTGGCTGGACGCACAACTGGAAGCCTTCGACAAGATCTACGCCGGCAAGCGGCCGCGCTACCTCGAGGCTTACAACAAGCTGAAAGACGCGATCAAGCCCTGGGGCAGCAAATAGGCTCTTTTCCGCGCCCGGAACGTGGTCAACGCCCGCAACAGCGGGTGTTGTTCGCGCAGCGCAACCGTCTATCTGAAGGAGATCAACTTGGCCGTCCATTTCAATGAGAGCAGCGTCGCTGCGGAGCCGATCGGCAACAACGTCAAGCGCCAGCGCCTGCTCACCGCCGCGCGTGTCAAAAACACCAATATCCTGCTCGACCGCCTGACGCTGGGCGCCGGTGCAATGACCGGGCTCAACGTCCCCGCCGGTAACCTCGCATGGTTCCAGGTGCTCGAGGGTGAGGCCGTCTTCAAGCGCCCGCAAGGTGAGGACAGACTGTCCGAATCCCAAATCGTGTTTCTGCCTCCTGGCTTCACAGGCACGCTCAGCACCCAGGCGGGTGCAGTGCTGCTCTACGCTGAAATCCCCAACGCCGGCCGCTTCGATCCCGCCTTCGCAAAGAATCCGCCTAAGTTACGCGTGGTCGACTGGACGCGCGAGCCGGTGCTCGATTCCGAGCACGATGCGCGCAAGCGCATCTACGTGGTGACGCCGAAGTTATTCGGCACTCACGCGCTCAAAGGCGAGATGATTATCTATCCGCCGGGAACGGAGGCGGCGAATCATCACCACGAGGGCGCCGAGCACTTCATGTACCTGCTGAAGGGCCGCGCCACCGCTTATGCGGACGAGCAGCCGTTTCAGGTGCGCAAGGGCGACGTGGTTTATTTTCACGACTTCGAACGGCATTTTTTCAGGAGCGAGGGCGATGAAGACATGGTGTTCGTCGAGTTTTTCGTGCCCGGCGATTACAAGACCGTGTGGGCTCCCGGGGCCTCGGTCTGCACGTGGGTGCCGACGGGTCGCGACATCCGCGGCCAGAAACCGGTGCGCGAGATCCAGAAGCACGTCCTGGCTACACCGGATGTTTAGCAAGATGAAGCGCTGGATTCAAACGGCTGCGCTGGCGTTCGCGTTAACGCCGGCCCTCGCGTCAACAGCGGCGGTCGCCGCGGCACAGGGTGCAGACCCGGCGCAGAATTACCCCAACCGCCCGGTGCGCATGATCACCGGATCGCCCGGCAGCACTTCGGACATCGCTGCGCGTTTCGTCGCGCAGAAGTTGAGCGAGCGCTGGCGCCAGCAGGTGGTGGTCGATAACCGCCCCGGCGCGGGCGGCATCATCGGCACCGAGATCGTCGCCAAGTCCGATCCCGACGGCCACACGCTGCTCGTCGTCGCGCTCGGCTATGCGGCGAACCCTTTCCTCTACGACAAACTCCCCTATCGAACGCCGCAAGACTTCGCCGCGATCACCGTGCTCGCCTCGGCGCCGAATGTGCTGGTCGTGCATCCGTCGGTCGCGGCGCATTCGGTGCGCGAGTTGATCGCGCTGGCGAAGGCCAAGCCGGGCGCGCTGGTGTATGGGACCTCCGGTGTCGGCACCAGCGGCCACCTGGCGATGGAGCTATTCAAGCGCATGGCGGGCGTGGATATGGTGCATGTCCCGTATAAGGGCGCCGGCGCTTCAACCGCGGCGATCGTCGCCGGACAAGTGCAGGTGTTGTCGACCGCGCTAGGCGCCGCGTTTCCGCAAATCAAAGCCGGCCGGCTGCGCGCATTGGCGGTGACCGGCTTAAAGCGCACCAGCGTCGCGCCGGAAATCCCCACCGCCGCCGAATCCGGCCTGCCCGGTTATGTGGTCGACGGTTGGTTTGCCGCGCTGGCGCCCTCCAAAACGCCGGCGCGCATCGTTGAACGCCTGCAAACGGAATTCTCGGCGGTCTATAAAATGCCTGACATCGCCGAGCGGCTGACCGCGATGGGCTTCGACGCCGGCAGCATGACGCCCCGCGAAACGACTGCGTTTATCGCCGCTGAAGTCGCGAAGTGGGGCAAACTGATCAAGGACTCCGGCATCAAAGGCGAATGAGCTTCGATCAAGTTTTATTCCGCATGCCGCGCCGCATGTGGAGCACATAATACGAATCCGCAAACTTGGGAGGAGCAGCATGAAGCGGTTGATGGCCATTCTTGTGATTGCGCAGGTATTCGCTGCCACGCCCGGCCTGGCGGCAGACGCGTATCCTGACCGGCCGGTGCGTTTTATCGTGCCCTTCCCGCCTGGCGGCGGCACCGACGCATTCGCGCGCGTGGTCGGCGCCAAACTCACCGAGCTCTGGGCGCAGCAGGTGATCATCGACAACCGCAGCGGCGCCCAAGGCAACATCGGCACCGCGATGGGCGCGAAAGCAACGGCGGACGGCTACACCATCACGCTCGCGCACCAGGGTGCGCTGGTCATCAATCCCCACCTTTACGGCAATCCCGGCTTCGATACGCTGCGCGACTTCGCCG
>PLYS01000503.1 GCA_003153455.1 Betaproteobacteria bacterium | reverse complement strand
CGTCAAACCCCGTTTGATTGCACATCAGCTTCGCGATCGTCGTTTCGTCGGCCGCGGGAAAGCCTTTGTCCGCGTTGGTTGCAGCCCGGTACAGCAAGAGACGCGCGGCATCGAGCTTGACTTTCATGTCGGCGAACTTCCATTGTAATCCCTGGAATTCGCACAACGGGCGCCCGAACTGCCGCCGGGTCATCGCGTAGTCGCGCGCGGCGTCGAAGCAGTACTGGCCATACGCGAGCGAGCGCGTGGCGTTGCCGATGCGTTCCACATTGAACCCCGCAATCTGCTTCTTGAATCCGCCTGCCCGCAGCAGCACATCCTGCGGCGGCACATAGACATTATCGAAGAAAATCGGCGCCCAGTCGGCGCCTGACATGAACTTCGATATTTTGCCGATCGAAAAACCGGGCGTATCTCGACGGATCATCACTGAACCGATGCCTTCGACGCGCGGCCCGTAACGGACGTAGACCAGATACTGATCGGCGTGGGGATTCGGAAACACTTTGGAACCGTTGATGCGAAATCCCTCGCCATCGGGGGTAGCCGTGGTCTGCAGATCGGTGGTCGCCGAACCCGCATCGGGCTCCGTCATGGCGACCGCAATGACCTCTTCGCCCCTCAGCAACGGCGCCAGAAACCGGCGCTTCTGGTCCTCGCTGCCGAAGTACGCAAGCACCCGAATCGCGCCGGAATTGCCTTCCGCTATGGCATCTGCACTGCGCGGGCAGTATTGCGCCACCTGCTCTATCGCCAGCACCACATCCATCAGCGTGCCGCCGCCCCCGCCATCCGCCTCGGGCATGGTGATGCCGAGCAGGCCTGTCTTCGCCATCAGCTTCGCGACATCGCGCGGAAATTCGGGCGTATGCGCACGCGCAAGCGCGCCATCGGCCAACTCCTTGCGCGCGAAGGCTGCGACCGAATCGCGAAACATGCGTTGTGGCTCGGCTAAAGTAAAGTCCATGATGTGCGTTCCGATTGTGAGGTCCGCGACGCGAACCGGCTGCAAAATGACGCACGAAGAATACGCGCTACTCGGGCTTCACGCCCGCGAACCGAATGACGCCGCGCCACTTCAGAATTTCGTCGCGCAGGAATGCCGCATACTCCTCCGGCGTGTTGCCGACCGGGTCCGACCCCTCGGCTTTCAGACGCTCGCGGAAGTCTGCCGTATTGATGTTGATCAGCGTAATTGGAGCGAAGTCGCGCAGGGAATCGTACGGAAGCTTGGGTACCAGGCCCGGGTTGATGACGAATGCCGGGGGCGTGATGAGCAGGGTATAGCCATCGGGAGCGGCTTTAGCGACGGCGTCGGTGCCGATAACCGTACCCGCGCCCGGACGATTATCGATGATTACCGGTTGGCTCCGCATTTCGGTCAGCTTTTGCGCGAGCGCCCTGGCCACGATGTCGTTGCTGCCGCCGGCCGCGTACGCCACGACCATGCGCACCGCCCGGCTCGGGTAAATTTGAGCAGACGCATGCGGGATCAGCAGCGATGCAGTGATGATAACCAGCAGTGCGCGTGGCGCTTGGTGGTTGTGGATTTTCATCGGCGTTAATCAGTGTTTATCTGCGGCTAATTGCCGTCTTGGTTTTTTTGAGACGGGTTTTAGTGCGCTGAAACACCGGCATCCCTGATCAGTTTTCGATACTTCTCGATATCCGAGCGGATCAGGCTCGCGAGCTGCTCGGGGCTCGATCCCACCAGCTCGTTGGCGCCCTCATCGATGAGCTTGCGTCGCACATCCGGCAGCGCCAGTACCCTGACCGTGTCGGCCTGGATCTTGTTAATGATGTCCTTGCCGGTTCCTGCCGGGAGCACGATGGACTGCCATGCCTCAAACCGGTAACCGGGTACGCCCGACTCCGCTATGGTGGGCACATCAGGCAGGGAACTGGAACGCCGCGACAGCGTAACGCCCAGCGCTCGCAGCCGTCCTGCTTTGAGTTGAGGAATGGAAGTGATCAGCGTGTCGAACATCACCGTGACTTCGCCCGAAAGCAGTGCCGTCAGCGCCGGTGCGCTGCCTTTGTACGGAACAGGGATCATCTTCACGCCCGTCATCAGCCGGAACAGCTCTCCGCCGAGATGGTTGGAGCCGCCGGTCCCCGATATGCCGTAGGTGAGTTGCCCGGGACGACTTTTGCCGAGTACGATCAGCTCGCGCACGCTCTTCACGGGAAGCGATGGCGGCACTACCAGCACATAGCCGTAATTGGTGAGCTGGGTTACCGGATCGAAATCGTTGATGGCATCGTATGGCAGCCCGGCGTAGAACGCGGGGTTGATGGCCAGGCTTCCCTGCACCCCGAGCAGCCACGTGTAGCCGTCGGGCTTGGCTTTGGCGACGATCTCCGTGCCGATGATGGTGTTGGCGCCACCGCGGTTGTCGATCACGATTTGCTGGCCCCACATTTCCGAGAGTTTCGCGGCGACCGTGCGCGCCACGATGTCGCCTGCACCGCCGGGCGCGAGCGGAACCACCAGGCGCACCGGGCGATTGGGATAGCCCTGCGCGTATACCGATGTGACACCACAAGCGAACAGGATCAACAGTCTCCAGCCCATGCAGCTCCGCGCGATGCTCCGTTTATCCATAGCCCCGCGTGCTCACGTCCCGAGCTCGCCGGCGATCGTCGCAACGGCAGCGGCGGCTTCGCCTGCCGCGTTGACCAATTCGCCGCTGTAGCCCGCACGGACGGCGCCGATCGCGAACATCGACGGCTCGGTCGTGCGCAGGCTATCGTCGGTGAGTACCCGCCCGGATTCATCGCGTCGCACCGAGGGCGGAAGAAAAGCGCTGTTGGGTTCCACGCCGATGAACGGAAAAACTCCAGCACAGGCGAGGTCCGCGACCTCTCCGTTCTTTACGTTGCGCAGCCGCACTCCGCTCACCGTGCCGTTGCCCAGTACCGCGTCGACCACCGAATCCCAGATGAATCGTATGTTCGCCGCTGCCGCGGCGCGCTCGACATAGCCCTGCTTCGCCCGTAGTTTCGAGCGCGCAACAATCACGACCGAGCGGCAAACGGACGCCAGCACGAATGCCTCCTGCAGCGCGGCGTCGCCACCGCCTGCGACGACAACGTCCTGACCGCGGAAGAAATAACCATCGCAATGGGCGCATTGCGACACGCCCTTGCCGCGCAGAGTTTCTTCCCGCGGTACTTGCAATGTGCGCAGTCGCGCGCCGGTGGCGGCGATTACCCGGCGTGCACGCAATGTGCGCCCCCCGGTCTCGACCAGCAGCACGCCTTTGCCCAGGGCCACTGCATGCACCGGCTGATATGAGACTTCCACCGTTTGCCCGTGCAGCCTGTTCACCAATGCGGCGGCAAGCTCGACTCCGGAACTCCCATCGACCGACGGCCAATCGTCGAGCACGTTGACGGTGGCAACCTGGCCGCCGCAATGCGGCTGCGCTTCGAACAACGCGGTCGCAAGGCCGCGCCGGGCCGCATACCATGCCGCGGTGAGCCCGGCGATGCCGCCGCCTGCCACCACAACATCCCAGATATCACGCCTGCGACGCAGCGACATCTTTGTCTTTCACGGCCGCAAGTTGGCGCTGCCAATTCTTCGGCAAGTGGATCTGCTTGCCGACCGGGTAACCCAGCACGCCGTTATGCGCAAACACGAAAGCACTGTTGCGCATGAGATCGCCGGTTACCGCGATCATGAAATCATCGGCCTCCCACACGATGGGCACCATACGGTTGGGATCATCCGACTCGTAGAAAACTTTCGGTATGCGTCCGAGCCGCGCTTCCTGCGCGAGGTCCCACGTGGGCTTCATGGTCCAATCCCGAAGGTACCGCTCGAATTGCCACGCCGGCATGCGCGCATGCTCGAACAGCTGCCGCTTCAGATCCTGCTTGGACCAGCCGCCGGCGGCCATCGTCCGGGCAAGGATCGGACTCAACAGGATAAGCGGGCGCAGCGTGCCCATGCCCTGCCCCACCGTGAACATGATCTGCCACGACGTTTGCTTGATCACCCCGTCCGCGAGATAAGGCAGCATTTGCTCCGGGGTGCTGCCGGAAACCGACGAGACGAGGTTGCCGCCGGTGTAGCGCGCGATGGTCACCGTATTGTCGCCCGCCGCGTAGCCCATCTCGACGCTGTTGGGTTCCCAGCCGATCTCGCGCAGCACGTCTTCGTTTTCCGCCACCACCACGCGCCACGTGTTGCCGTACGTCGCTTTGTCGTTTTTGTGCGGCAGGAAGCCGGCCACGTTGCGCAAATACAGCCGCCAGAACCTGCCCACCGACGTGTTCGCTATGAAGCCGTCGCGCATCACGCCCTGCGTATAGTTGAAGCCCAGCTCCTTGATGATCGGTCCGTTCAGGATGATCAGCGTCTCGCCGCCGGGCGTGTTGCCGCTATGCTCGACACCGTAGTACGGATCCGCCATCGCTTCGCCGAGCGCAATCAGCACGGGCATGTATTCCGGGCGGCAGCCGGCCATGACTGCGTTCACCGCAATACTCCATACCGTCGCGGCGCGGCTGTCCGGCAGCATGATGCCAAGCACCTCATCGGGAGCGCGATCGGTGAAACGCAGGAACTGCTCCACTTTTTCGCGTGTCGGGGGAACAATCGGCAACCCGTCGCTCAACTGGTTCTCAACGAAGAAGCGATTCATCGCATCGAAACCACCCCGGAAAATGATGTC